>NZ_CP022390.1:1326431-1658039 GCF_003076515.1 Alcaligenes aquatilis | reverse complement strand
GTCCTGCTCTTCGATGACGCGGTCACGCGCTTCAGGCGGTACGCTCAGCACCGAGAAGATCGTGCCAATGGACACGTTCACGTCAATATTGGACGAGCCATCCAGCGGATCGAACAAGAGCAGGTTTTCGCCCTTGGGGTAGTAGTCGGGGATACGGTGCAGGGTGTCCATTTCCTCGGAGGCCATGGCAGCCAGATTGCCGCCCCATTCATTGGCTTCCAGCAGAATTTCATTGGACAGGACGTCCAGTTTTTTCTGAACTTCGCCCTGGACGTTCTCGGAGTCCAGAGAACCCAGAACGCCGCCCAGCGCCCCTTTGCTGACGGCATGGCCAATGGCCTTGCACGCGCGAGCCACGGTCTCCAGTAGTAGGCGCACATCGGCGGTGACCGTTTTTTTCTGGCGCTGTTGCTCCACCAGATACTGAGTAAGGTTTTTCTTCAAGACAGACTCCGAGGTCAAAGAGTTAATGCTTTATGTACGATTTCGGCCACATTACCCGACAGGCCGGGTTCGGCCTGAATACGCTCCAGCGCTGCCTTGAGCAGGTCGCGGGCTTCGGGTTCAAAGCGGGCCCAGTTATCAAACACACGGGCCAGACGGGCAGAGATTTCCGGGTTGAGCTTGTCCAGGGCAATGACTTGCTCGGCCCAGAAGGTATAGCCTTCGGGCGTGTGTACCGCCTGCATATTATTCATGCAAAACTGGAAAATCAGAGAGCGAGCGCGGTTGGGATTGCGCATCGAGAAAGCCGGATGCAGCATCAAGGCGCGCACTTGGGCAACTTGTGTGCTGGGGGCGGTGGCCTGCAAGCTGAACCAGCGGTCCAGCACCAGGGGATTGTCTTGCCAGCGCTGGAAAAAGTCATCCAGGCCGTCTTGGCGATCTTCTTGGTCGCCGTAGTTCACCAGCGCACTTAAGGCACCCATGCGATCAGTCATATTGGTGGCCTGATCGTATTGATTGCGTGCCAACCGTGGGCCGGTACTCACGCCGGCAACCAGCAGATAATTCAGAGCCAGATTGCGCAAGGAGCGCTGGCCTGCCTGCAAGGCGTCTGGGCTGTAAGGAGCCTGTTCCAGGCTCAGGTACTGGTACAGCTCTTGCCAGTAGGGAGTCAGGGCCAGACCCAGTTCACGTTGGAGTTGACGGCGGGCTTGAACAACGGCACGCGGGGTCATGGGCTGGGTCTGTTCCAGCAATTCACGCTCGCTGGGAAGGGACAGGATACGGGCCTTGTAAGCAGGGCTTAAGGCGGGGTCTTGTACCAGCGCATGCCAGGTTTGCACCACGGTCGCCAATTGTGTGGCCGAAGGAGTGCGTCCCGAGGCCGAGGACAAAATCAGACGGGTAGCCAGCAACTGCGCCGCTTCCCAGCGTGCAAATGGATCCGTGTCGTGGCGGGCTAGCAAAGCCAGCTCGGAATCCGGACGGTAGTAGTCCACCCGCACGGGGGCAGAGAAATTGCGCAGCAGGGACAGAACCGGAGCGTCGGGAATCTGCGTGAAGGTCCAGCTTTGTTCCGCTTCAGTGAAATCCAGCACCAGCGTATCGCCTTGCTGATCATCCAGGTGCAGGGTTAAGGGAGCGCCTTGTTGATCCAGCATGCCCAGGGCAAAGGGGATATGCAAGGGGGGTTTGGGCGTGGATTTGTTTTCAATCCCAGCGGGGGCATTGCTTTGGCGCAGGGTCAGCGTAGCGGTCTGGGTGGCGGGGTCGTGTTGCAGGCTGACCTGAACGCGGGGAGTGCCGGCCTGCTGATACCAGCGTCGGAACTGTTCCAGGCTGCGGCCAGGCTTGACTTGGCGATACACGCTGTCCATGCTGTCCACGAAATCATCGCACGTGACCGCTTGGCCGTCATGGCGCTTGAAGTATTCACGAATGCCAGCCTGAAAGTTTTCTTCGCCCAGCAAGGTGTGCTGCATGCGAATGACTTCAGCGCCTTTCTCGTAAATCGTGGCGGTATAAAAGTTGCTGATTTCCTGATAGCTCTCGGGACGGATAGGGTGAGCCATCGGGCCGGCATCTTCAGGAAATTGGGCCGCGCGCAAGACGCTGACATCATCAATGCGTTTGACGGCACGAGCGCTGGCAGCTTGAGGGCCGTCCAGTCCTTGCGCCAACATGTCTGCCGAGAACTCCTGGTCGCGGAACACCGTCAGGCCTTCTTTCAAGGAGAGCTGGAACCAGTCGCGGCACGTCACGCGGTTGCCCGTCCAGTTGTGGAAATATTCGTGACCAATAACGGCTTCGACGGCGTTGAAGGACGCATCGGTGGTGCTTTGTGCATCGGCCAGCACATAGGCGGAATTAAAAATGTTCAGGCCCTTGTTTTCCATCGCGCCCATATTGAAGTCGCGAGCGGCCACAATCATGAAGCGGTCCAGATCCAGTTCCAGGCCGAAGCGTTGCTCATCCCAGCGTACTGAATGCTCCAGGCATTGCATGGCCCATTCTGTTTTATCGCCGTCACCACGATCGCAATAAACCTGCAATAGGGCAGGCTGGCCATTGGCCTTTTTGATTTCACGCTCGCGTACATCAAAATCGCCGGCCACCAGCGCAAATAAATAAGAAGGTTTTGGAAAGGGGTCTTCCCAGATAGCTTGAGTACGGCCATCGTCCAGTGTGGTGCTTTCCAGCAAATTGCCATTGGAGAGCAGATACGGGTAGCGCTTGGCATCGCCACGCAGCACCACTTCATAGCGGGACATCACATCGGGGCGGTCCGGAAAGAAAGTGATACGGCGAAAGCCCTGGGCTTCGCATTGAGTAAATAGGTTCTGGCCCGAGATATACAGGCCCATCAGCATGGTGTTCTCTTGGGGGCGGCAGCGGCTCACCAGTACCACGTCAAACTCTGTGGCCGCCGGCGAGAGCGTCAGGCCCTGCTCATCAAGCTGGTAATCCTGGGCGTTCAGGGCGACGCCATTCAGACTGATTTCAATGAGTTCAATGTCTTCGCCATCCAGCACCAGGGGGCGGATCTGGCCATCCCGGCTGCTGGCTCGAAAAGCCAGACGAACCAAGGTTTGCTCGGCCGCCAAATCAAATTCCAACCGTACCTTTTCTATTTGATAGGGGTAGGGTTGGTAATCGTGGCGGGAGATCGTGGGTAAGGTGTCTGTGCGCATGTGATCCTGGTCCGACAATCGAAAAAGATGGTCTATTGTAATGTTGTTTGAACGCCCACACTGAGCGCCAGAAACAGGCAGTACACTAATTGTTCGCCAGCGCTGTGGCGCTGCCATTAATCGGGCTTGAACGTGCAAGCGAAAAACAAGCAAAGGTGAAACGATGAGCTTATTTTCTGAAGGGGCTTCCTGGCGCGCCCTACGCCTGATGGGCCTGGCATTCGCGTTGTTGACTACGGCTTGCGCTGCGCCTAGCTGGTCTGCCAAATTGACGCGTTATCAGCAATGGCCCACCACCACCAGTGGCGATACGTATTACATCAAGTCCTCGCCAGACAAAAGCGGCAGTTTGCAATACCAGTCTTTTGCTGATTCTGTGCGGGCTTCTATTGGGGTGACAGGACTGGTGCAAGCCCCTGATCTGAAATCGGCGCGTTTCGTGGTGCAAATGGATTATGGCAATCCGCAGGAGCAAAGCTGGGTGCCGCAATTTGCAGATAGCTTTTATGGCCCATCCGCATGGGGAATTGGTCGCGGCTATTATGCGCCAAATGATGGCTGGGGCGGCGGTTTCTTTTATTCTCCGAATGTAGTGAATGTTCCTGTCACTATGTATAAAAATTATCTAAATGTAATTATTACGGATAATCAAAACTCGGGCGCGGAAGTGTATCGCGCCACCGCTGTGTCGTATAGCCATTCTGACAATCTGGACCAGCAGATGCCTTTTTTGTCCCAGGCCATATTTGATGGTTTTCCCGGTAATAATGGACAAGTGATTGATATCCGATATCCATTACCTCGAGATTGAGTCGCTAGAACCCCGATATTATGTAGGGGTTTTAGATCAATAAGAAAGGGACCGCTTGAAAAGCGGTCCCTTTCTTTTGTTTGGTTTCCAAGCTTATTTGATAAGAAACTCTTCACGGCTGCGGCCATTGGCTTCTGCATCAATGATCCAGCGTGGTGGACGACCACGGCCCGTCCAGGTGTCTTGGGTGCCGGGGTGGCGGTATTTGGGAGGCAGGCTGGTTTTGGGACCATTGGAGCTAGCGCCAGCGCCGCGACGGGCAGAGTTTTCCAGAGCTTCAGCAACTTCTTCAATCGTGATCTCGTTGTCTTGCATGGACTTGACGATAGACGCAATGACAGGACGACGCTGTTTAACTCTAAGGGATTTCATCTGCTTTTGCAGACGCAGAATCTCTTTTTCGATCTTCTGCTTTGCGGAGCTGTAAGTTTCGACTGACATATAGGATTCCTGTTTCATGTTTGTAGTTATCTGATAAACCCTGCCTGCACAAGCTCATGTTTATCATGTGAAAGCAGTGTACTTTGATTTTCTTGAAAAGATAAGTGGTTTGGATAAAAAATAAACCCTTAATCAAAAAGGTGTTTGGTTTTTGTAATTATTTAAGGGTATTAGACGATTCTATGGCTCTTGATTAATTAATCTAATCAGGGGTTATCATAAAACCGAATGGGTTTATACCAAAACCATATGGGTTCATTTCTAATTAGACGGATTTTTAAATAGTTTTAATTCCGTATCAGAAAATGTCGTAAGTAGAATATTTGAACCGATTGCTTCAATCGGCTGATTTAGGGGGGGAGGGGCGTAAATGGCCTGATCCGTACGTGGGCATCGCATACGGTGGCACATTCTGTTTTAATGCTCAGATGGACGGAAGCCAAGTTGATGTCAGCACGTCTATTGGTACCCATTTTCGTCCCTTGCAGCCATGGGCTTGCCGGGGATCTGTCAGTAGGAATAAACGATGAAGTTAGTTGATCCGGCTATCAATGCTCTGGAATGTGCCCGTGGACTGTTGCTTGACCCCTGGGGTCTGGACGAAAGTCATTTGTCTGGCGCGCTCGGTGAGATCTTCACCCATCAGGCCGACTACGCCGATTTGTATTTTCAGTACACCCGTAGCGAAGGCTGGGCGCTGGATGAGGGGATCGTCAAAAGCGGCAGCTTTTCAATCGAGCAGGGCGTGGGTGTGCGTGCATTAAGCGGCGAGAAAACCGCGTTTGCCTATTCGGACTCCCTCAGTCCCGAGGCGTTGCTGTCCTCGGCCCGTGTGGTGCGTTCGATTGCACGCCAGGGCGGTTCGGGTAAAAGCGGCATTTTGGTGCCGACCGATTCACCGCGCCCCCCCTTGTATACCGGCACGGACCCTATCGCCAGTTTGCCTGCCCCTGAGAAGGTGGCTTTGCTGGGAAGGCTGGATGCTTTGGCGCGTGCGGCAGATTCGCGCGTGGTGCAGGTCATGGCCAGTCTGGGGGCGGAATACGATGTGGTGCTGGTCGCTGGTAGCGATGGCCGGTTGGCAGCCGATGTACGTCCCTTGGTGCATTTGTCCTTGTCGGTCATTGTTGAACAAAATGGCCGTCGTGAACGCGGCTCGGCAGCCGGTGGCGGGCGGGTTGACCTGTCCTATTTCTCTGACGATATGCTGCGCAGTTACGTGGACAAGGCTGTGCGTTCTGCCATGACCAATCTACAAGCCAAACCGGCACCCGCTGGGCAGATGACGGTGGTTCTGGGGCCGGGCTGGCCAGGTGTCATGCTGCACGAAGCGGTAGGCCATGGTTTGGAGGGCGATTTCAACCGGCGAGGCAGCAGCTTGTTCTCGGGCCGTATTGGCCAGCGCGTGGCCTCTAAAGGCGTGACCGTCATTGATGATGGCACCTTGGAAAACCGCCGTGGTTCCTTAAATATGGATGACGAGGGCAATACCACGCAACGTACGGTTTTGATTGAAGACGGTATTTTGAAAGGCTACTTGCAAGATACCCATAATGCGCGCCTGATGGGGACGGCCATTACGGGTAATGGCCGCCGTGAATCCTACGCCAGCCTGCCCATGCCGCGTATGACCAACACCTTTATGTTGGGCGGCGATAAGGATCCTCAGGAAATTATTGCCTCGGTTAAAAAAGGTTTATATGCCGTAGACTTCGGTGGCGGCCAGGTTGATATTACTAGCGGTAAGTTTGTTTTCTCCGCCTCGGAAGCCTGGGTGATTGAAAATGGGAAACTGATGTACCCCGTTAAAGGGGCCACCCTGATTGGTAGCGGGCCCGATGCCATGAATCAAATCAGTATGATCGGTAATGACATGCAGTTGGATTCAGGAGTGGGTACTTGCGGTAAAGAAGGTCAAAGTGTTCCGGTTGGGGTCGGGATTCCTACCGTGCGGATGGAAAACCTGACTGTGGGTGGAACCGCCTGATTTAATTTGCTGGCTAATCAAAACCAATAAAAAGACCGCCCGAAGTTGAATTAACGGGGGCGGTCTTTTTTGATGCCGCTTTTATTGCAGCGCAGCACATTGCTTTTAGTTTTGATTTTTGCGCGGCAGTCACAACGGTGTTGGGATTAATGAGTATGGTTTTTCAGACAGTGCCTGTCACCGGCCTGGGTTTGCGCACGCGAATGGCCCACCAACACAACAGGGCCCCCGAACACACCATGGCCGAGCCTTGCCAGAAAGTCAGCGTCAAGGGGGCTTGCAGCAAAAAGGTGGACAGGACGGCTGAAATGACCGGAATAAAGTAAGAGGCGCCGGCCAGTATGGTGACATTGCCATGCAAAATGCCCACGTTCCAGGCGGCATAACCAAAGCCCATCGCAATGGCAGCCAGCAGCAAATACAGTAAAGCGGGCACTGTGAACGTGATGGCAGGCGCGCCTTGGATCAGGTATTTCATCCACAGGGCCGCTGCTGTCAGCATGAAAAACAAGGTGATGCCATTTTTGCCCTGGGCGATGCGGGCGGTCATGGTGCTGTAGCCGGCCCAGATCAGTGCACCGCTAAAGGCCAGGCCGTAGCTCAAGGGATTGTCCTGCACATTCAGCCAGATGTTGTGCAGACTCAAGCCTTGTTCACCGCCCAGAATCCAGCTGATACCCATCATGGACAAGAATAGGCCCGGCGCAATCAGCCAGTTGGCTTTTTGCTTATTGAACAAAATAGCGGCCACGATAGTGAAGGTGGGCCACAGATAATTGACCATACCCACTTCAATGGCTTGCTGACTGTTGTGGGCATAGCCAATGGACAGGGCCAGGCACAACTCATAGGAGACAAACAGCACACTGCCCCAGATCAGGTAGCGGCGCGGAAAACTGCGCAAGCGTACCCAGCCTACTGACAAAAGCAGAAAGACCGAGGCCAGGGTGTAAATCAGGGCTGCGCCGCCGGTTACGCCCAGAGAGTCACTGACGCTGCGTATCAGACCGACAATCGTGCTCCAAAGGACAATGGCGATCAGTCCGGTCAGGGTGGCCTTATCAGATTGCTTCATGCTGGTTTTACTGTCTGCCAGGCGCACCGTGGGCAGGTCGTGGCTTTACTTGGCCGAGACGGTGATGGGTTAATGGGCTGGGTCTGTATCAGGCTGTGGCAGTTTGCAAGCAGGATTCTGATGCAGTGCCCCTGCCTTGCTTAAAGACAGACCGATCCGCCTCGGTAAAGGCGCATGACAGTGTACTGTAAGCTATGTGTCGTCTTGGCGCGATCAGGGCGAAGAAAGGATAGGGCGGGGCATTTTCCACATTTTGCTGGCCCGCTCAATAGGGGGCGGGTACTTACTTTTTGGGGTTTTAAGTCGGCTCTGCGTGTTTACGCTCCGTATGATTTTGAGTGTAAATCGGTTTGACTTAGATCTTTTCTAGGCATATCATTTCAACACGAATTAATCGTGCTGAATTATTTTGTTTGGCTAATTAAATGACCACAGATCAACACTACGATTTACGAATTTTGCGGGCTTTGCGCCAGATTACGCGCTCGATTGCCCTGCATTCCAGGCAGCTGTCGGCGTACAGCAATATCACCGCGCCTCAGTTGATCTGCCTGCGCACCATTATTGAAAAAGGCCCGCTGACGGCTACAGCCATCAGTCGCGAGATGCACGTCAGCCCCAGCACCGTGGTCGGTATTCTGGATCGTCTGGAAGACAAGAAACTGGTGCTGCGTGAGCGCGGTCGTGAAGATCGGCGCATTGTTTTTGTCAGTGCGACACCAGAGGGTAAGACCTTGGCACACGATACGCCATCCCCTTTGCAAAAGAAGCTGTCGGACGCCTTGAAAGAGTTGCCCGAGCTGGAACAGGCCACCATGACCTTGTCCCTGGAGCGCATTGTGCGCTTGCTCGACGCTGACCCGGATGTTGTGCTGGAGGCCGATGAGACGGCCTCGCCTATTCTTGAGGTCCCGGAAGGGGATGTTCCCCCTGAATCCGGGTTGGTGGTTTGACGGACCGACCCAGTCCGGGCAGCTCGGCCGGCAGTGTGACTGCCATCGATCCTGCCCCCAGTGACCCGGCGCTGATCCTGCGAGCGCCTCAATTGCGCGATGCTGCTGCAATCCATCAACTGATTGCCGACAGTCCGCCATTGGATCTGAATTCTGAATATCTCTATTTGCTGCTCAGCGAGCACTTTTCCCAGACCTGCGTTATCGCGCAGCGTGGGGAACAAATAGACGGTTTCATCTCTGCCTACTTTCTCCCCGACCGTCCCGATGTGCTCTTTGTGTGGCAAGTTGCCGTGCATGAGCGCGCCCGCGGGCGTCGTCTGGGGCAGGCCATGCTGGAGCACTTACGAGAGCGTTTGCGTGGTCGTTCCCTGCGCTATCTGGAAACGACGGTCAGCCCCGGGAACCGGGCGTCGCGCGGCTTGTTTGCGGCCATGGCACGGCGTTGGGGTGTGCCCATGCAGGAACAGGAATTTTTTGATACCGCCTTGTTTGCCGATCAGGCTCACGAGGCAGAACCTCTATTACGAATCGGCCCCTTGGACTCTGGATAAGGGGACTTTACGCAAAAGAACGGTAGAGCCGGTCTGGTTCGCTGATTGTTGTTTGTCGGCTCAAAAGACACGCCGTTCTATAACCAGGAGAGGAAATATGACTGATTTAAAAATATTCGACCGGATGGAGTCTGAAGTACGGGGCTACGTCCGGTCCTTCCCGGTCATTTTCAACAAAGCCCGAGGCTCGGTTTTGGAGGACGAGTCAGGTCGGCAATACATCGATTTTTTCAGTGGGGCCGGTACGCTCAACTACGGGCACAACAACCCCCATCTGAAAGAAAAGCTGATTGAATACCTGAACACCGACGGCTTGGTACATGGTTTGGACATGGCCACCAGCGCCAAGAAGTATTTTCTTGAAACGGTGGATAAAATTCTGCTCAAACCACGCGGGTGGAACTACCGCTTGCAGTTTACCGGGCCGACGGGCACCAATGCCGTGGAGGCGGCGTTAAAACTGGCACGCCAGGTCAAGGGTCGCCAGAATGTGATTTCCTTTACGCACGGTTTCCACGGCGTCAGCACGGGTTCCCTGGCAGTGACGGCGAATTCCAAGTTTCGTAGTGCAGCAGGTGTCGCCCTTGGCAATACCTCGTTCATGCCCTATGACGGGTACTTGGGCCCGGACGTCAATACGATGGCTTATCTGGAACGTTTGCTGGAAGATCCCAGCAGTGGTTTGGACCATCCTGCCGCGGTCATCGTGGAAACCGTGCAAGGTGAAGGGGGCGTGAACGTTGCCACACAGCGTTGGTTGCGTGAGCTGCAACGTCTGTGCCGCGAGCACGATATGTTGCTGATTGTCGATGACATTCAGGTCGGCTGCGGGCGTACTGGCCGTTTCTTCAGTTTCGAGCAGGCCGGTATCAGCCCTGACATTATTACCTTGTCCAAATCCTTGTCTGGCTTTGGCTTGCCCATGTCCCTGGTCTTGCTGCGTCCTGAGCTGGATGTGTGGAAGCCCAGCGCCCATAACGGTACCTTCCGTGGCAATAACCTGGCGTTCGTGACCGCCGCTCAAGCCCTGGAAAGTTACTGGGCCAACGAGGACTTTGAAGCCGAGATCCAGGGTAAAGAGCGCCAAGTGCGCGATTGGCTGGAAAATCTGGTGCACAGCTACCCCGATCGTGGCTTGAGTGTGCGTGGTCGCGGCCTGATCCAAGGTCTGGTGACCCCACCCGGTGCTGGTCTGGCCAATGAAATTGCCGCACAGGCTTTCAAGCAGGGTTTGGTGGTTGAAACGTCGGGCGCCCATGACGAAGTTCTGAAGCTGCTGCCTGCGCTGACGATCAGCAATGAAGAGCTGACTCAAGGGCTGGACATTATTGAACGCAGCGTGGCGCAGTGCCTGTCCAAGCGTGGCAGCCAAGCCAAGATTCTGAAGATTGGAGGAGCACGCTAATGTTGGTGAAGAACGTACAGGATGTGATTGGAACCCGCGACGAGGTGCGTACAGATACCTGGGTCAGCCGCCGTGTTTTGCTCAAGAAAGACGGCATGGGTTTTTCCTTTCATGAAACCGTTATTTTTCCTGGCACCGAGACGCACATCCACTACCAGAATCACCTGGAAGCGGTATGGTGCATCGAGGGCGATGGTGAAATCGAAACCGTTGCCGACGGCAAGAAATACGAGTTGGGCCCAGGCGTGGTCTACGCTTTGGACCAGCACGACGAACACTATCTGCGTGGTGGTAAAGAGCCGCTGCGAGTGATCTGCGTATTCAATCCGCCCTTGACCGGCCAGGAAGTTCACGATGAGAAAGGGGTTTACCCAGCCATCGTGGAAGACTGAAGACCTAAGGAGAGCATGATGACAGTGACCATGAGCGATCTGTACACATCCCGTACAGAACGAACGGCGGCCATCGTCAGCCGCCAGGAGCCGGTGGTGTATCCGGACCCGGTAGGTAGCCAGCCTTTGAACAAGTCCCAACTGCGGGAGTATGAGGACAACGGCTTTTTGCTGCTGCCCGATTTGTTCAATGCGCAGGAAGTGCAAGCCTTGCTGGGCAATGTGGAGGCGATGAGTGCGGATCCCGGCATCTTGTCCCGTGAAGAGGCCGTGGTGGAAAAAGGCAGTCAGGCCGTGCGCTCGATCTTCCGGGTGCATGAACTTAGCGAGTTGATTGCCCGCCTGGTGCGGGATCCACGTGTGCTGGATGTGGCTCGCCAGATTCTGGGCTCGGAGGTGTATGTGCATCAGTCCCGTGCCAACCTGAAACCGGGCTTTACCGGCAAGGAGTTTTACTGGCACTCGGACTTCGAGACCTGGCATATCGAAGATGGCATGCCGCAGATGCGCGCATTAAGTTGCTCGGTGCTGCTGACGGACAATAATGTGTGCAATGGCCCCTTGATGCTGGTGCCGGGCTCGCACCGCCAGTTCATCTCGTGCACGGGGCAGACACCGGACAACCATTACAAGGAATCCTTGCGCAAGCAGGAGTATGGCGTGCCCGATCCGATCAGCCTGCGTTTGCTGGTGGATCAAGGCGGCATTGAGGCCATTACGGCTAAGGCCGGTTCGGTGATCTTTTTTGACTGCAATACCTTGCATGGCTCGGCCAGCAATATCTCGCCTTGGCCACGAGCCAATGTGTTTACGGTCTATAACAGCATGGAGAACTGCGTGGGCGATCCCAAGCAGGGGCTGACACCCCGTCCTGCTCATGTGGCGACTCGCGGACAGTTCCCTGTCCTGACGCCATTGAGTGGGCCGTTGCTGGAGTCCTAAGCACGAAGAAGGTCTGTACCTTGCGTGCAGATTTGGCCGGATAAAACGCTCCCTGGATTTGTTTCTAGGGGGCGTTTTTTGTGTATTCAAGACTTTGCATAAGGGGATGAGGCGGCCAGTCTCTAGGACCGGGTTGTGGGCGGACTATTGGTCTTGATCGCATTGACGGGTCTGGGCCCAGGAAAGCAGTGAGCGCAGACAATTCTTTGGTCATGGCTTAGGTCGGAATCATTTGAGATGCTTGCTGGCCAGGATCAGTGGCTTCAATGCACCTAACTGGCCCATTTTATTTATACCCGGATAATATTGACTGATTAATAATACCCGGGTAAAAATAGGGCCTTCTTACTTGACGCATTGGTTTTGCTATGAAAACGACTTATCCCCATACTTACACCAGCTTTATGGGCCACCGCCGTATCGCGCACGGTTCCATGCTGGTCAATGTGCTGGCCGTGAAAAAAGTGCTGGAAAGCCAGGTTAACGATCCCGTGTTGATCTTTGACGATGAGACGGGCCGCTTCGTGGATGTGAATACGCACGGGACGGACGAAGAGCTGGCGCAACGCTATGCGTCTGTGGACGTCCCTGAACCTGAGCTTGAGCAGATAAAAGAAGAGGCCCCACGAAGCCGTGGTCGCCCCAAGCTGGGCGTCGTCCCCCGCGAGGTGACCTTGTTGCCACGACATTGGGATTGGCTGGCAACCCAGCCTGGAGGTGCATCGGTTGCCCTACGCAAACTGGTGGAACAAGCCCGCCGAGCCAGTGCCGCCAAAGATCAGCGTCGTCAGGCGCAAGAGCGGGTCTATAACTTCATGACGGCAATCGGTGGCGATTTGCCCGGCTTTGAAGAAGCCATGCGAGCCTTGTTTGCCGATGAGTGGGAGCGATTCAAACAACTGCTGGCAGCCTGGCCGGAAGATGTGCGTGAGCATGCTATCAAACTGGCTGAAGCTCCGGCGACATCCTTGCTTGAATAAGACTTGGGGACAGAGAGCATGAGCACCAAGCCTCAGCCACATGTGTATCTGGAGCCGACTCAGGCATTAGGTCGTGCCTTTGTCATGCGCGACGCACGCAAGCGGCGGCCAGTTTTTGGGTTCAGGCGGCCCATTCTTGATTGGTCCGAAACAGGGGCGACGGGATCTGGCTATGCTGGTTTAGCGACAAAGCACAGATTCGTTTTTGGCTTTTGCTGATAAGGCGGATTACCTGGGAGGGCTGGCCCGTCGCCGTGCAGGTTTGGAGAGCTCCCTCTACGGAGCCTTTGCAGGAGATTGACTATTTTTTTGGAAAAAGCCGTTTGAGCGCGGTTCAGGGGAGAGCCACGCTCAAGTGACGCAGTGTTAGCGTTCACGCCGCCTGAATAAAGTTGCTCAAGAACGCCTGCGTTCGTGCTTCCTGCGGGTTGCAGAATACTTGTTCGGGCGGGCCGGATTCCACGATCACGCCTTTATCAAAGAAGCAGACGCGGTCTGAGACTTCCTTGGCAAATTGCATTTCGTGGGTCACCAGCAAAATTGTCAGATCCTGTTCCTGACTCAGCTTTTGGATCACGCCCAGCACTTCGCCCACCAGTTCCGGGTCTAGAGCCGAGGTTGGCTCGTCAAATAGAAGAATGTTCGGTTCCATGGCCAGGGCTCGAGCAATGCCGACGCGCTGTTGCTGCCCGCCAGAGAGCTGGCTGGGGAATTTGTCCGCATGGTCGATCAGACCCACCAGATCCAGATATTTGGTGGCCCGCTCGCGCGCCTGTTCTTTGGACAGGCCCAGCACATGGGTGGGCGCTTCGGTGACGTTGCGCATCACCGTCATGTGCGGGAACAGGTTGAACTGCTGGAACACCATGCCCATTTCCTTGCGCATTTCGCGCAAATGGTTTTGGCTGGCGGGCACCAGCTTGTCATCAACTCGTTCGTGCCAGAGAGGTTTGCCTGCTACCGTGATGACGCCTTCGTCAATGGTTTCCAGCGTCATCAGGATACGCAGTACCGTGGATTTACCAGAACCGGAAGGGCCGATGATGGTGACTTTCTCACCAGGCTCTACTTGGAAGTTCAAGGCATCCAGGACAGTGACATCACCGAATTTCTTGGTGACATTGTCAAATTGAATGATGGGGTTTGTAGTGTCAGTCATCGCAGGGGAATTCCTTGCTTGGGCAAGCGCTGGTCCAGCGCTCGTACCCCAGCCGAAGCCAGGAGGGTCAGCAGCAGGTACAGGCCGCCCACCATGGACAGGGGAATGATGTAGTTAAAAGTGCGGTCACCAATAATCTTGGCCACGTTCAGGACTTCCAGCACCGATACGACAGAGAGCACGGGCACGTCCTTCATGATGGACACCAGGTAATTACCCATGGCCGGGATGATGCGCGGGATAGCCTGGGGCAGGGTGATGACCATAAAGGTGCGCAGCGGAGAAATATCCAGCGCGCGAGCGGCTTCAGTCTGGCCGTGAGTAACAGACTCCAGACCGGCTCGATAGACTTCAGACAGATACGCGCTGTATTGCACCCCCAGCGCCAGCGCGCCGGTCAGAAAGGCGGGTAGCACGATGCCGTAGTCCGGCAGCACGTAGTACAGGAAAAACAGTTGCACCAGCAAAGGCGTGTCGCGCAGGAATTCGGTCAGTACATAGGCGGGCCAGGAAATCAGGCGCAAACGCACGCTTTTCAGGCCGGCCAGAATCAGTCCTAGCACCGCGGCCACACCGAAGCCTAGCACAGCGGCCTGGATGGTGACCCATAAGCCTTTGAGTAAGATAGGCAGGATAGACAGCGCAAATGCTCCGTTGCTGCTGGTGTCCCATTCAATACCAAACAGCATGTTCAGCTCCTTTGCGCGCGCCAGCGGCCGGTTGCGCGTTCCAGCAATTTCATCAGGACGGTCAGTACCAGTGCCATGCCAAAGTACATCAGCAAGAGCAAGGTGTAGATGGTGGTGCTGTCCTGGGTGAAGTTGCGTATTTGTTCAGCTCTAAAGCTCAAGTCCCCCAAGCTGATCAAAGAGACCAGGGCCGTATCTTTCAGATTCTGCACGGCCAGATTCCCGAAGCTGGGCATCATCTCGGGGATGGCCTGGGGCAGGCTGATGCGCCACAGGGTTTGGCGCTCCGTAAAGTCCAGGGCCTTGGCGGCTTCCAGTTGGGAGTGTGGCACGGCCTGAATAGCCCCACGTACCACTTCGGCACCATAGGCGCCAATGTTCAGGCCCAAGGCCAGGGTGCCAGCCACGACCGGGTCCAGACGCCAGTCCAGACCCATGGACTCGCCCAGAATCGGCAGGGCAAAGTACAGCCAGAACAGTTGTACCAATAAAGAGGTGCCGCGAAAAACTTCAATAATCGTGATGGACAAAGAGCGCAGGGCGACCGAGTGGGACAGCCGGCCTATGCCCAGAGCAAAGGCGGCGATAGCTCCCACCACGGTTGAATACAGGGTGAGTTGTATGGTGACCCAGGCCCCTTCCATCAGGGGCAAGCTGTAACTTAACCAATCCATATCAGGTTCCAGACAAGGGCAGGCGACGCACGTTGAATGCTCTGTTGGCCCTTGCAAGGAGCCGCGCAGGCCCGTGCGGCCGCCTTACCCGCAGGTGAAGGATCAGGCTTTACACAGCTGTTCCGTGGATTTCTCAAACGAATGCTTGACGTCTTCTTCGGTAAAGCCATGCTTGCTCAGGATGGCTTTCCATTCATCGGTTTTTTTGAACTCAGCCAGTTCCTTGTTGACGGCATCACGCAGGTCCTCGGACTCCTTGGCAAAGGTAAAACCGCCCCAGCTACGGACCGGCTTGCCATTGATGATGGGATCCTTGAATTCGGCAGCCAGTTCCACCTTGCCATCTCCTTTGGAGGCCAGGTCGCTGGCAGTCTGGCCGGTAGCCGCATAGGCATCGGCACGACCTGTGGCTACGGTCGAGATGGCATCGGCGTTGTTGGAAATGGTGACCATGCGCGCGTCAGGCACACCCAGGGCCTGCATCATCTCTAGCTGATCGGCTCCCGCCATGATGGCAATCTTGTGATCGGTCTTGGCGAAGTCTTCGTAAGAGTGGATGTTCTTGGGATTGCCCTTGGCCACCAGCAGGCCTTCGCCGTAAGAGCTGTTGGGCTCGGAGAACAGCACGGTATTGCAGCGTTGCGGCAGGATGGCCATTTCAGCAGCCACCATATCAAAGCGTTTGGCTTGCAGGCCGGGAATCAGGGAGCCGAAATTGGCGGTTTCCCATTTGATTTCTTTGACACCCAGGCGCTCCATGATGGCCTGGGCCACTTCAGGGCCGGCACCTTGGGCTTTGCCGGACATGTCCATATATCCGTACGGAATTTCATTAGCAACGGCGACGCGAATCACGCCGCGCTCTTTGACTTGTTCCAGCGTGACAGCTTGGGCGCTGGAAGCGGCGGCCATGGTGCCCATCAGGGCAAAGGCCAGCGCGCAGAGGGGCTTGGATTGTAGTTTCATCATGAGTCCTTTTTTCGCCTATACCATTTCGTTATAAATGATTTGTTTTACGAAAGATTTGCAGGGAAATCATAGCGCATAAAATCATTCGTACTCAAATTAAATGGATAGAAACTATCGATCAAAAGAACTGATTAGAATTTCTATATAAGCAAAGTAGTTGATCTTAGGGAAAATGCGCGGTGTCTTGAGTGCGCGTTTTCACTATGCTCCCAAGGATTCAAGAGCGCTTGCCCTCTCAAAAGCGCCTGACTTGTGCCTACCTCAGGTTGATTCATGAATAAGTTCGGCGCGCCTTCGGGCGCGCCGACACCTTTTTGGAAAGTGCGCTTTGGCGCGCTTTCAACACTGCTGGTACGGGAAATGCACGGGATCAAGCAACTGTGCTGACCCAGCAAGAACGCTAAGCCCGCGCGGTGTAGCGTCTCTTGTACCGGCAGCTGGCAACTTCTTCAGATCAGAAGTGCAGCCAGAAGAAAAAGTGGGTGACAGACTTACTTAATGCAAATCGTGGAGCTTGTATGCGCACAGAAGAGGGCGGTTTTATGAAACAGCATCTGATTTGGGTGCTGGTTGCGATGCTGGGGGCCTTTTCCCTGGGGACGGTAGCTCTGAGCCGGGGGGAGAGCATCAATGCTCTATGGATCGTCGTCGCGGCAGTCTGCGTCTATTTAATTGCCTATCGTTACTACAGTCGTTTCATTGCTCGTAAGGTCTTTGAGCTGGACGCTACCCGCATGACGCCAGCCTGGCGTCATAACGATGGTCTGGACTACGTACCGACCAATAAACATGTGCTCTTTGGGCACCATTTTGCTGCAATTGCAGGTGCTGGTCCATTGGTGGGGCCGGTGCTGGCAGCGCAAATGGGGTATTTGCCCGGCATGCTCTGGATTCTGGCCGGCGTGGTGTTTGCGGGGGCGGTGCAGGACTTCACGGTTCTGTTCATCTCCATGCGCCGTGACGGGCGCTCGCTGGGGGATTTGATCAAGTCCGAACTGGGCACGGTGCCGGGTGTGATCGCGCTGTTTGGCGCTTTTCTGATTATGGTCATCATCCTGGCGGTGCTGGCGCTGATTGTGGTCAAGGCCTTGATCAACTCGCCGTGGGGCACCTTCACGGTGGCAGCAACGATTCCGCTGGCTATCTTCATGGGGATTTATCTGCGTTTCTTAAGGCCAGGCCGCATTGGCGAGGTCTCGGTGATTGGGCTGATCTTCCTGCTGGCCACCATTGTGTATGGTCAGGACGTAGCTGCACATCCAACTTGGGGGCCATTCTTTACCCTGAATGGCGAAGAGCTGACCTGGGCGTTGATTATCTACGGCTTTATCGCTGCCGTGCTGCCCGTGTGGCTGTTGCTGGCGCCGCGTGACTATCTGTCCACTTTCCTGAAAATTGGCACCATTGTGGGGCTGGCCATCGGGATTGTGATCGTGGCACCCGAGCTGAAAATGCCCGCCACCACCCAGTTTATTGATGGCACCGGTCCAGTCTGGTCCGGTAGCTTGTTCCCCTTCTTGTTCATCACCATTGCTTGCGGTGCCGTGTCCGGTTTCCATGCCTTGATTTCCTCGGGTACCACGCCCAAGATGATCGAGAACGAAACCCAGGCGCGCTACATCGGTTACGGTGGCATGCTGATGGAGTCCTTTGTGGCCATCATGGCGTTGGTGGCCGCTTGCGTTATCGAGCCTGGCATTTACTACGCCATGAATAGCCCGGCTGCCTTGATTGGCACCACGCCCGAACAGGCCGCGCAAGTGGTGTCCAGCTGGGGCTTTTTGATTACACCGGCTGACCTGACCCAAATGGCCAGTGACGTGGGTGAAAACAGCATCATTTCTCGTGCCGGTGGTGCTCCTACTCTGGCCGTAGGTATGGCCTTCATCTTGCATAACGTCATCGGCGGGCCTGCGATGATGAGCTTCTGGTACCACTTCGCCATTTTGTTTGAAGCCTTGTTCATTCTGACGGCCGTAGACGCCGGTACGCGTGCAGGTCGTTTTATGCTGCAAGATTTGATGGGCACCTTTGTTCCGGGCTTGCGGCGTACGGAGTCTCTGGTTGCCAACTTGATTGCCACTTCCTTGTGCGTGGCGGCGTGGGGCTACTTCCTGTATCAGGGCGTGGTCGATCCGTTGGGCGGCATCAATACCTTGTGGCCCTTGTTCGGTATTGCCAACCAGATGCTGGCGGCAGTGGCGCTGGTCTTGGGGACGGTGGTGCTCTTTAAGATGAAGAAAGACCGCTACGCATGGGTGACCGTGGTTCCCACTCTCTGGCTACTGATTTGCACACTGGTGGCGGGCTTTCAGAAAATGTTCCACCCCGATCCCAAGATCGGCTTTTTGGCCCACGCCAAGGTGTACCAGCAAGGTCTGGCCGAACAAACCGTCATGGCACCGGCCAAATCACTGGAGCAGATGCAGCAGGTCATTTTCAACGATTACGTGAACTCCACCTTGTGTGGTCTGTTCATTTTCGTGGTCTTGAGCATGGTGTTCTTTGGCATACGTTGCGTGTTGAAAGCGCGCCGCAGCACAGAGCCGCATTCTGCCCAGACCCCCTACCAGCCATTGCCGGCTCAAGCGGCAGTAGGAGCTTGATATGAAAGGTTTATTGACAGGAGCGATCTCGTGCAGTGCCCAGGCAGGGCGGGGTACCGGGCGCTATCTGGCCACAACCTTGCGCCTGATGGTGGGCGTGCCTGATTACGAAACCTATTTGAATCATATGCGGGTGAATCACCCCGATCAGAAACCGATGGAATACGCCGAATTTTTCCGCGAGCGACAGCAAGCGCGTTATGGCGGAAAAGGACGGATAGCGTGTTGCTAAATTAGGCAGCTAAGGGCCAGAACCCTGTGTTCTGGCCCTTTCGCATCTGAGCAGGACAGATAGCGATCGGTTTTGTATACAGATGTAAAAATAAGACAAACAAGCCAGCTAAACGATTTATCGTGATTTTTTGCGATAACACGAAACAAAAGGGCCAATAAAAAATGCTAAACGAAATGATCGTTTCGTTTGATGGTGTTTTTTAGCGGCTTGTTGGTATAAATATTTTGTTATTCTGCGTTTTTGTGGGTGAATCTTGCCGGTTTTGTTGGCGGCACGTCCGGAACTGTGTTAGGATTTTTCCCATGACTTTCGCAATCCCCGTTTTCTTCTTTTATTTTTATGCTTTTCCGATGCCGCTGGTGGAGGAAAGGACGGGTTGCACCAAACACAAGTAAGACCTAAATCCTGAAATAAGCCGCCAGCATTGTCCGGGCGGCTTTTTTTTCGTTTGCCCCCGGATCTGGCAAACCAACTGGAGTTCAATCGTGTCGCACAATACTGATGATTTACGGATTCGTGAAATTAAGGAGCTGTCTCCCCCATCCCATGTGATGCGCGAGTTCCCGTGTACCTCTGCTGTCTCGACCACGGTTCACAAGGCACGTCGCAGCATTCACAAGATTCTTCACGAACGCGATGATCGTCTGGTGGTCGTGGTGGGCCCTTGTTCCATTCACGATACTGAAGCTGCAATGGACTACGCCCGCCGTTTGACGGTGGAGCGCAAGCGTTTTGCGCCCGAGCTGGAAATTGTGATGCGTGTGTACTTCGAAAAACCACGTACCACAGTAGGCTGGAAAGGGCTGATCAACGACCCGTTCATGGATGGCAGTTTCAACATCAATCAGGGTTTGCGTACGGCGCGTGAATTGCTGCTGGCCGTCAACCAGTTGGATTTGCCCGCAGGCTGCGAGTTCCTGGACATGATTACGCCTCAGTACATTGCCGATCTGGTCTCCTGGGGCGCCATTGGTGCTCGTACGACGGAAAGCCAGGTTCACCGCGAGCTGTCCTCCGGATTGTCCTGCCCCGTGGGCTTCAAAAATGGCACGGATGGCAATATTCGTATTGCTCTGGACGCGATCAAGGCCGCTTCGCAGCCGCACCATTTCCTGTCGGTCACCAAGGGTGGTCACTCCGCCATTGTGTCCACCGTGGGCAATAACGATTGCCACGTGATTCTGCGCGGTGGCAAGACGCCGAACTACGATGCTGAAAACGTCGAGGCAACCAGCCAGGCCATGATCAAGGCCGGCATGGTGCCGCGTGTGATGGTCGATGCCAGCCACGCCAACAGCAATAAAGACTACCGCCGTCAGCCCGAAGTGCTGGCCGATGTGGCCGGTCAGATCTCGGGCGGCGATATGCGTATCTGCGGCGTGATGATCGAAAGCCATCTGGTAGGCGGTCGTCAGGACGTGGTGGAAGGCAAGCCCTTGACCTACGGCCAAAGCATCACCGACGGTTGCATTGATTGGGATGACACCGTGGTGGTTCTGGAAAAACTGGCCCAAGCGGTGCGTCAGCGTCGCCAGGCGCGAGTCGCTCTTGAAGAGGGGGCACTTAGCCACTCATAATAGGGTTTTGCCTTTTTGGAATGCTCATGAATGCTCCCGGTCATGCCGATCTAGCGCGGCGCCCTTTACCTGAAGGTTTTGTAGAAGCCTTGCAGGCTCAGTTCCAAGAGCGGTGCTCGCTTTCTCACGCTGTGCGTGAACACCATGGACGGGATGAATCGCCGTATCCACCCATGCTGCCTGATGTGGTTGTTTTTGCTCGCAGCACAGAAGAAGTCGCCTGGGTGGCGCGGCATTGCCATGAGCACCATGTGCCCCTGATTCCTTACGGGGCTGGTTCCTCGCTGGAAGGGCATTTTCTGGCGATTCAAGGTGGCGTCAGTCTGGACTTGTCCGGCATGGACGAGATCGTGGCGATCAATGCCGAGGACTTCACCGCGACAGTGCAGGCTGGCGTGACACGCATGGCCCTGAATGAGCATATCCGTGACACAGGTTTGTTCTTCCCCATCGATCCCGGTGCGGATGCCAGCCTGGGTGGGATGGCTGCAACCCGCGCTTCAGGTACCAATGCCGTACGCTACGGCACCATGCGTGAAAACGTCCTGACTCTGAAGGTCGTGACGGCAGACGGCCGCATTATCGATACGGCTAATCGCGCCAAGAAATCCTCGGCCGGTTACGACCTGACTCGCTTGTTCATTGGTAGCGAAGGCACGCTGGGCATCATTACCGAAGTGACGGTCCGCCTGTACCCGCAGCCCGAAGCCATTTCCGCCGCCATCTGTAATTTCCCCGATCTGCGCTCTGCCGTGCAAAGCGTGATCGAGGTCATTCAAATGGGTATCCCAATTGCGCGTGTCGAGTTCATGGATGCCGCAGCAGTGCGTGCCACCAATGCCTACAGCAAGCTAACGCTGAAAGAGTCGCCCCTGCTGCTGTTTGAATTTCACGGCAGCCCCAGCGGTGTGCAGGAGCAGGCTCAGGTGGTTCAGGAAATTACCCGCGAGAACGGCGGCATGGACTTTGAATGGGCCGATAAGGCCGAGGACCGTTCGCGTTTGTGGACGGCTCGACACAATGCCTACTTTGCCGGTTTGCAACTGCGCCCTGGCTGCCGCTCCAGCACCACAGACGTTTGTGTGCCTATTTCCGCCCTGGCAGAATGTGTGGCGCAAACCGCGGCCGATATGGATCAGGCTCCGTTCCCGTACACCATCGTGGGCCACGTGGGCGATGGCAACTTCCACGTCCTGATGCTGCTCGATGCCGACAGCCAGGAAGAGTGGGACGAGTCCGAGCGCCTGAATCATCGTCTGGTAGAGCGTGCCATTGCCATGCAAGGTACATGTACCGGCGAGCACGGTGTGGGCTTGCACAAGATGGAGTTCATGCTGGCCGAGCACGGTCAGGATGCCCTGGATGTGATGAGCAGCATCAAGCATGCGCTGGATCCTCATAACATCATGAACCCTGGCAAGATGTTGCCTGCGCGTCCTCTGGGCTGATCGCGCTTGAGTCACACTTGAGTCGCCCTGAAAGCCCGGACCTTGTGTCTGGGCTTTTGTGTCTTGGGCAGTACCGTTTTCCAGAAACCCCAGGCACTGGCAGCGTCGGCCTGTACATGCGTCAGGGCAGGCGTACAATGCCTTTTTTAGTTAGTCAGGTGTGCGCCGGACCATCGGTCTGCCTGCTGCGACACCTCTCATCATCACTGCAATGACTATTTCCACCAAAAAAGGTCGCGTCGTTATCGGAATGTCCGGCGGCGTGGACTCCTCTGTCTCGGCCTGGTTGCTTAAAGAGCAAGGCTATGAAGTCGTGGGCCTGTTCATGAAGAACTGGGAAGACGACGACGATTCCGAATTCTGCTCCTCGCGCCAGGATTGGCTGGATGCGGCCAGCGTGGCCGATCTGGTCGGGGTCGAGATTGAGGCGGTCAACTTCGCAGCAGAATATAAAGACCGCGTATTTGCGGAGTTCTTGCGGGAATACTCGGCGGGCCGTACTCCGAATCCCGATGTTCTGTGTAATGCGGAAATCAAATTCAAGGCCTTTCTGGACCACGCCATGACCTTGGGCGCTGATTGGATTGCGACCGGCCATTACGCTCGCGTGCGTGGTGTGCCCATGACCGGGGGCGGTACAGACTACCAGTTGCTCAAAGGTCTGGATGCTTCTAAGGATCAAAGTTATTTTTTGCACCGCCTGAATCAGGCGCAGTTGTCGCGCACCTTGTTTCCTTTGGGCGAGATCAACAAGCAGGAAGTGCGCCGTATTGCCGAAGAACTGAAGCTGCCCAATGCAGCTAAAAAAGACTCGACCGGCATTTGTTTTATTGGCGAGCGTCCTTTCCGCGAATTTTTGAATCGCTATCTGCCTACTCAACCCGGTCCGATCAAGACACCGGAAGGGCAGGTGCTGGGTCAGCACGTGGGCCTGGCTTTCCACACCTATGGTCAGCGCAAGGGTTTGGGCATTGGTGGCGTCAAGGGCAAGCAGCGCGAAGACGGTACCGCCGACGCCTGGTATGCCGCCCGTAAAGACTTGGCTACAAACACCTTGTATGTTGTGCAAGGGCACGATCACCCCTGGCTGTTGCAGTCCGAATTGAAGGCTGAGCAGACTAGCTGGGTAGCAGGCCATCCGCCGGCGTTGGGCCCGATTCATGCCAAGACCCGCTATCGCCAGGCTGATGCCGCCTGCACGGTGCTGGCGGCTGAAGGTGATAGCCTGTCTCTGCATTTTGATCAGCCTCAGTGGGCTGTAACCCCCGGTCAGTCCGTGGTCTTGTACGACGGTGACCGCTGCCTGGGCGGCGGCATTATTCAATAAGAGGCGGGCATGGATCCCATTCTTGTCATCAGTTTGCTGGTGCTGGGTGCCGGTATAGGGTTGGCCGCGGGTCTGTTGGGGATTGGCGGGGGCATGATTCTGGTGCCATTCCTGACCTTCCTGCTGCCCTTGTTTGGCGTGCCGCAAGAGTTGGCCGTGCACGCCTCCATTGCCACGGCCATGGCTACGATTCTGTTTACTTCCTTGTCCAGCGTGCGGGCGCACCATAAACATGGTGCTATCCGTTGGGACGTGGTCAAGGTGATGGTGCCCGGTTTGATCGTGGGCGGGCTGCTGTCGGGCGGCGCGATTTTTGCCATGATCAACAGCACGGCGCTGGCGATTGTGTTCGGTGTGTTCGTCTTGTATTCGGCTTCAAAAATGGCGCGCAAGTCGACCCCGGTGCAAGGCCGCTCCTTGCCTGCCCCATTTTGGATCGCTGCCATGGGCGCCTTGATCGGTTTCGTCTCCGGTCTGTTGGGTGCGGGCGGGGCCTTCTTGTCCGTCCCTTTCATGCTGCGTGGCAATGTGCCTGTGCGACAGGCCGTCGCCACTTCGGCTGCACTGGGCTTTTTCATCGCGCTGGCCAATAGCGTGGGCTATATCTGGTCCGGTCAGGCCACTTTCGGCAGCCATCCTGGCATGATTGGCTTTATCTACTGGCCTGCCTTGTTGATTGTTTCGGCCACCAGTATTTGTACCGCGCCCTTGGGCGCCAGCCTGGCCCACAAAATTGACCAGGTGACGCTTAAGCGTATTTTTGCCAGCATGCTGACTGTGCTGGCGATCTATATGATTACGCAGGCCATTACACAGGCTTAAGTCAGGCAAGAAAAAGGCAGACCCACGGGTCTGCCTTTTTGCTTTTAGAGCGTTTCAATACGCTTCCCATACTGAGTTGCCGCAGGTTTGTCCAAACATCAAGCACTATGCCGGGCCTTTTTTCAGACATAAAAAAACCCATTCAAAAGAATGGGCCCTGGCTTGCTAGCGCAACGCTCACTGCGTAGGCGGTAAGGTGCTGGCAAACGAGGGACGCGCTTGGAGTTTTTCATCCAGGCGTTGCAGATTGCCGTACTGCGAGCGCCAGTCCAGCTCAGGAAAGCGCAGGTCCAGATAACCCAGTGCGCAGCCTACGGCAATGTCGGCCAGGCTAAAGCTGGTGCCCATGCAAAAGGACTGGTCACCCAGGGTGTTGTTCATCGATTGCAGGGCAGCGGTGATTTTGCTGTTCTGGCGGTCAATCCAGGCGGGCAGACGTAGCTCTTGGGGGCGGCGATTTTCCACCACGATGGCAACGCAGGCGTCAAGCAAGCCATCGGCAATGGCTTCCCAGCATTTGACTGCAGCGCGATCACGTCCGGCTTGGGGGATCAGGCGGCCGACGGGCGAGAGGGTATCCAGATATTCGACGATCACGCGGGAATCAAACAAGCTTGCCTGATCATCCATAATCAGACAGGGAACTTTGCCCAGTGGATTGTGTTTCAGAATATCGCTGTCATCGGCCCACACATCCTCCAGAATCAGCTCGTAATCGAGCTTTTTTTCCGCCATGACAACACGCACTTTGCGCGCGTATGGGCTGGTGAGGGAAGCTATAAGTTTCATAAAAAGCTATCAAAAGTTGCAGGCTCAAAAAGTATAGCAGGAACCTATGGGCGAACGCCCCGCAGGCCGGGCCTGACCCTGTCGCTGGAAACAATGTTGGAAAACTGTGGTTTATTCGTCAAAGCCTGGGACTGCCGTCGCTTTCTACCCCCATGCTGAACACCTGACATACGGGTGTCGGCCCGCAATGTTAGAATGCGGGCTGACTTTATTCCCCCTTCTTTTCTGTAGAACGATGCACATAGCCGATACCCTGAGCACTCTGAATGCCTTGTCGCCATTGGACGGGCGTTATGGCAGCCGTACCGCCCCCTTGCGTGGCCTGTTGTCCGAAGCCGCATTCATGTGGCATCGCGTGGAGGTCGAAGTGGCCTGGCTGATCGGCCTGTCCGACGCGGGTCTGCCTGAACTGCCTACTTTCTCTGCCGAAGCCCGCCAGGTACTCAAGAGCCTGGTGCAGAACTTCTCGGAAGACGATGCTGCCCGCATCAAAGCCATTGAGCGCACCACTAACCACGACGTGAAAGCCGTGGAATACTGGTTGAAGGAAAAAGTGGCCGACCACGCCGAACTGTCCGCCGCGGCCGAGTTCATTCATTTTTCCTGCACGTCTGAAGACATCAACAACACCTCGCACGCCCTGATGTTGACGCGTGCCCGTGAGCAGGTGATCCTGCCCCAGCTGCAAGAAGTGTGCGATGCCATCAAGGCTCAGGCCCGTCTGCATGCCGATCAGCCTTTGCTCTCGCGCACCCACGGCCAGCCTGCCAGCCCCAGCACCATGGGCAAAGAGTTCGCCAACGTGGCCGCGCGTTTGCAAAACGCCATTGCTGCCATTGCCGCTGTTCAGCCTCTGGCTAAATTGAATGGCGCGACTGGTAACTACAACGCGCACTTCTCGGCATACCCCGAAATTGACTGGCCTGCGTTCAGCAAGAAAGTGCTGGGTGGTTTGGGTCTGACGCAAAACGTCTACACCATTCAGATCGAGCCGCACGATTGGATGGCTGCCCTGTTTGACGCGATTGCCCGTGCCAACACCATCCTGCTGGACTTCAACCGTGACGTTTGGGGCTACATTTCCCTGGGCTACTTCAAGCAGCGCTTGAAAGAAGGTGAGATCGGTTCGTCCACCATGCCGCACAAAGTCAACCCGATTGACTTTGAAAACTCGGAAGGCAATCTGGGGCTGGCCAACGCCATGCTGCGTCACCTGTCCGAGAAGCTCCCTATCTCCCGTTGGCAGCGTGACCTGACGGATTCGACCGTGCTGCGTAATCTGGGCGTGGCCCTGGGCTACAGCGTGGTGGCCTACGACGCCTGCCTGCGTGGTATCGGCAAACTGGAACTGAATGCTGCCGCTGTGGATGCGGACATTGATGCTTGCTGGGAAATCCTGGCCGAACCAGTTCAAACCGTGATGCGTCGCTACGGTTTGCCTCAGCCTTACGAACAACTCAAAGCTCTGACACGTGGCCGTGGTATTACCGAGGAAGCGTTGCGCGAGTTTATTGGTGGCCTGGAGCTGCCCGCAGACGCTAAAAACTATTTGCTTGAGCTAACTCCACGCAGCTATCTGGGCGTCGCGGTACAGTTGGCTCAGGCAATCTAAATCCAAACGGCTGTGTTCTTGCACAAGGGCACAGCCGATCGGGTTTCTTGAGCCAGTGCTTTATGAAGTGTTTTATGTTTCATCACACAGGAGTTCCCATGAAAAAACTTGCGTTTTTGACTGCCGCTGCCGCTTTGTGCGCCGCGTTTGTCACGCCAGCTACAGCCCAATTCGCCAAGCCTGAGCAAGCGGTGGACTACCGTCAAGCCAGCATGGCCTTGATCGGTTCGCATTTTGGTCGTATGGCTCCCGTCGCTAAAAAGGAAGCTCCTTATGACGCGGCTGCGATCGCCAAGAACGTGGAAGTGCTGACTGTTTTGGCTGCTTTGCCTTGGAGCGCGTTTGGTGCCGGTACTGAAGGCGGCGAGACCAAAGCAGAAGCCTGGAGCGATGCCCAGGGTTTCAAGCAAGCTACCGATGATTTCACCGCTGCGATCGACAAGCTGAAAGTGGCTTCCGATTCAGGCGATTTTGATGCCTTCCGTGTGGCTTTTGGTAATGTGGGCAAGTCCTGTAAGACTTGTCACGACGCTTACCGCAAAGAAAAATAAGCAGCCGTTTTGCTTATAAAAAAAAAGCCCTCGAGAGAGGGCTTTTTCTTTTAGGTTTGTACCTGTGTTTGAAGGGGGCTGTTTGCCTGTGGGCAAGATAGTCAAGAATCATGATGGGATCTCAGTGTTGATAGCCCGTTTCACCGTGGGTGCGGATATCCAGACCTTCGCGTTCATGGTCAGCATCGACACGTAAACCACCGCAGACGACTTTGGCAATCTTGAAGGCAATCCAGGCGGCCACACCGGACCAGACCAGAGTCAGCAAGACGCCTTCGAGCTGAATCCACAACTGCATCCAGATACTGTTGCCAGCAGCGGTGCCGGGACCACCTAGAACAGGTGCGTTGAACAGACCCGTGAGCAACGCGCCCACAATTCCGCCCAAACCGTGAATGCCAAACACGTCCAATGTATCGTCGGCACGCAGCCAGCGCTTCAGAACATTAACGCCCCACAAGCAAGCCAGGGAAGTAATCAAGCCAATGGCCAGTGCACCGGAGGGAGCCACAAAACCGGCTGCTGGGGTAATGCCGACCAAACCTGCAATGGCACCCGAGCAGGCACCCAGCAAGGAAGGATGACCTTTGCTGATCCATTCGCCCAATGTCCAGGCCACAACGCCAATGGCAGCGGCCAACATGGTGTTGAAGAAGGCGAGCGTGGCATTTTCATTGGCAGACAAAGCCGAGCCAGCGTTGAAACCGAACCAGCCTACCCACAGCAGAGCCGCACCAATAAAGGTCAAGGGTAGGTTATGAGGTGGCATGGCTTCACGACGGTAGTTCAAACGTGGGCCAATCATCCAGGCACCGACCAGACCCGCAATACCAGCATTGATGTGTACGACCGTTCCTCCCGCAAAGTCCAGCGCGCCACGGGTGTTGAGCAAACCGCCGTTCTGTCCATCGGCAAACCAGACCATATGGCAGATAGGCAGATAGGCCAGGGTGAACCAGATCACAGTAAAGACCAAAATGGCGGACAGACGGGTACGTTCTGCCAGACTGCCGACAACCAGGGCGCATGTCAGACCGGCAAACGTGGCCTGGAAAGACGCAAACAGCAGTTCAGGCAGGGTGCCTGACATGGAGAACTGTTGGTCAGCGGCAGTAAACATGCCATTGAACAAGACCTTGTCGAAACCACCAATCAAGGGATTGCCAGCGGTAAAAGCCAGCGAGTAGCCATAGATAAACCACAGCACCACCCCCAAACTGAACACCAGCAAGGTTTGGGACAACATGGACAAGGCATTTTTTTGACGCACCATCCCTGAGTAAAACAGGGCCAGGCCCGGCGCGGCCATCATTAGTACCAGAAGCGTGGAGACCAGCATCCACGAGAGATCAGCGTTGTTCATGATGGAGTCTCCGATTACAGGGCTTGCTCATCGCATTCGCCGGTGCGGATGCGGATGACGTGGTCCAGCGGCTGGACAAAGATCTTGCCGTCACCAATACGACCGGTGCGGGCGCTGCTTTGAATGGCTTCCAGAACGCTTTGCAACTGCTCGTCGGGAATAGCCAGTTCAATGCGGATCTTGGGCAGGAAGTCGACTGCATATTCTGCACCGCGGTACAGCTCAGTGTGGCCTTTCTGGCGACCAAATCCTTTGACCTCGGTCAGTGTCATCCCCTGTATGCCCAGATCGGAAAGGGCCTCGCGTATCTCGTCAACCTTGAAGGGTTTGACGATGGCGGTAATTAATTTCATAGGTGTTCCTGAAGTAAACACAGGCAAGCTGGCCTTGCGGATGCAATGGAACACCGAGGGGGGTAGGAGACGGTTGAGAGGGGGCCGACCGGGATGGGTAATCCTGGTGGATGGCTTGAGTGCAACCGGCAGCGCCGGTTTGAGCGACTCTCCGGCTGTCAGCAGGATGTGCGACAGCGCGAACGCAAGTGGTAGGCAAGCGGACCTGTGTTGTAGGTTGAAGAGCAACACAATTCCGGCAAGGCGAGTAAGCTAGCTAGGCACGTGACCCCGGTCTTGCCTAGTCGGTGGGCAGCGAGATAACAGCAGCGCTCTGTGACGCCTGTCTCCGCTCATCTCACCACCGCAGGAACAACGACTATGGAAAAATAATATATGTTGCAACGCAACAAGTGCGCATTGTGTGCATTTTTTTTTAAAATAGTCTTAACTTTGCAACATTTTCCTGCTGCCAAAGCATGATTCAAATGTGGGGCAAGGCGCTGGCAGGGCAGCGACATTTTCTGCGCTGCCCTGGATTGCGCCTACATGGCAGGGGTGCAGGATGTTTGAGTGGGCGAGGTCTGTCAGTTCCTGGCTTTGCTAGGCGGCTCATTGCCCGGGATTTTCTTCGGATCGGGTTCGGGGTTCGGCGTTTTGCCCGGAGGTGTGGTGTCGGGGGCCTTGGTCGGATCAATGGCAATCAGCATGACAATCTCCTGATGTGATGATCTGTTAGCCTAGCGGGTTTTTGTAGTGGGCGAAGTAAACAACTATGACCAGAAGATGGCTGCGCAAAATTGGGGTAGCGATGTGCTGGATCGATGTGTCCAGACGCAAAAAAGCCCGCTGTGGCAGCGGGCTAATTTACGGTGTTGCGGCATGGTGTACCGCAAGCAGCAGGATATCTGGTGGGTCGTGACAGACTCGAACTGTCGACCAATGGATTAAGAGTCCAGTGCTCTACCAACTGAGCTAACGACCCCCGTTTCCTGCGAAGAAAATGATTATAGAACGGAAATTATGTAGCGCAAGGACGGGTTACATAATTTTACGTTTATCAGAAAGCGGGATCAGGTCGAGTGAAGGTATCGCACATGTTCAGTTGCCCAGTTTGATAGCCTTGCATGAACCAGGCCATGCGTTGTTGCGCGCTGCCATGGGTAAAAGAGTCTGGAACCACATAGCCTTGAGACTGCTTTTGCAAGGTGTCATCACCTACCGCTTGAGCCGCGTCTAGCGCAGAGCGGATATCGCCCGGTTCCAGAATCTGGCGTTGTGCATCGGCGTGATTGGCCCAGATGCCGGCGTAGCAGTCTGCCTGCAGTTCCAAACGCACGGACGCCTGACGGGCTTGCGAGGCCGAGCCGCTGCGACGGGCTTCATCCACACGGCGCATCATGCCCAATTGGTTCTGAACGTGGTGGCCCACTTCATGCGCAATCACGTAGGCAGGGGCAAAGTTTCCCTTGACGCCCATCTTTTGCTCCATCTCGGTGAAAAAGCCCAGGTCTATATAGAGCTTTTGATCGGCCGGGCAGTAAAACGGGCCCATGGCCGATTGGCCTGCGCCACAAGCCGTGGGAGTCGCGCCGCGATACAGAACCAGTACGGGATCGCGGTAGCTGCCATTGGTTTGCTTGGCAAAAATATCGCGCCAGACATCCTCGGTTTCACCCAGGATTTTGGCGATGGTTTGGCCCTGTGTATCCGAGGCGGCAATCGGTTGAGATTGCGGGGCGCTGGTGGGGCCACCGGCCAGGTTCAGCACCACATTGGGGTCGACCCCAAAGTACAGGGCTACCAAGGCCAGCACGATTGTCCCCAAACCGATCTTGCCGCCGCTCAGGCGTGGCCCATTGGCACGGCGGTCCTCGACATTACGGCTGGAGCGAGATTTATCCAGACGCATCACGCTCTCCTTGAATTTAAAAACGTCAATGTACTCTGATTTGCGGGCCAAAGCAGGGGCATTTTCGATTCTTGTCATCTTCTAAAGGGAGGGGGGCTTTAATTACCCCATCATGACAAGTCTTTGAATTACTTGGGGTAATGCGACTTGTCCAAAGGCTATCCCCGCGCTTGCCCACTGAAAATGTGGATAAGTGGATAAGTAAGTCACCCGGACGCTGCGGTATGCTACTTTTCTCAGGGCGTAGCCTACTGGAGAGCGAGTATGTTGGGAGGAACCTTGTTGGCCTTGCGCGACCATGCGCGCGTGCGTGCCATCGGATCGGTCATTGCTCGATACGGAATCGGGGATGTGATGCATCGTCTGGGTCTGTCGGAGCTGCTGCCCGGTAACAAAACCCCGGTGGCGACAGAAATGCCCGAACGCTCGGCGCCTGAACGTTTGCGACGTGCCCTGGAGGAGCTGGGGCCTACCTTTATCAAACTCGGTCAGATTCTGGCCACACGCAATGACCTGCTGCCTCTGGAGTGGACCCAGGAACTGGAAAAGCTGCAAGGTCATGCCGCGCCGGTGCCTTGGGAGACTATTCGACCCGAATTGGAACTGGCTTTAGGGCAAACCGTAGACCAAGCCTTTGCGCGTTTTGATATCCAGGTGCTGGCCTCGGCTTCTATGGCGCAGGTGTATCGTGCCTGTTTGCGGGACGGTACTGAAGTGGTGGTGAAGGTGCAGCGCCCCGGTCTTGAGTCTTTGATCCAGGCTGATCTGCGTTTGCTGAAACAGATTGCCCGCTTGGTGCAGCAGCAGGGTTTGTTGCCTGAGTATCGCCCCTACGATATTGTGCGCGCCTTGGCCGAAGCCATTGCCGATGAGCTGGACTTTACGCGCGAAGCAGCCAATACCGTGGCTGTGCGCGAGAATATGCAGCCCTTTAAAGACATTGTGGTGCCGCGCGTTTATATGGAGTGGACCAGTGCCACCGTCATGGTGCAGGAGTTTGTGCCCGGAGTCTCACCAATTCAAGAGGCGCAGTTGCAAGCCATTGAAGTGGATCGCCCCTTGCTGGCGCGCCGGGGAGCCTTGGCGTTCTTGCATATGGTTCTGGAGGATGGGCTATTTCATGCCGACCCGCACCCCGGCAATATGATGGCGTTGCCGGGCAATCAGGTCGCCTTTATTGATTTCGGTCTGGTCGGTCATTTGACGGAACGTCGTCGTCAGCAATTGCTGGTTCTATTGCGCGCAATTGTGGACGGGCAGGCCGATGGGGTGGCTACCACCTTGCTGGATTGGTCGGGTGCGGAAGATTTTGATTGGAGCCGGCTGGAAGAAAGTGCCCAGCGCTATGTTGCCCGACAAAGTAGTGGGCTTTTGTCCATTTCGGTTGCTTTGCTGGATTTTATGGCGCTGGCGCGTGAGAACCATTTGATTTTGCCGCCGGATCTGGCTTTGCTGTTCAAGGCTTTTATCACCGCGGATGGCGTATTGAAACGTCTGGACCCGCAATTTGATGTGGTTGAGGTTGCACAACCGGTCATTCTGGCTTTGATGCGTAAGCAGTATTCCCCTCGTCGTGTTTATGCAGACTTGCAACGCAGCTTGCTGGAGTCCCGTCAATTGGCGATGGATGCGCCTCAATTGCTGCGTTTGCTGATGCATCGCGTCCGGCAAGGCAAGATCTCTGCCCGTATTCAAGTCGAGGGTATGCCGCGTCTGGCCTCATCGCTGGAAAAGGCGGCTACCCGTTTGGCCATTGCGATTGTGACGGCGGCCTTTGTATTGATTTTGGGGCCGGTGCTGGTTACACGCGGCCCCGCTTGGCTGGGCCTGACTATCTTTAGCTGGGCCGGTTTATTGGCCGCCGTTCTGGGGCTGGTTCTGGTCTTGTGGGGATTTTGGCGACGGCGCTGAAAGTATCGTGAGGCCGTCGCTCTTTGTGCAGAGAGTGTTCAAGCGGCTAGTCACCATCCAGTTTAAAAGACGGCTAGTAAAAATGCGGCTCAGCCCAAACAATCCCCGCATTATCCCCAGGTTTATTCACAGCTTCTGGGGATAAGTCAGGCTTACATAAAGTCGTCCATGCCGCCGCCTACCGGTGCCAGGCCGGTGATCCAGTACACGCCCCAGGCAATCAGTACGGCAATGAGCAGAGCGAGTAAACGGGTTTTCCAGTTGTCTTTGCTGGCAGGTAGCGCAGGTTCACTGGGTACGGGCATGCTGCCCTTGACCATGACGCTGGTTAATTTCTGACCACCCAGGACGCGATACAGGAAAATAGCCAGGATATGCAAGCCGATAATGGCCAGCATGATCCATTCGTTGGCTTTGTGCAGACCCGTCAGGGTTTTGGACCAATCGCTGCTGAGATAGGCCAGAGGGCCTGAGGTAAAGATATCGTCGTTGGCAAACAAACCAGAGATGGCCTGAAAACCAAACACAATCAGCATGACCCAGACCGACCAGGCGCCGACAGGATTGTGGCCTGGGTAGACGGCAGGTTTATCACGCAAATAACGCAGGCTGCGTATCGGATTGGGGAAGAAGTGGCTAAAGCGCGAGTAGTAGCCACCGATCAAACCCCAGACCAGACGAAAGGCCAACAGTCCCAAGGCCAGCAGACCAAAGCGTACGTGCCAGTCCATCCATAGCCCGCCAACTTTGATTGTCACAAAACAGCCCACAATGCTAATGACAAACAGCCAGTGGAACAAACGGGTGGGTAAATCCCAGACGAGTAAAGGGCGGGTTGTGGAGGTTTGCATAGGGAAAATCCGGAGAGACGTAAACACCTGATTATAGTCAGTGTTCCGTTTGAGTCCGCTGCTCCTTGCAGGTTCCCCTTACTGCATAAGTGGACGGCGCTTGCGTAAACTGATTTTGCGCCCATCGTATCGGTATTCGTCGATCATGGCCGGATTGTCCTGGCTGGGTGTTTCCATAATCAGGGTTCGGCCGTGATGCCGGACCCGGATTTTGGCGCTGCATGAGCCAAAGGCTGGCGAGACGGTATAGCCCTGGGACGATACGGTGACCCAATGGTAATTGATCGAGCAAGCACCCAGGCCCTTGTCGACTGAAATCAGGGCGGTTTGATTGTTGGCTTGCTTGAAAGCGTAGGGGATATTGATCATCCCTTTTAGCTCTGGCTCTATGGTCTTTGCGTCCAGTTGCAGCCGCGCTTCGTAGACATAATCGCTTTGACTTACCTGCAGTGTGCCGTAGGGGCTGTCCAGACTGAGCTGTGAGGGCGGTTGAGGCCAGGCCTGGCTTGCCGCGCCGTGGGCGACAAACGGTTGCAGGGCTAAAGCAAGCCCAATGACAACGTAGCGGATAAAGACCTTAAGGGCGGGCATGATCAATCAGGGCTGAGGACGATCAGGACTCAGTGAAAAACACAAAGTGCCATAGATCGTCTGTATTTGTAAGTTTCATAACATTTTATGTATTTTCTTGTTGCGTAGAATACCGGATAGCAGAATTTTTCGCTATAAGGATAAGAACATAAGGTGATTATTTCACTCCTGTGTCGTGGGCAAAGAGCGGTAATTAGCCCTGAAAAGCATCATGTCCCAGACTGAAAGAAACCGGCTGAATTGGGCTATCATTGCCAAGTCGCCCCGGATGGGGCCAAGCCGCATTTCTTCGCCGCAGCAGAGACTCATTATGCAATCCACCCCAGATGCCGCACTGGCGTCAGAATCGGGCTCCGCGCTTGCTGCCCAGCAGGCCAAACCCGGTGTTTTACTGGACTATGTCAGCTCCAGCCGTTTGCCCACGCCTTGGGCTGTCTTTCAAATTCATGTGTTTGTAGAGCGCAGCAATCAAAAAGAACACGTCCTATTGACCCTGGGGGACGTGGCCGATGGCCATCCCGTCCTAGCCCGTGTGCACTCCGAGTGTTTGACAGGCGATGCCTTATTTAGCCTGCGCTGTGATTGCGGCCCTCAACTGCAACTGGCGCTGGAACGTATTGCGACGGCTGGCCGTGGCGCCCTGATGTATTTGCGCCAGGAAGGGCGAGGCATTGGTCTGGTGAACAAGATTCGTGCATACAAGCTGCAAGATCAGGGAGCCGACACCGTAGAGGCCAACGAGAAGCTCGGTTTTCCGGCCGATATGCGTCGCTACGATATTTGCAAGGATATGCTCGAGCACGTTGGTATCCAGAAACTACGTCTGATGACCAATAACCCGCGCAAGGTAAAAACCTTGCAGGACATCGGTATTGATGTGGTGGAACGTGTACCGCATCAAATTGAAGGTAATCCCTTTAACGAGGCCTACCTCAATACCAAGCGTTTGCGTTTGGGGCATTGGCTGGAGACAGACGAATAAGCGCGGGGCCAGCCTGACGCCCTGTGAGCGCCTGTACGGGTTCAAGGATCATTGGGCTAAGACTGGACTTGTACGCTTAGGATAAAGGGCCATGCATAGGCCCTTTTTTGTCGCCGGGCCGTCCCAAGACAAAAAGCCCCCCCTTGGGGGGCAGCAAGCCGAAGGCGTAGCGAGGGGGCCCTTTCCGTCGTCGGGCCGCCCCAAAACAAAAAGCTCCCCCTTGGGGGGCAGCAAGCCGAAGGCGTAGCGAGGGGGCCTTTTCCGTCGCCGGGCAGGAACAAGAAGCCGGATGCGACAAAAAACAAAGCCAGACTGGACCGAGGTCGCAGTCTGGCAGGAGCGTAGCGTGCTCAGCCCTGGGAGTTGAAACAACATCAGATTCTGAGCGAGGCCGCGTGACGGCGCGAGTGTTGCGGCCTGATTGACTCGGACCGCGTCTGTTTTAGGCGGTGCTCTTTTCCAGCAAGGCGCTGACACTGGCTTTGGCATTTTCTACAATCTGGTTGCGCAGCTCAGGTGCTTTGCCCAGGCCTTCAGCGTACACAATACGTAGGTCTGTTATGCCCATGAAACCGAACATCACGCGCAGATAGCTTTCCTGGTGCTCCATGGCCTGGCCTTGCTCCGATTCGGAGTAGATGCCACCACGGCTCAGAACCAGATATACCGTTTTGTCGCCGGCCAGACCTTCTGGTCCATTGCTGGTGTAACGGAAGGTGCGACCAGCTTGAGCCAGACGGTCCATCCAGGCTTTGAGCTGGCTAGGGATGGTGAAGTTGTAGAAGGGGGCGCCAATCACAATGACGTCCGAGGCCAGAAACTGGTTCAGGTATTGTTCGGTGATCGCATTCTCGGCGCGTTGACGTTCGGTCAGGGTGGCAGGGTCCAGGCCCAGGCGCATGCCCAGGGAGTCAGCCGAGAAGTGAGGGGGCGGGTTCAGGGCCAGATCGATATGCTCCACTTGGACTTGATCGTTTTGCTGGCGCAGTTGATCAACCACAAATTGTGAAAGTTCGCGGGAGACGGAGTTGGCGCCGGTGATGCTGGAGTCTACGTGTAGCAGTTTCATGATGTCTGTTGTCCAAAGCGATGAAGGAATGGTGTCATTATGTTTGATGCTCATACCTTTGATAAGCCGGCTTTTCTGAGAAAGATTATTCTAATTTTGTTTGTAATTCTGGAAAGCATCCCTGTATGTATGACTTAAATGACATGGTGTTGTTTACCGAAGTGGTGCAGCGCGGCGGGTTCAGCGCAGCCGCTCGGCACCTGGGTATGCCGCCATCGCGCGTGTCGCGGCGTCTTAGCCGCCTTGAAGCCGAAGTGGGTGTGCGCCTGTTGCAACGCACCACGCGTAGCCTGTCTCTGACCCCGGCCGGGGAGGTGTTCCTGCGTCATTGCCAGGCCATGCGCGACGAGGCTGAAGCGGCTTATGCCGCTGTTGCACAAGTGCAGCAAGAGCCGCGTGGTCTTTTGCGTATCAGTTGTCCGGTCACCTTGGCACATACCGTCTTGTCGACCGTGTTCGCCCAATTTCTGATCCGCTATCCCCAGGTTGAGCTGGAGGTGGAGGTCAGCAACCGTGTGGTCGATCCGGTGGCCGATGGAATTGATGTGGCCTTGCGAGTACGCAGCACCCTCAGCGATAGCGCCAGCTATATCGTGAAACGCCTGGGCGAAACCGGAGCGATTCTGGTCGCCCAGCCTAGCTTGCTGGCGCGGTTTGATCCGGTGCGAGGCCCGGCAGATTTGGTTAAATTGCCCACGGTGGCCATGTCGGCTCGGCAAGGTCAAAACGAATGGGAGTTGTACGGTCCCGAGGGAGCCAGCGTGACGGTAACGCACAGGCCACGCTATATGGCCTCGGATTTATTGACCTTGCGTGAGGGGGTAGAGCAGGGCATAGGCGTGGGTATCTTGCCCGACTATATGTGCTGCGATGCCTTGAAAGCTGGACGTTTGGTGCAGGTCCTGCCGCAGTGGGCCCCCTTGCCGGGGATCATTCACGCCGTATTTGCCTCCCGCCGAGGCATGGCCCCGGCGGTGCGGCATTTTCTGGATTACCTGGGTGAGCAACTGCCAGTGCATCACCCGCAGATTTAACCGTCGTGGCCTGCAGTGGCTGTAAAGGGACAACTGCGTTGCGCGGGCAAAATCGCCCAGTTCAGATCAATCATGGGGCTGCGTTCAGAGGACCAGCGCTGTTCGGTCAGCCCCTTGATGGGGGCTTGTTCATACAGTTCGAGCAAGGGCTTTGGCGGCTTGCCTCGGGTCTGGATGCTGTAAACAATCAGGGCCCCGCATTGCAAATCCTGCGGAAGTTTCAGCCAGGGCGAAGCGGCAGGATCGGCATCGATAAAGACCATGACGTCCTGGCCTGCATGAACGGCGATATTTCCACCCAGCCAGGTATCCGCTACCACGACCTTTAGGGGGATGCCGGGCATGTGCTCTTTCCAGATGGCCTGCATCTGAGCAGACACCTCGGGGCCGGGGAAGGTGGAGCGAGAATCCCGGCCTGTATGCCAGGCCAGTGGACCACGGGCCAAGGCATAGCCCGATGCCAGCAGAATCTGCAGCACGATCACAATAATGGCGATACGGCGCAACTGAATCTTGTCCTGGCCATGCAGGATCCACAAGGCAAAAAAGCCATACAGCACAAAGAACGTCGTGGCCCAAGAGGCCACCAGACGGGTGCCCATAATGGCTGAAATCAAGACTGTGCTGATCATGGGGGTCAGGCCTACCCATAGCACAAACTGCTTATCGCTGCGGGAAATCGCATCGGCATAGCGCTGCTTGTCTTGCAGGGCGGTATCCGACTGAGCCCGCTTTTTCTTGTCCCGATGGTTCCAGATGCCCAGCGCGATCATGGCCACTATCATGGGGCTCAGTCGCCCTAGTTGGTCCAGGCTAAAAGCTAGTAGCTCTTTGTAGGCCTGCCAACGAGTATGCGTTTCCAGCGAGCCATCCATATATCGGAAGGGGGCGAAGTCATGCTTTACCAGCCAGTACAGGTGGGGGGACAAAACCAGTACATAGGCAAGCAGGGCCAGACCCACGCCTACCCAGGTTTGTCGTTGACGCCACATGCCGCTGCGCAGGAAATACAAAAAGAAGGCGGTGAACAGAATAACGGCGCTGTATTTGGTGACGGTAGACAGCGCCGCGACTGCGCCCAGCCACAACCAGTCTGCCGGTTTCTGGTCCCGGCTGGCACGATAGAAAAACCAGGTCGCGGCGGTTACGGACCACAGCTGGGCCGTGTTGTGATTAAAAATAGTGCCGCGCAAGGAAAAGTAAATACAGACAGAGCTGATCAGCAAGACCATCAAGGCGCGCTCAGGATTCAGGAACTCGCAGGCCAGTTTCCAGATAAACCATAGTCCCAGCACCGAGGCTGTCATGCCTGCTGCAAAGGTCAGCCAGGCCGGGCGTCCGAGCATACTGGTTAAGGCGGCCATCACCCACGAGGGGAAGGGGGGATGTTTCAGATAGCCCAGCTCAAAACTGGCCGACCAGACCAGCTCTTCCATGCCGTCCAGGTCAGGCGCTTTGTGGCTAATAGCCATCAAAACGGACCACAACAAAACCATGAATAACAGATACAGCAGCACATAGCGCTGGTAGGTGTCGGATGGGGTAGACGCTGGGGTTTGGGCAATCATGCGTAGGACGAAAGCGTAAAAATAATTAAGTGTACTTCCAGTGCGTTGAAAATCACCGATTGGACAGGCGCACTAATCTGGGCTACGATGCGCTTCGTCATTAGGGAGTAGCCGCTTCGAATGAGCGAAGATCAGCGTCAACATACTTGACCTATACAGGGTCATGGCGCTGGTAGCAACTTAGCCTGGCAAGACTTTTGACCATAGACCTTCGCGTTTGGCCGGGAGGGTTTGTGGTCATTCGTCTCGTATCCGGCCAGGAGTTGTTATGGAAGCGTTGTTTATCTCCACGGGTGTGGTTGCTCTAGCAGAAATTGGGGACAAAACCCAGTTGCTCGCCTTTATTCTCGCAGCCCGCTACAAACGCCCTTGGCCCATTATTCTCGCTATTTTCATAGCAACCTTAGTCAATCACGGTCTGGCTGGTGCCATTGGTGCCTGGGTTCCGGCATTGCTGGATCCTGAAGTGCTGCGTTGGGTGCTGGGTATTTCCTTTCTGGCCATGGCCATCTGGATTCTGATTCCCGACAAGATCGACGATGCAGAGGCCACACGTACTCGCTTTGGTGTGTTCGGGACCACCCTGGTCACCTTTTTCCTGGCTGAAATGGGCGATAAAACCCAAATCGCCACGGTCGCTTTAGCCGCTCAATATCAAGAATTCGGTTTTGTGGTGCTAGGCACGACTTTGGGCATGATGCTGGCCAACGCTCCGGCCGTTTTGTTCGGTGAGCGCATCGCCCGCCGTTTGCCTATTCAGTTGGTCCACCGGATTGCAGCCGGTATCTTTGCTGTGCTGGGTGTGCTGGCCCTGTTGGGCGGCACCCAAAGCCTGGGGTTCTAGCATAGCTAGGGGTTGGATACCACTTGCCGTAGTCGGCCCGGATGGGTTGACCTGCGACGAGCGGTATCCATATTCACAATGGGTGCCAGAGTCAAAGGCACAGGCGAGTGGGTAGGCGCGCTTTTTCCATGATTGAGGACACTGATCGCCTCTTGCAACTGGGCACCGTTCTGATTCAACTCTTGAGCGGTTTCGCTCAAATCATGAACCAGAGCGGCATTGTCGGTGGTAATTTGATCCACTTGTTTCAGGGCTTGGGTCAGTTGGCTCAAACCAATGCTTTGTTCACTGGTAGCGGTAGAGATTTCACCCATCAAACCCGCTACTTCAGAGACCGACGTCAGAATTTCCTGCATGGTTTGGCCCGCATGCGCTGCATGATTCGCCCCTTCGGCACTGAGTGTTTGGGTTTGAGTGACCAGTTGCTTGATTTCATCGGCCGCTTGGGCTGCTTGCTGGGCCAACGAACGCACGGCAGACGCGACCACCGCAAAACCTTTACCGGCTTCTCCAGCCCGTGCTGATTCAATCGACGCGTTGATTGACAGGATATTGGTTTGAAAGGCGATGTTGTTGATCATCGAGACGATATTGCCAATATGCTGCGAGCTTTCCAGAATCTGTTGCATGGACGAACTGACCTTCTGAACCGCCTCATTGCCACGACTGGCAATATCAGCACTGCGGCTGGCCAGTTCATGGCTGGCCTTGGCATTGTCTGCCGTTTGCAAGACGGTTTGCCCAAATGAACTCATGCTGGCGGTAGTCTCTTGCATGGAGGACGCTTGTTCTTGAGTGCGTGCTTCCAGCAAGGCACTATTGTCAGAGAGCTTGCGTGATACCCGCTGATTGTTTCTGCAGCTCTGGTCCACGTCCGTGCTGATGCTCATCAGGCTTTTGCGCATCAGGTCCAGGTTTTGACCCAGTGTCTCCAGGTTTTTGACAGCAGGCCCACGTGTATTGACTGTCAGATTGCCCGCTGCAATTTGTTGAGCGATGTGCGTGGCTGTTTTAAACGATCCCAAAACACGCCGCATCAAGATCGCTTGATAGCCCAAAATTATCAACGTGCCCACGCCCAGGGAGCTGGCCAGCAGAGTCATGCTTTGCTGTGGCATTTCCGTATTCAGAATCATGGCAATAATCCCGCCGGTAATACCCAGATTCAATATGCCTTTGCGCAGAAAAGCCGCCAGTAAACTGGGGCCAAATAAAAATCGTAGTCCTGCAAAAGGGCGCTGCCAGCTGCGGACCGTAATATTGCCAGCGCGTATGGCCCGTGAACGATTTCGGCCCTCGCGCAGTTCCTGATAGAACTGTTCAGCGGCTTGAATAGCTTGAGGTTTTGCCCGTACCCGTACCGAGGCAAAGCCGGTTAGTTCACCTTGTTCAATAATTGGGCTGGCATGGGCTAGAACCCAATAAAAACCGCCGTCTTTACGGCGGTTTTTAACGACTCCAACCCACGAACGCCCCTGCTTTAGGGTATGCCACAAATCTGCAAAAACCTCGGAGGGCATATCGGGGTGGCGCACGATATTGTGTGGCTCGCCAATCAACTCCGCCCGACTAAAGCCGCTTACCTCGACAAAGGCCGGGTTTGCATAGATGATGCGCCCGGCCAGGTCAGTTTTGGAGATGAGATATTGTTCGTCCAGCAGCTCGGTTTCGATGCCGGTAATTGGTAGGTTCTTGCGCATAACCTTCCCCTTTATATTTTTGTATCAGCAAAAGACGCGCGATAAACGGATCAATTTCTTGTTGTGAATTTTCGTGAATAGTATCATTTGATCCGTTTTTTATGTCTAAAAATAAAAAATTGATAATCAAATGAAAATCATTGTCACAAATGGGTTGAAACTGAAAAAATTGATCCGTGCTGATACAGGGGGAAAGAGGCGCTCAGGAGGGCAGGTACTGGGCGTGGAAGGCTTCGCTGAGCAGTTGCAAAAGCAAGGCGATAGGAATGGGCTTGGCCAGGGCTGTGGCGTTGCCGGGCAGGCCACCGCGTGCGTGAATGTCGGTGGCACTCAGAGCGGAAATGACGTAGATCTGGGTATGTCCGGTTTCGGGGGCGTCCGCCAGGGCTTTGAGCATGGCAAAGCCATCGAGCTTGGGCAAGTTCAGGTCCACAATCAGGACATCGGGGTAGAAATTGCCTGCAGCAATCAGACCTTTGAGCCCATCCTGCTCACAACGCAGTTCAATCGGGAAGGGCAGATGTTCCATGGCCATACGGTAAATAGCCAGCAGATCCAGATCGTCTTCAACGACCAGCACGCGCAGACAAGGTTCATCGTTGCCAACGGGCAGGCTTGAGGGGGTGGGGGCATCGGGTAGTTGCGCACTACCTCGCCCTTGGCGCTCTTGCAAAATGGTTTGCACGGAGTCGCGGTCAATGCGTCGGTGGCCGCCTTGGGTTTTCCAGGCCTTCAAGGTCCCGGCTTCTACCCAAAGTTGTACGGTGCGTACGGACACACCTAGTAAATCAGCAGCCTGCCGAGTGGAGTAAACGGCGTCGTTCATGGAGTCAAAAAAATGAAAGCAGGCCAGACCGGGGTAGTGAAAGAAAGGGCCCCGATGTAGCAGTGCAGAGTGTAGAGACGATATTAGTAAGTACTGAAATACTAATACTGGCAATGGGAAGTGGCCTGTTCATGCCCAGTGATAGGCAGAGTATTTGACACACATGCTTCTAATATCTCCGATTTTCAGATGTTCATGTTTCTTCAGGGAATCACTTTAATCTGGCGGGCCTGTGAACCTGGACTCGCCCTGCTGATTTTACGCGTATCCCTTGTGCTGTCGTGTTACCGGACCTTCCAGTGTAGGCCCTTGAACACACTTGTCCTCTAGCGCAACAAATAGGTGTCCGGGATCGTGACGGGGCTGCCAAACCAGGAAATCAGGGTGTTTGCACCCTAGTGTTTTTTGTTGGTATTGACCTTGATCCCAGCCTGCCTTTATGAAATAAATAGGAATCTATTTTATGCAAGTCTCCTCGTTTTCTACAATCAGCGTTGTGCGTCTTATGATACGGCTGTTTGTGATTTTAAGCATTATGGCGCGTCATTTTGGAGCCAGGCTTTTTAAAATTAATGATACCTTTCCCGCCATTTTTCTTATTGGTAATGAAATAAAGTTATTAGGCAATTGATCGTTTGTTTCACCCAGGCCGATGCAGGATATCGGCGTGTCGATAATCCCATCCCAAAAAAAAGCAGGCGTAGTTTCGGGGCCTGATCTTTGGCGGCATGGCGATTGAGAACGCACTGAGGCAGGCACAGTGCTTGTTTTGGGGCAGAAATAGGGGATTGGCTTGTTGCTCACATTATTTACCAGTTTTTTAATGGGGCAACGCTTGTTTAATCAAGCGAGTGTTCCTAAATGGCCCAGGCTAACTTATGAAAGATCGCATTGTTCGGAGCAAATGCTCGATGCCTTGCCGGATGCGATTGCTATGTTTGATTCCAGCGGGATGCTGCAGGGCTGTAATCGGGCCATGCGCAACTTGTTGGGTATTCCGGAGTTAGTCAATCACACAAATGATTTTCTGGATTTTTTTCAACGTCTCGAAAATGGACTGCAGGCCGATTTAGCGTATTTGCTGCCTGGAATTAGCCAGGCTATTTACCGCGCCCATCATCCCTTTTATTGTATGCACCGGGATGGCGAAGGTGAGCGCCGGCGTGCGCTGGAGTTTCACTCCTATGCTGCGCCAGCTCCCGCTACGGCCACTTTATTGATGATTCGTGATGTCAGCGCACAAATGCAAAAAGAACGGGACCGGGCAGACTGTTTTGCAGTGGCCGCTCATGAAATACGCTCTCCGCTGGCGGCCATCAGCGGCTACATTGAATTGCTGCAGTTAGAGTCCACCCCGTCAGCCTGGGCTGGCAAAATTTACATGAAGTTACGAGAAAAAGTTCGAGGGGTGGATGTGCTGCTCGACGATTTGACGCGTCTAAATCGCATCGAGTATGAAGGGGTTGGCAGCCGGGAGTGGCGCACGTCAGATTTGCGTGCGGTGTTGCGCCTGAGCCTGCGCTCTTTCAATGAACAGCGCCACCGTATTTGCCTGGATTTACCTTCGCACAACATGTGGGCCAGAGTGGATGTGGTTCCTTTGCTAGTGGCGCTGCGCAATGCCTTGGAAAATGCCTTGAAGTACTCTGCTGCGGATACGGTGGTGACCTTGCGTTTGCGGCCTGGCCAAATGGGTTGGGCCTGTATCGACGTCCTGGATCAAGGCCCGGGTATTGATCCTCTTTATAAAGATAAGGTGTTTGACAAGTTCTATCGCCTGCCCGGCCAACAGGTGCAAGGCAGTGGTCTGGGTTTGTCCATTTTGCGCTCGATTGTCCAGCATCACGGGGGCAGGGTGTACTTCAAGGATCACCCAGGGGCAGGCGCACATTTGGTCATGGAATTGGTTTTGTTGCCTTCCGCGTCGTATATACCTTAATCTTCCCTAAAATAGGGTTATTTTCATATATTTAAGTTTGATATAAGGTACAATTTGCCCTCTTTTCGATGAAGCGAGGTGATCGCCTTTTCAGGTGCACCTCGCTTTGAAGTTTTTATGTTGCGGTCATCTCGTTGGTAGGGAGCGCAAAATCCGTTAAAGGAGCACACGATTATGCAAGGCTTGCACTTGACCGCAGACCTTTACCAATGTGCATGCAGCCCGGAGCTGCTGATCGATGCCCAGAAACTGGCTGATTTTTGCCGCCAGCAGACGATCGATGCTGGGCTGACGATTGTTGGTGAAGAGTGGCAGGCATTTCCCGAGTTTGAAGGGCAGCCCGGTGGTGTCACCGGTGTCCTGCTGCTGGCGGAGTCTCATTTAGCCATTCATACCTGGCCAGAGCGCGACGGCGTGACGCTGGACGTGTATGTTTGCAACTTCATGCAAGACAACTCAGGCAAGGCGACCCGCCTGATTAACGGTATTGAGCAGGCTTTCAAGCCCGGCCAGGCCCAGCGTAATCGCTTGTGGCGTGGCGAGGCCGATGGCCCGGCTCATGCAGGCGAACTGCTGACGGAAAACCTGAACCAGGATGCCTTGTACGGCTTTCGCTTTACCGAGCGTTTGCTGGAGCGTCAGACCGCTTTCCAACGTCTGGAATTGCTGCGTTCCGAAACCCTGGGTACGACCTTGCGCTTGGACGGCTGCATGATGACCTCCGAGGCCGAAGAGTTCTTCTACCACGAGGGCCTGATTCACCCGGCCGCCATGGCACACCCCAATCCACGTCGCGCCTTGATTGTGGGCGGTGGTGATGGTGGTGCCCTGGAAGAACTGTTGAAGTACCCCAGCCTGGAGCGAGTCTCCTTGGTTGAGCTGGATGGCGAAGTGATCGAGGTGGCTCGCGAGCACTTGCAGTCTATTCATAAGGGGGCCTTTGATAACCCGCGTGTGCAGATTCAGATTGAAGACGGCGCGAAATTTCTGGCCAATACACAGGAGCGGTTTGATCTGATTTACCTGGATCTGACCGACCCCGAAACGCCGGCTGGTCCTTTGTACACCGCCGCGTTCTTTGAGTCCTGCAAACGCGCGCTGGCAAGCGGTGGTGCTTTGGTCTTGCACCTGGGTTCGCCTTTCCACGAAAGCCAGCAGGTCAAGAACCTGAGCGCATCCCTGGCCAGCGTGTTTGCGCAGGTGCATGGTTACGGTCTGCATATTCCGCTGTACGGTTCTTACTGGGGGCTGGCGATTGCTTCCGACGAGCTGAACCCGCGTGCGTTCTGCGCCGAGCAAATCCAGGAACGTCTGGAACAGCGCATGAGCAGCGAGAATCAGGATTCTCTGCAGTTCTACAACGCTGATCTTCATGGCGCCTTGTTTGCTCTGCCTACTTTCTACCGCCGCCTGATGCCGGTGAACGAGGCCAATCTGGAAGAGGTCTGTTAGGCCGCCCGCGATAAACGGCCAAAGCTTGGCGATCCGCTGACTTTGCTAGAAATAGAGCCCCTGATCTCAAGTAGATCAGGGGCTTTTTTTGTCCGCGATGCTGTCAGTGCGCCATGTGTCGCACTGAGTCGAAGCTTTATAGAGCAGGTTTAGCAATGGCTGAGACAAGGTCAATATACGCTCAGGCGCGCGTCAAAAGTCCGCCCTAGGGCAGGGGTGGGGCATCGCAACGGTGTGCAGCAGTGCAGGCGTGGGAAGTGGAGCGGATTGAGGGTGGGCATTTATTGGCCGCTCACGCGGCGGGCTTGGGTTTGAGACGTGTCCAGAGCAGCCGGAAACACACGGGCGCACAGGAAATCGACGAAGGCTCTGACTTTGGGCGAAGGATGTTTGCTGGCAGGCCAGAGGATGTAGAAAACGCCAGTGCGTTCTGCATAGTCGTCCAGAACGGTTTGTAGCCGCCCATCTGCCAGAGGCTCGCTGATCGAGAATTCTGGCAGATAGGCGATGCCCAAACCCTGCACGGCAAAGCACACGCGTGTCTCGATGTTGTTGCAAATCATCGAAGTTGGTAGCGTCAGTTCGGGCTCATCGGTCGCGCGGTGCAAGGCCCACGGCTCCAGCTTGCCGCTGTTGGGAAAGCGGTAGTGCAGGCAGGTGTAATTCAGCAGATCAGCAGGTACTTGGGGTATTCCTTGCCGCGCCAGATAGTCGGGTGAGGCGACCAACATCGAACGAAAAGAGCCAAGCCGACGAGCGGAAAGGCGCGAGTCAGTGGGGTTGCCCGTTCTGACTACGGCGTCGAAACCTTCCTCGATCACATCAACGAGCCGGTCGCTGAAATCCAGGTCCAGCTCGATCTCCGGGTACTCGCGCATGAACTCGCCGAGCACGGGCAGTAACAGCGAGCTGACTAAAGGCAGGCTGACTCGCAACCGGCCATGCGGCATAGTCGTCGCCTGCGACAGTTCCTGTTCTGCCGCCTCGATTTCGGCAAGGATGCGGCGGCTGCGCTCCAGGAACAGCGAGCCCTCGGCTGTCAGCGAGACACTGCGAGTGCTACGGTGGAACAGGCGCACACCCAGCTTTTCCTCCAGCCGCGCCACACTCTTACCAACCGCAGAGGCCGACACGCCCAGCAGCCGACCAGCTGCAACGAAGCTGCGCACTTCAGCCACTTGGACGAACACCACGAAGCTGTTGAGACTGTCCATCATCACCCCTCAATTACGGACATAAAGTTCCGCTTAACACGGAACTCTACCTGACTTTTTCTTTAATTTCAGGCTTTCTATCATGACGTTTGGGTCCACTGATGAAAGGAATTACCTGTAATGACTTCCGTAATTACGCGATGCGCCGACGCCCCGCCTGCGCATCTTTCCACCCGTGTACAGACCATAGCTCAACAGGCACTGGACCAAGGCCGCCTGGTCGGTGCGGTCGTGCTGGTGGCCCGCGATGGCAAGCTGATCCATCACCAGGCTTACGGCTGGGCCGACCATGAAAGTCGTCGTGCGATGACGGTGGATACGGTCTTTCGCCTGGCCTCCGTGAGCAAGCCCATTGTCTCCACCGCCGCACTGGTATTGGTGGCGTCGGCCATTGTTGCTGATCGCCATCAGCGGCTTCGCTGTTGTCAATGCGGTGACGGCTGTTTCTGACAGCTATACCATCACACTTGTCGCCCGTTTCTTTGCTGGTGTATTTGCAGGACTGTTGTGGGCCTTGGTGGCCGGCTATGCGGCCCGCATGGTGCCCGAGCACCTGAAGGGCCGCGCCATCGCGATCGCCATGGCAGGTACGCCGATTGCACTTTCCCTGGGCATTCCGGCCGGCACTTTTCTGGGTGCGGCTTGGGGTTGGCGCGTGACTTTTGGTCTTATGAGCATTCTGACGGTGATTCTCGTGGTCTGGGTGACTGCCAAGGTGCCGGACTTTCCAGGACAAGCACGCGGAAAGGGGTTTGCACTCAGGACGGTTTTTACTTTACCGGGCATTCGGCCGATTCTGTTTGTCACGCTAGTTTATGTGCTGGCCCATAACATCCTCTACACCTACATAGCCCCCTTTCTCGTCCCGGTTGGCATCGCGGATCGGATCGATCTTGTCCTGCTGGTTTTTGGCGTCGCTGCGTTACTGGGCATCTGGATTGTGGGTGTGTTGATCGACCGCCGCTTGCGTGAACTGGTACTGATCAGCACGACCTTGTTCGCGCTTGCCGCATTGGCACTTGGCCTTGTCGGCAACGTACCGGCTGCTGTCTACGCGTCTGTCGCCGTCTGGGGGCTAGCCTTTGGTGGTTCGGCGACGCTCTTTCAAACGGCTTTGGCCAAGACGGCAGGGGAAGCCACCGACGTAGCGCAGTCCATGATGGTGACGGTCTGGAACATCGCTATTGCTGGTGGCGGAATTGTCGGCGGCATTTTGCTCGAAACCTTCAGCGTGTCTGCCTTTCCGTGGAGTGTGCTGGTGCTGCTTGTCGCGGCATTAGTGGTCACTGGAGTTGCTCGCTCACATGGTTTTCCATCATCGAGATAGGCATCTGCCACGGGCCGTCCTGCCCGATCTCAATCCAAGCAGGACGGTGTAGCAAGATACCGCCTTATTCCTTATCCGCCCCACGATAGCGCTGGTAGGGCAGGACGTTCCAGGTACGTGTGGTCAATTGCTTGGCAGAGATCACCGCTGGAATATCGTCCAGTAGGCTGCGGGCTGAATGCAGTTCCCGCACGACCTCTTGCTTGTCCTGATACATGAACTCGTCCGAGGCCTCTTCCGGTGCTTGCTGCTGTTTTTCTTCCAGATCGCTGATCAGACGCTCTTGCTGAAAGCGCAAGGCAGCACGGGCATCTTCAATCCAGGCGGCTTGCATGCTGCGGTTATGGTCCACCACGGCGCTGTACTCGGTGTAGACACCGTTATAAATATCCCCCGCATGGTGTCGGACGTCGTGACTGGCGATTTCTAGATCACGCACCGTCAGTTGAGATGGATCCAGCGGTTCGCTGCGCTTGGCCCCGCCCAGACGGGTGTACTGGGTGTAGTAGGGGAACATGCTCTGGATCACCTTGCTGACGGGCTGAATCGCCTCGCCTTCCTCGCAAAGACCTTTGGGTTGCACGCCTTGCATGGCGGGCAGGATGGATTCGGGGCGGCAAATCTCCTTGGGCGGCATGATGCCGTGACGCAGCATCTCACGAATGCCCGTGCCGGAGATGGTCAGCCTGAAGCGATCATCGTGCGGGCAAGTCTCGGAAGTAGCGTGGCAGGCGCAGCGAGTGCAGTAAAACACCTCGTGGAACAGGCGCACATCAATGCCCATTTCCTTGGGGCTGAACTGATCAAAAATGCTGTGGCTGGCGTACTTGTCGTAGTAGCTGCCAATCCCGGCGTGATCCCGCCCAATCAGGGCGTGAGTACACCCGTAGTTCTTCATGATCAGGGCATGCAAAATGGTTTCGCGCGGACCCGCAAAAATATAGGTGACACGCAACGGTGACAGGATGGCGCGGTCCTTGGGGTAGTAGGTATCGAGCACGTTCCGGTAGGCCATCATGCGGAACTCATGGCGCACGTATTCACGCTTGGCCATCTCTACCAGTGGCTGCAGGAACAGGCCATCAATCCCCTCCAGCGCATTGCGGTGAATGTACTCGTGGCCCCGGTGCAGTGGGTTTGCGCCGGTGATAAAGCCCGCCACGGAATTGAATTTCTTTTCTTCGTAGAACAGATGCCAGGTGTCCTTGGGTTCGCGCCGCAGTTTCTCGAATGGGCCCCAGTCCACACGCTGCAGCAGGTGCAAGGTGCCGCCCAGGGACACATCGCCCATGCGTCGGTAAATGGAATCCACACCGGGGTGGTTTCTGTCTGTCGTGCCAAACAATTGCTGGGCGCGCTGCTCCTTGTCGTAGGAGAAGATGTCCTCGATGCTAAGGATGGCAACTGGTTCGTTGTCGCTATTGGTCAGCGCCACTTCAGAGCCAACCGAAAGGTCTTTGATAATGTCGCGGTTGCGATCGCCAATGGGAGCAAAGCTCAAGGGCACAGGCCACACCACACCATTACTCAAACGACCCTCTTTGAGCACGGAGTTGTAGTCGGCCTCGTTCATGAAGCCCTTGTTGGGAGAGAGCACCCCGGTCGCAATCATCTCGATGGTGATGACCGCCTCCAGATCCACGCGGATGCTGGGCAGGGAGCGCGCACGTTCGATCTCGTCCTTGACGCGATCTTCCGGGACGACCTGGTTGACCAGCGTCCCACCATGCGGCTGCTGGGGGTAGCGGTCAAAGTTCAATGTTGAGTGCTTCATATTGCCTCCTTTAATGTGCCCCGCGTGATGATGAAAGATAGTTGTTTGTCGGGGCGTTTTTCTGGTGTTGGGTGATAGATGTGCTCTGGGCCGGAGCAGATGCTCTTTGCTTTCAAACGCTCTATTTCTTCTTGTGATGTCGGACGAAAAATCCTTGTCCGAACAGGTGATGCAGCGCTGGCTTGAGTACCGCTTGCGCATCGTTTTGCTGCGGTCGTTTGATACGGCATGACGACAGGGATACAGGCACCGTGTCGGGCTGCTTGGCAGGTGAGGTGATCTTCACCGTGGCCCATGATGCTGCGGCGGTTGCTTGCCCCAGGAGATCTGCCTTGAAATTCAAATTGGGTATAGGTGATAAGCCCTAGATTTTCATGGCCAGATCCCGCAGGAACTGTCCTAGTATTACTTACAATCACGAGAAAAATCATCGAGTTATACCAAAGTAGGAGACAGTGCAGATGACGCCAGCTTGGGTCGTGTTGGCTTCCTTGATTTACGCCGCCATCTTGTTCGCCATTGCCTGGTTCGGAGACAGGAATCCTTTGTATACCCAGCGCCCTTGGCTGCGACCCACGGTCTACAGCCTGGCCTTGGCTGTGTACTGTTCTTCCTGGACCTTTTATGGTGCGGTCGGCTCGGCCGTGCGCTATGGCATTGGTTTTTTGCCTATTTATTTAGGCCCCATGCTGATGCTGCTGTTTGGCTGGCGGATTATTGAACGCCTGGCGCTGGTGGCTCAATCCCAGAATACGGTGTCCATTGCGGACTTCATGGCCAGTCGTTATGGGCGTTCGCAGCGTTTGGCGGCGATGGTGGCGGGGATTGCTGTGGTGGCTGCCGTTCCGTATCTGGCCCTGCAATACAAGGCGGTCGCCTTGAGTTTGAGTGTGCTGGCAGGGACGGAATTTCATGTGGGCCTATTAGGTGATCCGGCCTTATATGTTGCCGTTTTGATGGCCTTGTTTGCCATCCTGTTTGGAACACGGCAAGTGGATGCCACTGAGCATCGACCGGGCTTGATGCTGGCAGTGGCGTTTGAGTCGGTGGTGAAACTGGTGGCGTTGGTTGCCGTTGGTGTGTTCGCGTTTCGCTGGTTTGGGGAGGCTGAACTCAATATGGTGGGAGCGGTCACCACCTTGTTCGAGAACAGTCCCCCCGTGGGCTTTGTCGGGCAGACCTTGCTGGCTTTTGCCGCCATTATTTGCTTGCCCCGTCAATTCCATGTGGCCATTGTGGAATGTGGGGATGTGGTGGATATACGGCGGGCGCGCTGGTTGTTCGGCGCGTATCTGGTGCTGGTCAGCGTGATGGTTGTGCCCATTGCTGCGGCAGGTGTCAGCTTGTTTGGTGTCGGGGGCGAGGGGGTGGCACCCGATAGCTTTGTGCTGGCCTTGCCCTTGTCGCAAAACCAGGTGGGCCTGGCCTTGATGGTTTATATAGGCGGTTTTTCGGCAGCAACCGGCATGGTGATTGTGACCAGCGTAGCGCTCTCGACCATGGTCAGTAATGACTTGGTGATGCCCTTGTTGCTGCGCCGAGGTTGGGCGCAATACCAGCAAAGCACAGTCGCTTCCACGGTGTTATGGATACGTCGTGTTGCCATCATGGCGCTGGCCGGTGTGGCTTACGGCTATTACATGCTCAGCGGCAGCGATACGACCTTGGCTGCCTACGGCTTGATGGCTTTTGTGGCGGTCGCGCAGTTTGGGCCGGGCTTGATCGGTGGCTTGTATTGGCGCGGTGCCAGTCGGCAAGGGGTGGAGGCCGGTCTTTTATTGGGCTTTGCCATCTGGGTTTATACCTTGCTCCTGCCAACGCTGACCGAGGTTGGTTTGCTGGCAGATGACTGGTTGCATCAAGGGCCTTTTGGACTGTCCTGGCTGCGCCCTTATCAGTTGTTTGGCGTAGAAGGCTGGGACCCGCTGACGCATGGCACTTTCTGGTCCTTGCTGTGCAATATCAGCGCATTTTTGTGGGTTTCGTGGCGCAGACGTCCGGGCTTGGGAGAACGTTTGCGTGCCGAGCCTTTTCTGGATCCTTATGCAGAGCGACAGACGCTGGCGGCCCGGCATTCTTATGGGGATCTGTCGGTACACGATTTACTGGTATTAGCGGAACGGATTGTCGGCAAAAAAATGGCGCGTCGTGCTTTTGAGACGCAGGCCAGGCAGGTCAAGCAAGTGCTGGAACCTGGTCTGCGGGCTGATAGTGCCTGGGTGCATTTCACCGAATTGCTATTGGCGGCAGCGGTGGGGGCGGCGTCTGCGCGTTTGGTGCTGACCAGTGCCTTGCGTGGTTCGGGCATGGAAGTGGCCGCCATCATGGCCGTGCTGGACGAGGCGGGGCAGGAGCTGCGCTTCAATCGGGATATTTTGCTGGCTACGCTGGAAAATATTGATCAGGGCGTCAGCGTGGTGGATGCGGACATGCGTCTGGTTGCCTGGAATCAGCGCTACCAGCAGTTGTTCGATTATCCACCCAGCATGCTGTATGTGGGCCGCTCTGTGGCGGACCTGATTCGCTTTAATGCCGAGCGGGGCAAGGTCGATGGCGTGGAAAGCATAGGGGTGGAACAAGCCATAGAACGTCGTATTCAGTTCATGCGCGAAGGCTCTTCCTATGTGACTCAACGCATGTTGAATGACAAGCAGGTGATCGAGCTGCGGGGGCGACCTTTGCCGGGGGGCGGTTACGTCACCAGCTATAGCGATATCACGCAGTACAAGCGCGTGGAGCGCGAATTGCGCGAAATGAATGATAGCCTGGAGCAGCGCGTTGCGGTGCGTACACAAGAGGCGGAAAAAGCCCAGGAGTCCCGTACCCGTTTCCTGACGGCGGTCAGCCATGATGTGCTGCAACCGATTAATGCGGCGCGTCTGTTTGCCTCGGCATTGCGCGATACTCACGACCTTGCAGAGATGCCTAATCTGGCCGAGCGGGTCGACACTTCTTTGCGTACGGCAGAAGAATTGCTGGAGGGTCTGCTGGATATTTCCCGTCTGGATGCTGGGGCCTTGAAGCCGGATTTGGGCGTGATCGATGTTCAGCACTTGCTGCAGCATTTGGCGGATCAATATGCGGCCATGGCGGCACGGCGTGGTATCCAACTGCGGGTTCATGCACGACCTTTGCAGGTGTATAGCGACCATCGCTTGCTGCGTCGGGTGCTGCAAAATTTCCTGGCCAATGCCTTGCGATATACGCAGGAGGGGAGGGTGGTGTTTGGTGTGCGGGTTCGGGGTAAGGAACTGGAGTTTCAGGTTTGGGATTCAGGACAGGGCATTCCGTCTCATCATATTCAGCAGATTTATGCAGAGTTTCATCGCTATGAGCAAGCCTTCGATTGGGATGGTCGTGGCCTTGGGTTGGGCTTGTCTATCTGCCAACGTATTGCCGTCCTGTTGGGACACACGCTGGATGTGCGATCCCAAGTGGGGCGCGGCAGCATGTTTTCCATCCGTGTTCCCTTGAGCCAGGCTACCGAACCTGGCAGCTATCCAAATAACGAGTCCAGCAAGCCTGCAGACGGCCTGCCCTTGACGGGCTTGCGGGTACTTTGCCTGGATAATGATCTGGATATTATGGCGGGTATGGAAGTGCTGTTGGGTCGGTGGGGAGCGCAAATCATTACCGCCAATACGGTCGATGGTGCTTTGGAAAAAATCGACTTGCATCCCGAGGTCTTGCTGGTGGATTACCACTTGCATGATCGATTGGACGGCTTGCAGGCACTGCAATTATTGCGCTTGCATTTGCCCCATGCGCAAGGTGCTTTGTTGACGGCCGATGGTAGCGATGAGTTGAAAGCGGCAGCTCGGCAATATGGTTACCTGGTGCTGACCAAACCGGTCAAGCCCGCTTCGTTGCGCGCTTTTTTGGCTGCCCAAATTAAAACGTATTAGCGTCCTGGGACTCGTCCTGGTTCAGGCCAAGGTGACTGGCCATCAAGACGGCCTGGGTACGATTGGAGGCACCCAATTTGCGCAAAATAGCCGTCATGTGAGCCTTGATGGTGGCCTCCGAGACGTTCAGCTCGTAGGCAATCTGCTTGTTCAGTTGGCCTGTGCTGAGCATTTGCAGCACGCGGAATTGTTGTGGGGTCAGTTCGCGCAATTTCGCGGCCACTTCGCGTTCGTCCAGGCTGATGCCAGGGGCACAAGAGCCGATTTCCGGCAGCCAGGTGCCGCCGTCCAGAACTACCTGCAAGGCCACGCCCAGGGTGTGAGAGTCAATAGATTTGGGGATGAAACCCATGGCGCCGTGATCCATGGCGCGGCGCATGAAGCGGGCCTGTTCATGGGCGGTAACCAGAATGATGGGCAGGCAGGGATAGGTTGCGCGCAAATGAACCAGGGCGCTAAAGCCAATTGCCCCTGGAATATCCAGATCCAGCAAGAGCAGATCGGCGTCCGGATGGTCGTCGACCAGGGGGTATAAATTGGAGATGCGATCCGCTTCGTAAATGGCGGTGCCGGGAAACAGGCTGGCTACGACGCCTCGTAATGCTTCACGAAACAGCGGGTGATCGTCAGCAATGAGCAGTTCATTCATGTGAGGATTATGCCATGTTCACGTTTCTGTCATAGTGCTTGTCAGGATGAGCTGCACATTCGTAAAAACAGGGCACCGAAATGCCCTGTTTTCTGTTCCTGCATGCTGATCAAATCAGCGTAAAAGCCTTAGTGAGCGCTGGCGCTGGCAGCACCAATGCCGGTTTGACTGCGTACGGTCAGAGCCTCGAAGGCTTCTCGTTCCTGGGTAGCGCGGGCGCTGTTATCCAGGGTCGAGAACAGCCAGATCGAGAAGAAAGCCAGCGGGATGGACAGGATGCCAGGGTTAGGGAAAGGCGTGATGGGCTCGGCAAAACCGAATACATCCACCCACACCGTGCTGCTCAAGACCACCCACACTGTGGCGGTGACCAGACCCAGGAAGCCGCCAATCGTGGCGCCTCGTGTGGTGCAGCCACGCCAGGCAATTGACAGCACCAGAACCGGGAAGTTGGCACTGGCGGCAATGGCAAAGGCCAGGCCCACCATGAAGGCGACGTTCTGGTTCTCAAAAATAATGCCCAGCAAAATCGCCAGCACACCCAGCACCACCGTGGAGATACGCGAAATGCGCATCTGGTCTTTTTCGGTCGCGCGTCCTTTGGCGATGACGTTGGCGTACAAGTCATGCGAAATAGCTGCGGCACCAGCCAGAGCCAAGCCTGCGACCACAGCCACAATGGTTGCGAAGGTCACCGCTGCCAGAAAGCCCAGCAACAGGTTGCCGCCTACGGCATTGGCCAGATGAACCGCCACCATATTGGTGCCACCAATCAGATTGGTCAGCATGTTGAAAGAGCCATCCGGGCCAGTCTGGAAGTACTCGGGGTGCTTGACCAGCAAGGCGATGGCACCGAAACCGATGATGAAGGTCAGCAGGTAGAAGTAGCCAATAAAGCTGCTGGCGTAGATCACGGATTTGCGAGCTTCCTTGGCATCGGCCACGGTGAAGAAACGCATCAGGATATGGGGTAGGCCAGCGGTACCGAAGGCCAGCGCAATCCCCAGGGACAGCACGTTCAGCGGGTTGCTGCTGACGGCAGCGCCGGGCTCAAGAATGGCGTGCCCGGTGGGGTGCGTTTCCACGGCTGCGGCCAGCATGGCATCGACATCCCAGTAGAAAGCGGCCAGAACCAGAATCGTCATCAGCGTCGCACCGAACAGCATCAGGACAGCTTTGATGATTTGTACCCAGGTGGTGGCCGTCATGCCGCCAAAGGTGACGTAAATCATCATCAGCGAGCCTACGATGACAACGGCCACGTTGTAGTCCAGACCAAACAACAGCACGATCAGTTTGCCGGCGCCTACCATTTGCGCGATCAGGTACAGGGCAATGATCAGCAGCGAGGCGCTGGCCGCCAGAATCCGCATGGGGTTCTGGGACAGGCGAAACGAGGTCACGTCAGCAAAGTTGTAGCGGCCCAGATTGCGCAGGCGCTCGGCAATCAGAAACATCACAACCGGCCAGCCGAACATGAAACCGATGGCGTAAATCATGCCGTCAAAACCGCTGACGTACACCATGCCTGCAATCCCCAGGAAGGAGGCGGCGGACAGATAGTCCCCGGCAATGGCCAGGCCGTTTTGAAAGCCGGTCAAACCGCCACCGGCGGTATAAAAGTCTGACGTGGTGCGTGTGCGGCGGGCCGCCCACCAGGTAATGCCCATAGTCCCGGCAATAAAGATCAGGAACATGACAATGGCAGAGGTATTGGCCTGGCCGGGCGAGGCCGCCATGGCATTGCCGCTGGCCAGACTGAACAGGCCCAGGCTCAGAAGGAATGTCTTCATGTCACATCCTTCATGACTTGAGCCAGCAAGGGGTCATACACCTTGTTGGAAATGTAGACGAAGGCGGACACCAGCACGACGGCGCTCAGCAGCACAATGACAGCGCTCAGTACGCCGATGGTCATGGTCATGGAGCCAACGGAGCGGCTGAACAGTTCGGGATCAAAGGCCAGGGTCAGGATAAAACCGGCGTACACAATCACGGTCAAGCCGAAAAAGATCAGACTCATGCGGTTGCGTTTTCTAAGCAGCTCTTGATAGGCAGGGTGCTGGGTGACTGCCGTCACGACAGTATTGGCTGAACTCATTCTTATGTCTCCTTATGGGGTTTGATGATTCTTGGCATCGAGGCTCTCTAAACACGGCGTGTACAGGGAGTTGGCGCTTGCGGGCGCTCTGTGTACAGCATGTATAGAACGAATCAACGTTTCCCAATAGGCGACTTTGGTCGTAGATGGTGGGCGAAGGCTCTGGTTTCGGAGCCTTGATTTGGCTGGACGACGGCACGGCATTACGCCGTAATCGACAAGCGATGCTGGTTTTTTTTTTGGAGGAGGGTGGTCTTATATCGTGTGACGAAAAGAATGCGATATTTCAATCGGCGAGGGGAAGTAAATGACGCAGGATCCTTGCAGGTACAAGATTTGTCTATTCTGCTCTGAGTCGGCCGCAGAGATTCAAAAGAACGCGCTTTGTTTGCTTAAAACAGCGCTTCAGCGGCGGCAAGCTCTTGTGCCGATTCATCGCGGCGGTCGGCACCACGCGCTTTCAGTACTTCGGACAGGAGAAGATGGGACAGGCTGGCAACGGCCACCGAATTATCAGGCAACTGTTCACGTCCGGGCTGGCAGGGCAGGGACCAGCGGGTCTTGGGCCGCTGTTTGTAATCCTGGTCGGTGATCAGCACGATGTCCGCACAGCGTGCTTCCAGGTGCTGGATCAGCTCCGGCATTGGGCTGGCGCGTGGATGCAAATCAAAAATAATGAGCACATCCTGGTGCTGGATGTCAGTCAGGTATTCGGAGACTGTCTGACCTGCTCCGGGGATGAGTCTGACCCCCGGCAAGAACTTGGACAAATGCCAATGGAAATGCCCGGCCAGAAAGTAGTTTGCCTGCAAACCTATCAGCCAAACCTGCCGCGCACGACTGATAGCCTGGCTGGCTTCCAGTAGTGCCGACTGGGACAGATGCCGGTAGGTGTTGCCCAGCTTGCTATAGCTTTCCTGCAGGTGCGAGTGCAAGGTTGTCTCACCCGGAGACAGAGGCGAGTTGACGGGGGTGAAAGAATCATCTGTTCTTTCCGAGCGAATCTGTTTGCGTGCCGCTTCGTAGTTGGCGTATTCCAGGCGGCGGATCAGGCGTGTGACCGTGGCATTGGACACTTGGGCCAGGCTGGCCAGCTCCGAGGCGTTGTAGCTGGACAGATCCCCCGAAAAATCCAGTGTGAATTGGGCCAGACGTCGCTCGGAAGCGGGGAGGTCACTAAGGATGGCGCGTACGCGCTCAAGAAAAGAGATGTTGCTGGTGTCTGGCATGGTACTGGGCGTAGCCCTGTTTTTTTGAGTCAAGAAAAGCGGGTGATGCGGGGAGCTTATTATGCAGCTCGTGGGTATTGTTTGAAGATCTCAAGGCCCCATCCTACCAGAGAATCTACGGCGTTTAATTTCGCTGGGGTTCGTTTAATTTCAAGCCTGTTTGAGAGTTTGTCCTTGATTGCTAAGCAGAACTTTCTCTGCGTGTGAATCAGCCGATGGCTTTGAAATAGTCCTGCGCAGCGATCAAGGCATCGGTAAACGTGCCATGTACAAACTCCGTGCTGATTGCCACCATCAAGTTCGAGGGCAGGCCAAAGTCCTCAATAAGTGCGCCATTACGATCGCGCCATATCTGGGTGGCCGGGTCCAGTACGACCGGGCTGTAGTGTTCGCGCACGGTATCCAGAACCGTATCGGCGGTAGAACGGTAGGTGAAAACAGGCAAACCCTGAGCCACGGCATAGCCAATTTCAAAGGCGGTGCCAGTATCAATTTCCGCACCTCGAAAGGGCGTGATATTGGCCAGTACTGCATCGGCCTGATCCAGCAGGCGGATATTGTGATGATAGATGGAGGAGGCTTCGATTTCTTCCTGATCAACGGGATGCAAGGGTTGGAAGCCAAAGTCTCGTACCAATTGCTTGTGCAGTGTGGCACGCTCGGCGGCATCGCTGAAAAACACGTCAGGACCCGCTAAATAGATACGCTTCATCTTGACTCCTTGTTGCATCGGGCTAAGTGGAAAACCATGCCGGTCCAGGCGCTAAGCCTTGATATACCGGAGTTCGTGAGGATATGGCGACATTGAACCGTAGCAGGGCATTCGGGGTGGCCACCTGAATGATGATATACGATCCCATCGGCCTGAGCATGGTGCCGGGTGCAGGTATCTGGTCCGGTTTTGTGCTTTGTCGTTTTGCCTGTTGCTGCGGCGTCATGGATGGTGATGGGCCGCTTCGTAGCTGGCAAGCCCGGGTTGCCACACACAAGAAAAAGGGACCAGTTCAGATCCCTTCTTGCCTTGCAAAGCGTTGTGAGCCTTAGTTGGAGTTGCTGCGTCGATACAAGCTCAAAGCAATCCCCAGACCTGCCAGCATGCCTGCGCAGCCCCGGTTTAACCAACGCATGGCCTGGCCAGAAAGCAGCCGCATGGCGTGATGACCGCCTACGGCGTATACCGTCATCAGGGCAATATCAATGAGGGCCGTGACCAGTGCCAGTGTGATGTACTGGGCTGCAATGGCCTCTTCTGGGCGGATGAATTGTGGCAGAAAAGCCGAGAAGAACAGTAATCCTTTAGGGTTGGATAAAGCCACCAGCAAGGAGCGTAGGAAGGCGGTGCGACCTGACAGGGTATTGCTCAAGGGAGCTCCTGTCTGGATGGTTCGGACAGGGGCGTGCCACAGTCCATAGGCCAGGTACAGCAGGTAGGCCGCACCGATCCATTTTACGACCGAGAAGAGCTGTTCAGAGGCAAGCAGCAGTGCTCCCAGTCCACCGCCTACGGCGGCGATCAGAATCAGGTCCGAGAGCGCTGCACCCGCAATACCGCAGGCCGCGATTCGTTTTCCCCCATGAGCGCCATTATTCAGGGCCAGCAGCATCGTTGGTCCCGGAATGACGGTGACAGCCGCGACGGCAACGATATACAGAGAAAGACTGGCTACATCCACGAAGACTCCTTGATAAGCGCCTGACTGCGCAAGCATCTGGCAGATGCCCACACCCCAAAGTACGGTGACTGGTGTCTGGGCTGAGGCAATCGGGTTCGGATTACATACAAAAAAGGCCAGCCTGACTGGCTGGCCCCTTGTGAGTCAAGGTGTCAAATCAGGCACGGCCAGGTTCAAGTGTGGCTGCGGCAGTAAACAGCACATCCGTCGAGGAGTTCAACGCCGTTTCGACTGAGTCTTGCACCACCCCAATCACAAAACCGACGCCCACAACTTGCATGGCGATATCGTCGGTAATGCCGAACATATTGCATGCTAATGGAATTAGCAGCAACGAGCCACCGGCCACGCCAGAAGCACCGCAAGCCGCAACCGTGGCCACCAGACTGAGCAGTAGGGCAGTGGGCAAGTCAGCCTGAATGTTCAGTGTGTGTACAGCGGCCAGTGTCAGCACCGTAATTGTGACAGCAGCGCCAGCCATATTGATGGTGGCACCCAATGGAATTGAAACGGAGTACGTGTCTTTATTCAGTCCCAGACGTTCGCACAATGCCATGTTCACGGGGATGTTGGCGGCAGAACTGCGGGTGAAGAAAGCCGTGATGCCGCTTTCACGCAGGCAGGTAAAGACCAGCGGGTAGGGGTTGCGACGCAACTTGGCAAATACGATCAGGGGGTTGACGATCAGGGCCACCGCCAACATGCAGCCTACCAGCACGATCAGCAGCAGGCCGTATTGGCGCAGGGCATCAAAGCCAGACTCTGCAACGGTTACAGCCACTAAACCAAAGATCCCCAACGGCGCAAAGCGAATCACCAGTCGTACCAGGGAAGAGACCGAGTTGGCCATATCAGTGAGCAGGTCACGAGAGCTTTGTGAACCATGTTTCAAGGCCAGGCCCAAGGCAATGGCCCACGCTAAAATGCCCATGTAATTGGCGGTAAGCAAGGCATCAATCGGGTTCACCACAATATTGGTCAACAGATCCAGCAGCACCTCGGTGATATCGCTGGGCGGATTCAGTGTGGTGTCGGCCAGATCCAGTTTGAGTTTGACGGGGAAGGCGAAACTGGCGATCACGGCAACCAGTGCGGCCAGAAAGGTGCCCATCACGTACAAGAGCAAAATAGGGCCCATGCGGCTGGAGGACTGGGCTTTTTGATTGGCGATAGAGGACATCACCAGCACAAACACCAGAATCGGTGCTACCGACTTCAAGGCAGAGACAAACAATTGGCCCAGCAAGGCGATCGACTGCGCAGCTGCCGGTGCAAAGTGCCCCAACAAAATACCGGCGAACAAACCGATCACAATTTGAGTAACAAGACTGCCGTGCAGGATAAAGCCTAACGGGCCTCTGGCTTGACTGGCGGGATGGGTCATGGAAAGCGACTCCAGACAAAAGGGTAGGTGTGACGTACGTGAAAAACGCCCTGGCGAGGACTCAGCCAGAGCGCGGAAGACGGTTATTCTAGCACCAGGCGCTATACATTTTGTAGCCGATGTGGTATGGTTACTAATCCACATGGGGTCGACATGGCTTCGACGTGGGTCAAGAAGCAGCACAGGGCGTGTCGAGCACCAGTACGCTCGTAAATCCACTGGAAAACTACAAACGCCAACGACGAGCGTTTCGCTCTAGCCGCTTAAGGCTGGGCCACTGCACTAATTTGTCTTTGGGTTAGGTAGGGCAACCTACAGCAGTGTTATTTACAAAGAATCGAATCGGCCTGTGCCACGTAGTCCGGTTCTAAAACTTAGTGGATCGCCAAGGAAAGGCCTGTCAATTGGCATAGTCCAAGGTTAAAACTTAAAATTAATTGACTACACATGTAGAACTGTCTGTGGACGGCTTGCGGACGGGGGTTCAATTCCCCCCGACTCCACCAAGAAATCCCAAGAAACCCAACAGCGTAACGGCTGTTGGGTTTTTTGTTTTCTGCTTGCTCAACAACGCTTTAGGGTCATAATAATCCCTTCATTTACAATACAAGAGGGGATCAATATGTCTCGTTGGGTGTTCTATTGCGCGCCAGGGACCTGCGCGCTTGCCACTCATATTGCACTGCATGAAGCAGGGGCAGACTTTGATGTGGTCAAGCTGGATTTTGGTGCCAATCAACAGCAAAGCCCGGAGTTTCTGCGTGTCAATCCCAAGGGGCGTGTTCCGGCACTGGTGACAGAGCAGGGAGCGTTGACGGAAACCCCGGCTTTGCTGGCTTTTGTGGCACAGAGCTTTCCGGCTGCCAAGCTGGCACCGTTGAATGATCCTTTTGCATTCGCTCGTATGCAGGAGCTGCACAGCTACCTGGCATCTACGGTGCACGTGGCCCACGCGCACAAGCGTCGTGGCTCTCGTTGGGTCGATGATCCTGCTGTGGAAGAAGCCATGCGCGCTAAGGTTCCGCAAAACATGACGGCGTGTGCGGCTTATCTGGAATCCTTGATTGTTGGTCCCTGGGCGTTGGGCGAGCAATTCAGTGTGGCCGATGCGTATCTGTACACCGTGGGTGGCTGGCTGGAGGGGGATGCCGTTGATATGAGCCAATTCCCTAAACTAAGTGCCTATCTGGAGCGGGTGGGCGCGCGCGAGGCTGTGCGTAAGGCCGTGGCCGAGGCCGCTGCCTGAGCACGTTGCTACCTTGGGGAGTCTCACAGGCTCATTCAGGGCTCAAACAATAAACCTAAGCTTATTCGTTGCAGGGGAGCGGTTTTTCTAGGCCTTGCTCTCCTGCACCTGTTTTTCTGCTGCCACCGCCTGCATCGCGCTGCCAATGAAATCGTCCCCTTGGCGGATTAAGGCTGCTGATGCCGCCTCCACATCCCGAGCCTCTTTATTCTGACTCAGCTTGGTTTTGCCGATCAGGCTAGTGATCTCAATTTCAATCCCAACGATGGCTTTGAGCATGGCGTCGATATAGTCCTTGGGCCCATCCGTCATCTTCCAGGGCATGGGCTGGCTGGCTTCGTGGATGCGGGTCAAGCGCGCCACGGCACCGCGAACATAGCGTTCCTCATCGCGTATCGTCACCTGCCCATAGGCATGGGCCACGATGTAGTTCCAGGACGGGACTTGCTTATGTGTTTCCAGCTTGCTGGGAAACCATTGCGGAGAGATATAGGCGTCCCCTGCTCGAAATATCACCATCACTTCGTCGCCGTTCTCCAGGTCTTGCCATACGGGGTTGTTTCTGGCGACGTGACAGTGCAATACCCCTTGTGCGCCTTCTTTGGGATGCAGCATGAAGGGCAGGTGATTTGCACTTAAACCACTTTTGCCATTGGCGACCAGAATGCCCAACGGATGCTGGGCGATCAGCTCGTGCAGTGGTTCAGGTCGGGATTCATTGAAGTGTGCGGGGATATACATCGTCGTCTGTCTGGGCTTGGGATTGAGGATCAATGTGTCTATTATTGGTCTATTCTGGCTCATTGAACTGTGCCAGTTTGGTGCTATTTTCATGGACCACAAACAATGTCTCGTACCGCCCATAATCCGAAGATTCCTTCCCTTGGTGAGCTGGACCGAAGCGCAGGCACCCTGGGGCGTCAGCTAGCGCAGAAGCTGCGCGAAGCAGTAAAAAACGGTGCGCTCAAACCGGGTGAATCCTTACCGTCCACGCGAGCCTTGGCGGCATCCTTGGGTGTGGCCCGTGGCACGGTCGTGGAAGCTTTCGAGCAATTGATTGCCGAAGGTTTTTTGGAGTCCTTGCCGGGCGTAGGTACTTATATCGCCCCGTCGCTGGGCCATCCCAAGGATGCCGCCAAGAAGCGCAGGGCGGCATCGCTGCCTGCCCAGCCTGCGCCACCCGCTGCCCAGCCATTCAATACGGTTGCGGCTCAATTCCAGCCTTTGCCGTCAGCCCCGTTTGCTGTGTCGATTCCCTTGGGTGCTGCTGCACCCGGACCTATCTGGCGACGCTTGGGAAATCGTTTGCGGGCACATGGTCAGGGCGCGCCAGGTGGCTATGGTGATCCTCAGGGTGCCTTGCCTTTACGGGAAGCCATCGCGGAATACGTGCGCCGTTCCCGCTCGGTACGCTGTGAGGCCGAGCAGGTAATTGTGACAACGGGCACTCAGCAAGGTTTGTTTCTGGCTTGTCTGGTCTTGATGAGCAGGCAGGATTTCGCCTGGGTAGAGAACCCGGCTTATCCTGGCATTACCGCGATTTTGAATACGGTAGGTTCGCCGGAACGTATGGTTCGTGTGCCTGTGGATGAAGAGGGGCTGGATGTGGCTGCGGGCATACGCTTGCAAGCCGATGCGCGGGTCGCCTTTGTGACTCCTTCGCATCAATACCCTTTGGGCATGCCCATGAGCATGGCACGACGCAATGCCTTGCTGGCGTGGGCACGCGATAAGTCCGCCTGGGTTGTTGAGGATGATTACGACAGCGAGTTCCGCTACTGCGGCCATCCTTTTCCTGCCATGCAGGGCCTGGACCCGGAGCGAGTGATCTATCTTGGAACCTTTAGCAAGGTGCTGTTTCCCTCGCTACGTCTGGGCTATGCGATTGTGCCGCCACCGTTGGTACAGGCTTTTTGCGGAGCGCGAGTCCTGCTGGATCGGCATCCGCCCAGTGCAGACCAGCATGTCCTGGCCAGCTTTATTGCAGAGGGGCATCTGGAGCGGCATATTCGGCGTATGCGTGGGGTCTACACTCAATGTCGCAACCATCTTTTTGAGATTGTGCGTGATGTCTTGCCTGATGATTTGACGCGTCTGCAACCCAGCGATCAAGGGATGCACTCGGTCTTGTGGTTGACCGCACAGATTGACGATGTGGCGGTGGCGCAGCAGGCCATGAAAGAGGGCGTGGCCGTGCGTCCGGTCTCTGCCATGTATCACGCCGGTGAGGGCCCCCCAGGGCTGATTTTGGGCCTGAGTGCGTTCAGTCCAGAGCAAATGAAGGAGGCGGCGCAGAAACTGGCGCGCATTATTTCTGAGCAGGCTCGACCTTCCAAGACCAAAAGAAAGCCTTGAGTTCGATTCTCTTGATAAGTCTGTTGCAAAAGCTGGCGTGAGCCCGCTTTTTTACCATTTACTGCGAGGGGCAAACCCTGGCCATTGCTTTCCTGCGAAGGACGCCAAAGAGCTCATTACGCTGGAACTGGCAGTAATGAGGTGCTGGCTGCCTGCTCAAGGGCCCTGCCCATATTGTGCAAGGTGTCGGAGCGGATAGCGGCATGTTGCCAGTACAAAGGCACATCCAGCCAAAGGCCGGGGGCGATCAAGGACAGTTCCTGGCAGGCTAAGGCATTGCTGACCATGGAGTCCGGTGCCAGACACCAGCCCAGGCCCAAAGCCGCCGCTTTCACAAAGCCGGTAGAGGTGGGCAGATAGTGGATGGGAGGGGTGACAGATTCAGTGGTGATCTGACGTATAAAACGCCACTGCAATTCGTCCTTGCGGTTAAAGACAATCATGGGGGCTTGGGCCAACGAGCCTGCGTCTACTTCTGAACTGAAGTACTGGGCTACAAATTCTGGAGAGGCAATGGCTTGGTAGCGCATGATGCCCAGTGCTTGAACTTTGCAACCTTGCAGGGGTGTCGGTTCGGCGGTGACGGCACCTAGTACGGAGCCATTGCGTATCAGTTCCAGCGTGTGGTCCTGGTCATCCACGCGCACATCAAACAGGTAGCCATGTTCCTGGCTTAGTTGGGAGAGGGCTTGCAGAAACCAGGTGTCCAGCGAGTCACTGTTGACCGCAATGGCGATGGGTCTACGTGGGCCAGTTCGTTCTGGCAGAAAATCGGCGACAGCCTCTGCTTCCAGGGTTTGCATGGGACGTACACGACGCAGCAGCAACTCGCCTGCTGGTGTAGGACGGCAAGGTGGTTGGCGCAGGACCAGAACCTGTCCCAGTCTGTCCTCCAGCGCTTTGATACGTTGCGAGACAGCCGACGTGGTGATGTATAGCTTGCGTCCGGCCGCTTCAAAGCTGCCTTCCTCCAGAACTGCCGTAAACGCTCTTAATTGCGGGTGCAACAGATCCATGATTCGCCTATGTATTTAGAAATTCTTAATTAAGTAAAGAATAATTAGCTTTTCTTAAATCGTAAATGACAGCATCCTATCGCAATTGTTGAATTTCGTGGGTGGATGGCATGTTCTTCTCTGTGCTTGCGACTGGTTTTTTGACGGGTGCTGGCCTGATCATGGCCATAGGCACACAAAATGCCTTTGTCTTGCGGCAAGGGCTGGAGCGTAGGCATGTGGGCTTGGTGGTCGCTATCTGTGCCTTGGCCGATATCGTCTTGATTCTAGGGGGCGTGGCTGGCATTGGTACCTTGGTAGAGGAATGGCCAGGCTTGCTGCAAGTTCTGCGCTTTGGCGGCGCGGCTTTTCTTGCTTGGTATGGGCTGTTGGCCGCACAACGGGCTTGGACGGGCAAGGGCAGCTTGATGGCTGGGCAGGGTAGCGAGCGCAACCGTCGTCGTATCTTGCTCACTTGTCTGGCATTTACTTTTTTGAATCCTCACGTGTATCTGGATACGATGGTGCTGCTAGGTAGCCTGTCTACGCCGTATCCTGGCCACTTGCAGTGGGCCTTTGCCTTGGGGGCCTGTGCAGCCAGTGCCAGCTGGTTTCTGGCCTTGGGCTATGGGGCGCGATTGTTGCAACCCGTGTTTCGTCAGCCTTTGGCCTGGCGTGTGCTGGATGCCAGCATCGCTGTTTTCATGCTGGCTTTGTGCGCTGTATTGCTGTTGCGGCCCTTGCATTAAGCGTTGTGGTCCCTGATCGGTACCTGACTCTCTTTATAAAGGATGTGTTGTGATCTCTATTCGTCCGGTTCAGGCGCATGAATGGCGCACGTATCAAGCATTGCGCCTCAGTGCCTTGCGTGATTCTCCCGATGCTTTCGGGAGTACCTATGCCGTGGAGTCCGCACATTCTGAGCATTTCTGGCAGGAGCGGATCCAAACCGCTTGTGCATCCGAGGCAGACCATGTCTTGTTAGCTGACAAGGAGGGGCAAGCGTGTGGTCTGGTCTGGTGCAAGCTGCCCGCCTCGGAACCTGCCGTGGCTGATATCTATCAGATGTGGGTGGCACCCTCCGCGCGTGGCTTACAGGTAGGCTATGGCCTGCTGGATGCGTCAGTGAAATGGGCAAACAGTAAGCAGGCGGCTTGTATACGTTTGAGTGTGACTCTGACGAATGCGGCAGCCGTCCAGTTGTATAAGAAGTATGGTTTTTCGCCTAGCGGTGAACCTGAGCCGTTGCGTGAAGGCTCGTCTTTGATGTCGCAGACCTTGGTACTGGATTTAGCAGGCTAAAGCCCAGCAGATGAAGGCAGCCCCTTGAGGAGTCTGCTAGCAAAGGGTGGCTTTCCTTTATGTCTTGCTGGTCTGTGGGGCGATGTGCCCTATTCAAGGCGCATTTTCTCAAACGCTCTACTGAATGGCTTTCAGGTAACAAAGCAGAGTAATCACCATTTTCAAAATAGAGTATGTCTGTAATCTATTGTTGATTTTCAGAAAAGCTTGTGCAAGGATAGCTGCTATTCATAATCTATTTATGTAGGCAGCAATACGCACTCGCACACTTTCTGGAGAATAGTCGGATGAGTCTTACCGCAGTTGTTTATCTTGACGATCTGGCCCTGGGGATGGAGTTTCGCAGCGCAGAGCATGCTCTGGATGAGGCGCAAATTATCAGCTTTGCCCGCCAGTTTGATCCGCAGCCTTTCCATCTGGATGCGGAAGCGGCCAAGGACACGTTCTTTCAAGGTTTGGCTGCAAGCGGTTGGCACACTGCTGCCATCACCATGAAGCTGTTGGTGGACAGCTTGGAATTCAGTCAGGGAATTATTGGTGCCGGCGGGCAGATAGACTGGCCACGGCCCACGCGTGCTGGTGATGTCTTGCATGTGCTCAGTAAAATCATCGACATTCAGCCCTCTCGTTCTAAAGCGGACAGGGGGATGGTGACGGTGGAGTCTCACACCATGAATCAAAATAATGAAGTGTGTCAGCGCTTGATTGCCAAGCTGATTGCTTTTCGTCGTCCGGAGGTTTGAATGGGGCGTGTCTCGCGCGAGCAGGCCGAACGCAACCGCGAACGGGTGCTGGAAACGGCATGCCGGCTGTTTCGCAAACATGGGGTGGAAGGGGTCTCGATCGGGGACATCATGGATGATGCGGGTCTGACGGCTGGCGCCTTCTACAAACAGTTTGCCTCCAAAGAGGCCTTGATTGAGGAGGCTTCCCGTTTTGCCTTTACGCAGTCCTCGGCATCCTGGCAGCGTATCAACCAACGCTATGAAGAAGATGCCGTACAAGGTTTTCAAGCCTTGATGCGACGTTACTTCAAGCATCGTCCTCAAACTCAAAGCTGCCCGATTTTGGCCTTTTCTTCCCTGGCTAGCGGCCTGCCTGCTGATGCGCAGACCACGGCAATTTACAGTGAAGGGGTAGAGCACTTGTTTGAGCAGTTTCGCCGCCTTGCCTTGCAAGCCTGTGCCGAGCAGTCCGAAGAGCAAGTCATGCTCTTGTTTGCCGCCATGTTGGGGACAGGGATGATCAGCCGGGCCATGGGTGATACCGTGTTGACGCAAAGTATGCAGGCGGCTGTTCTGGCCGCATTGCCTGGTGGGGAAGCTTGTCCTCAATAAGTCGATTTTCAGAATAAAAAACGCCCGATGTGCTGTATCGGGCGTTGGTCACTACATCAAGGTCTATTGACTTCTCAGTCCCTGCTTGGCAACGTTTTTTGCTTAGGCGGTTTGCACAGTACTCTCAGCGGGAAGTGCTGCTTGCGCAAACTCAGGCCGTTCCGTACCGTGCTTGACACGGTAGTCTTTCAGGAACTTGGCCATGCGGCCGATGGCCTCGCGCAGGTCGGGCTCGTGGGGCAGGAACACCATGCGGAAGTGGTCCGGATGAGGCCAGTTAAAGCCCGTACCTTGCACCAGCATCACGCGGGTGGCTTCCAGCAGTTGCAGGAAGAACTGACGGTCGTCCTTGATGGGGTAAATTTCGGGATCCAGACGCGGGAACATGTACAGAGCAGCGTGGGGCATGACGCAGCTGACCCCGGGAATGGCGGTGATCAGTTCGTATGCCAGATCGCGTTGACGACGCAGGCGTCCGCCTTCGCAAACCAGGTCGTTAATGCTCTGATAACCACCCAAGGCCGTTTGAATAGCCCATTGGCCGGGCACGTTCGCGCATAGCTTCATATTGGCCAACATGCTCAGCCCTTCGATATAGTCAGCGCCAGCCTGCTTGTCGCCCGAAATCACCAGCCAGCCTGCGCGGTAACCACAGGCGCGGTAGCTTTTGGACAAGGAGTTGAAGGTCAAGGTCAGCACGTCGGTGGACAGGCTGGCCATCGCGGTGTGCTTCATGTCGTCAAACAAGACCTTGTCGTAGACTTCGTCGGCCAGCAGCACCAGATTGAATTCGCGGGCAATATCGATCAGGGCTTGCAGCACCGAGTCGGGGTAGAGCACGCCGGTGGGGTTGTTCGGGTTGATGACCACCAGACCTTTGGTGCGCGGGGTGATCTTGGAGCGGATATCGTCCAGATCAGGGATCCAGCCATTGGCTTCATCACAGAGGTAATGGACGGGCGTACCGCCGGACAGGCTGGTGACAGCCGTCCACAGCGGGTAGTCGGGCATGGGTAAAAGCAGCTCGTCGCCGTCGTCCAGCAGGGCATTGGTCGCCATGGCAATCAGTTCAGAAGCACCATTGCCCAGGTAAATGTCTTCCAGCGTCACGCCCTTGATGCCTTGTTCCTGGGTGTAGTGCATGACGGCTTTGCGCGCGGCAAAAATACCTTTGCTGTCCGAGTAGCCCGAGGAATTGGGCAGGTTGCGGATCATATCGAGCTGGATCTCTTCCGGGGCATCAAAACCGAATACCGCCAAATTGCCGATGTTCAGCTTGATCAGTTGCTGACCCTCGTCTTCCATTTGCTTGGCCCGGTCCATGATGGGGCCGCGAATATCGTACAAAACATTCGCCAATTTGTTCGATTTCTTGATGCTATTCATGATGCTGGTACTCGGATTCCATGTGTGCTGCAGAGGATAGTTGGCAGGGCTGATGCCTGACCAGCCTTCTACCTTACCGCATGCGAGGGGTTCGCTTGGTAAGCATCAAGCTTAAAATGTGGCATTGTCGAGTTTTGGCGACACTCTTTTTGTCAGAAGATCGGCTGTATTTATGGATAGGTTCCTTACCATTGGGCATATTTCGCTTTGTGGTTTGGATTGGCATGATATGAAATCTGCGCACGTTCATTTCGGATAAGCAAGTCTCTTTTATTTTTCTTGTTTTTGATGGAATCCAATATTAAGATTTGATGTCAAATAATTTGATCTCAAACTATGAAATTGGAAGCGAAATATCAGGCCTTACTCTCGCATGCACAGCAGCACCAGGACGTTAACGTACAGGGAATGTCTCTTTGTTTTCAGCTCTTGTCCTTGTCCGCTCGTATTGATCGAGACTGCGCCGCCTTGTTGGCACCCTATGGCTTGAGCGAAGCCCGTTTTGTGCTTTTGTTTTTGCTGAAAGAGGCACCCGAGGGTATGCCCTCGCATATCCTGGCTGAGCGGGCAGGTGTTACGCGCGCAACGGTCACCACCTTGGTGGATGGACTGCTTAAAGCGGGTTGGGTGCAACGCTTTGCGGCCGAGGCGGATCGGCGTTCCGTCATGGTGAAACTCAGTCCTCAGGGGGAGGAGCTGGCCAAGACCCTGGTGGGGACACATGCCCAGTGGATAGGCAATCTGTTCAGGCATTTGTCCGAGGCGGAATGCGCGCAGTTAAGCACCTTGTTGAACAAAGCGGCCGCAGGAGAACAAGCATCATGAGTACAGAAAACCGCAAGGGTTATGCCAGGGTCGCGGACATACCCGCTGATATTTTGTTGGCCCTGTCCAAGGGGGAAATCCAGGGCGCTACCCTGACGGAGTCGCTGGCGATTGATCAGCGTGTGCTGGTGGCCACTGTTTTTCCGGAACTGGATGAGCAGGGCGCGCAGCACATCGACGCCCTGGCCGAATTGGGCATTCTCAAGCGCATGAAAGCCATAGGGGAATATTTGCTGCAAACCTATGGTGAGATGGCCTGGATGCGTTGCCTGAATCATCCGGCCGATGTGGTGCGTGGCTGGGCTTGCTTTATGGTGGGAGCGCGCGAGCCGCTAAGTGTCTCCCAGCGTCTGGACGCACTGCGTCCCTTGGCGGATGATCCGCATTTTGGTGTGCGCGAATGGGCCTGGATGGCGGTACGGCCTCAACTGGTGGCCGAGCTGGAGGTATCGATTCAGACCTTGCAGCAGTGGGCACGTTCAGACTCGGAATATCTGCGCCGCTTTGCGTGTGAAGCCCTGCGCCCTCGGGGAGTGTGGTGCGCGCATATCGCTATTCTGAAAAAGGAACCGGAGCGCATGTTGCCGATTCTGGAAACCTTGTATCGGGATGACAGCGTGTATGTGCAAGACTCGGTGGCCAACTTCTTGAATGATGCAGCCAAGGATCAGCCACAGTGGGTGCGCGATTTATGTGCTCAATGGCAGGTGCAATCACCGGATAATGCGGCTGTGCAGCGCCTGTGTCGACGGGCACTGCGCAGCGTATCTTGATACTTCGGTTTGCGTTTCAGGTTCAGGAGGCGCGCAAGGTAATCAAGGTAATTTCCGAGGCGCGCCCCAGACGCAGGGGGAAACCTGGCCACAGCCCGGCGCCGTAGCTGACATAGAGCTGCATATCATCGACTTGATACAGTCCGCCTACATAGCCGTCATTGGCCATTTGCACGATCTTGTGCATGCCTAAGATATGGCCGCCGTGTGTATGGCCGGACAGTTGCAAAGCCACGCCGGCCGCTGCGCTTTCTTTGGCGGTATCGGGGCGATGGGCCAGCATGATGATGGGCATGCCGACCGGGATGCCGGCGACCGCCGCAGCCACGTCGGGCGTGGGCTGCCCATGCACGGCCGCTGACTTGTCCGTGATGCCAGCCAAGGCGAAAGCGGCATCGCCTTGCTCAATAATGCTGTGCTCATTTAGGAGCAAACGTAGCCCCAGACTGTTGAAGTGTTCTATCCAGGGCTGATACTGGGTGTAGTACTCGTGGTTGCCTGCAATGACCCAAACCCCTTTGGGGGCAGACAGGGCTTGCAAGGGGGCGACATCTTCGCGACGAGCTTTCACCGTGCCATCGACCAAGTCGCCCGTAATTGCAATCAAGTCCGGTTTTAAGGCCTGTGTTTTGTCCACGATGGCCTGTACCCACGGCCCTTGCAGCAGACGGCTGGCGTGCAGGTCGGTCAGTTGCATCAGCTTGAAACCATCCAGGCTAGGGGGTAAGCCATTCACCTTTACGTCGATGGATTTTACTTCCGGGACTTGCACCGCCTGCCACACGCCCAATGCGGAAAGACTGACAGCGGCGATACCTAGCACACCGCGCAAGGTGGGGGAGCGCAGCAGCACCCGTCCGGCAGGTTTGTACAGGACGCGCATTAGCAAACCTGCCAGATCGGTGATCAAGGTCAAGCAGGTGGCCAGCAAGACAGCTCCAAAAGCCCATCCCAGGATCATGATGACTTGGGCGGGAATTTCCGGAGAAGCGCGGGAGCCCCAAAACAGGGCGACGGTGTAATGGTGCAGGGTGGCGGCAATGGCCAAGGCACTTAACAGCCACTTGATCCAGGGTTTGATCGGTAAAGGTTTGATCAGTCGCCAAGCGACATATAGAGCGAAGACGAGGGCAGTGGCTTGAAACACAAAATCATTCCAAAAAGAAACGGAGCACATGCTTGGGCATGCGCTAAAGCGTGCTCAGTATAGAGCGAGAAAATGCGCATGATGCCAGAGCGGGCCTGACAGTTACCGGCTTGTCACGAAAAAAATGTGGACATGCTTGTTTACGTTTCGAGAGATTGGTTCGCACATCAAGTCATTAAAACTCCTAGGCTTTTTCCAAGGGCACCCCAGCAGGACGGGGTGCCTGCTCCTTGTTTCAAGTTGCACGATTTGCAGGATCAATAGGGTGCATCCCGAAGGAATGGGTGAGCTTGAAACAGGACACGTCTGGGTTTGACGTGTGTAGTTTATTGGGAGCGCGCGGTGATGGCAGGCTCACGCTCATCGTTCAGACAAACCCTGCTTGCGAGGTTCTGGTGCCGAGTGCCGGCACACCCTGGCAGTCTGGTTTGGTTTTTTTCGCCTGAACACCACATCGTTGCGTATCACTACTGAATTCAAACCTGCAGAGCGGGGTTTGTTAGGTGACTCGACTGGAGGACATATGGTGACGAAAAAATCCTCAACCAGGACCAATCAGGATGCCGTGGGTCAAGGCGGGGAGTTGCATCAGTTTGGCCAAACTGGCTTGACGACCAATCATGGCGTGCCCCTATCGGACAATCAGAACTCCTTGCGATTTGGCGCGCGCGGCCCGACTTTGTTGGAAGATTTTGTCCTGCGCGAGAAAATATTCCATTTCGACCACGAGCGCATCCCGGAGCGGATTGTTCATGCTCGCGGCACGGGCGCACATGGCTATTTTGAATGTACGCAGGCCATTCCGGAGTTGACTCAGGCCTGTGTGTTTCAAAAGGAAGGACACCGGGTGCCGGTGTTCTGCCGTTTTTCAACAGTGGCCGGTTCCAAAGGCTCCAAAGACACGCCGCGTGATGTGCGTGGCTTTGCCGTCAAGTTCTATACCGAGCAGGGGAACTGGGATCTGGTGGGCAATAATATGCCCGTTTTTTTTATCCAGGACGCCATCAAGTTTCCGGACCTGATCCATGCCGTCAAGCCGGAGGCAGACCGGGGCTTTCCACAGGCAGCGTCAGCTCATGACACTTTCTGGGATTTTGTCTCCCTGATGCCTGAGTCTTTGCATACCGTCATGTGGTTGATGTCGGACCGAGCCTTGCCGCGCTCATTTCGCATGATGCAGGGCTTTGGTGTGCATACCTTCCGTTTTGTGAATGCCAAGGGCAAGTCGCATTTTGTGAAGTTTCACTGGAAGCCCAAACAGGGTTTGCAGTCGACCTTGTGGGACGAAGCGGTCAAGATTTCCGGCGCGGATTCGGATTACCTGCGCCGCGATTTGTACGAGGCCATTCAAAGCCAAGCCTTCCCGGAGTGGGAGCTTGGCGTGCAGGTTTTCGACCAGGAGTGGGCCGACAAGCAGGACTACGACGTGCTGGATGCGACCAAGCTCATTCCCGAAGAAAGCGTGCCGGTCAAAATTGTGGGTCGCATGGTGCTGGATCGTTATTCCGATAATTTTTTTGCAGAGACCGAACAAGTCGCCTTCTTGCCGTCCAACCTTATTCCGGGCATCGACTTTACGGACGATCCTTTGCTGCAAGGCCGTTTGTTCTCCTACCTGGATACACAGAAGTCTCGTCTGGGAACAGTCAATTTTCATCAGATTCCCATTAATGCGCCACGTTGTCCGTTCAGTAATATGCAGCGCGACGGCATGATGCAAACTCAGGTTCCCAAAGGCCGCGCGACCTATGAGCCTAACAGCCTGGATGAGGCGGGCGAGTCTGCTGGCCCCCGTGCCCAGGCCCATGGTTTTCGCAGCTTGCCCAGCACGGTAGACGACGGGGCGAAACTGCGGGTAAGGGCGGAGTCTTTTGCTGACCATTACAGTCAGGCCCGTTTGTTTTACCGTTCGCAGACGGAAGTCGAGCAAGAGCATCTGATTGCCGGTTTGGTCTTTGAGCTATCCAAGGTTCAACTCAATCATGTTCGTGTGCGGGTGCTCTCTCATCTGCGTGTGATTGATGAGGATCTGGCCAAGCGAGCAGCCCAGGGCTTGGGCCTGGATTTGCCGCCGCCTGCCAAACCTGCCCGCAAACCAGTAGATATGCCACCCTCTAAAGCCTTGTCCATATTGGCTCAGAAAGCACCTGTTGCAGGCCGGATGCTGGGCATACTGGTGACGGATGGGGCGGATAAAGGCTTGCTGGAGATGTTGCTGACGGGCGCTCAAGAGGCCGGTGTGGCCGTCAAGCTGATTGCTCCGCAAGTTGGGGGCGTAACCTTGTCGGACGGCACCCAGTTGGCCGCTGATGAAAAGATCGCTGGTGCTCCGTCGGTGCTTTTTGATGCGGTCGCCTTGTTGTTGACACAGGAGCAGGCTTCAAAGCTGTGTAATAACAAGGCCGCAGTTGATTTTGTGGCAGACGCCTATGGGCACTTGAAGGCCATTGGCCACAACGGTGCGGCCCAGCCTCTATTGGATCGGGCGGGCGTGTCCGTAGACAAAGGGGTGTTTGTTATCAAAACCGGGGACGACCTGCTTGGCAAGGTGGCTTCGCGTTTCTGGGAACGTCGTCATCAAGTAGATGGTATGGCTTGATCTGATGGGAAAAGGGGCGGTCCAGGCCGCCCCTTCCCGTTCAATCAGTACCGCCAGCTAAGCCCCAGTACGGGGCCGGACATACGAGTATCAAAGACATGACCGGCGCGACGGTAATTCACATCCAGCACTTTGTATCCGGCGGCAAGCGAGAAGTGCTCTGACAGGTCGTAGTTCAGCGTCAGCGTGGCCTGATAGCTCAGACGCGAGCCCACGTCAAATCCGCCTAAATGGATCTGAGCATGAGTGGACAGCTCGGGTGTGAAGCGGTAGAACGCACGCAGTCCGATCATGGGGTCCACCCAGCTAAAGCTTTCTTCGTGGTGTTTGGTCCGGCCCGCTGTGCTCAGATGGGCACGAGTGCGAATATCCCAATACGAAAAGCCGGCCAGTGCATCCAGGCTGGCTTGTTCGGAATCATAGACACGATACCCGCCTTGCAAGGTCGCCATGAACAGGCGCGTGTCTACCGTTCCCTGGGCGGCGCCGACCAAGGGCAAGCCTCCCACTACCTCGCTTTCACGCGTGTTCACGTAGAGCAGGTCGCTATTGAGTACATAGCGGTCGCGCCGCGCCCAGGTGTTTAGAAAGGCGGCGGCACGCAGATTGTGCAGCACATCGGAAAAGGACTTTTCGATATCCAGCGAGGGTGCGCGCTTGAATGGAGAAGATTCACCGGACAAGCCCGTAATCCAGGCGTAGGGGGTGATCTGTAATGCGTAAGGTGTGGAGCCCCAGGTGTTGGTTTCGGGCAGTGCTACCGAATTGAGATCCGTCGTTTGGGCTTGTGCCAGGGTGGTCAGTGGCAAAAGCCCCAACAGTAGCCAGCGGGAGTGAGTGAGTTTACGCATTACTGTCATGGGCTCCCTTTTTTAATTCTGTAAATGATGGCGTACTAGCGCCGGCCTTGTTTCTTTCGGTATGCTGGACCAGCCGATCACCAATCCGTGGAGAACGTGTCATGCATGTGTTTTACCTTAGCAAGCAAGATATTGATAAGTTGTTGCCCCTAGTGCAAGCGGCGTTACACGCTGGCCAAGGCGGGCAAGTCGGTTTTACTGATCAAGAGTTGGCCTTGCGCGCTGCTCTGGAGGGTTTACAAGACCCCAAGCTGTCCGAGCTTCTGGCCGGTGCCCGAGTTGATCCGGGCCGCAGTGCGGTTGGTTTGGCTGATGAGGACTACCGGGAAAATCTGTTGGCTCTGGAAACCCGAGACAGTGCGTATCTGATTGATCAGCTCATGGACAGCTACGCAAGATTGCCAGGGTTTTTTGACTGCCTGGAGTTTTGAATGGCTGGTTTGAACTGAGCTGTAAAAACGGCCCGTGAAGGGCCGTTTTTGATTCTGCATGAAGCGGTGTTTTTAGAAACCGACAGTGAGTTGAGCCCAGTAACGGCGCCCATCATACACAGCATCAAAGGTTTCATCCGTGACGCGCTTGTCAAAGATGTTGTAGATACCAAAGCCAAGCGTGGTGGTCTTGTTGACCTTGTAGTTCAGGCCGGCATCCAGGAAGGTGAAGGATGGGGTGCCTTGCGCCATGCTGGTGCGGCTCAGGTAGTCTGAAGTCTTGCCACGGTAGTTGACACGTGTCCACAAGCCCAGTTGTTCGTTGGCATCCCAATCCAGGGTGGCGTTAAACATATGCTTGGGCATCTTGTTCAAAGGCTGGCCGGAGAACTCACCGCTCTTTTGCTTGGAGTAGGTGTAGGTGTAATTGGCGGCCAGACGCAGGTCATCGGTAATCGACCAGGTTGTGGAGGCCTCCACACCACGCATGATGGCCTTGTCTACGTTGACGCGGTCACTTACGAATTTGTAGCCTTGATCGCCTGGGAAAACGTGGCAGTTAGGCAGGCCATCCGGATCTGTACAACGGCGAGTTTCAGAGATCTTGTCTTTGAAATTGGTATTGAAGAAGGTCAGGCTGTTGACCATACCGTTCTGGTTGTCCCAAACAATGCCCAGTTCCTGGCTCAGGCTCTTTTCCGGCTTCAGATTCGGGTTGCCAACGATCACAGCAGGAACGCCGCCGCCACCGGTGATCTGCCCCCAGTCAGCCACGGCCGAACGCAGGGAAGGGGCCTTGAAACCAGAGGAGACGCCGCCCTTCAAGGTCAGTTGCTCGGTGGCATGCCAGACACCATAAAGGCGTGGAGTCCAGTGATTGCCATAGTTCTCGTCGTGAGTCATGCGCAAGCCGCCGGTCAGGGCAAAGTTGTCGGTCATGCTCCATTCGTCCTCCGCGAATACCGACCATTGTTCACGGCTTAGGCGATTGACATCGGGCTTGTACTGGTTGCCGTTGTCGCGCAGTTGCTCATGCAGATACTGAAAGCCCGAGGTCAGCATGTGGTCGCCTAAAGGCAGGCTCCATTGCGTATTGAACTCGGTGTTTTTCAGGAACATGCTACGGCCGGGGTTATCAATCTCTTCACGTTGTACGTAGGTGTTGGAAACAGCCCGTCCCCAGCGACCGTTGTGGCCCACGGAGAACACATTGCGAGAGTACTTGCTGGAGGAGATGCTGTTGGGGGAGCATTTGCCGTTTCTGCCGCAGGTTTCGGCGGGCATGCTTTTGCCGGGTGTAGAGGTTCGCTCTTGCAAAGTCCGGGAGAACTCGGCGGTAAAGTCGTGATTGGCCGAAGGTGTCAAGGTCAGCTTGACGGTGCCCGAGGATGTATTTTGTTTGTTGAAACCGTCAAGAATTTTGTCTTCATTGCGACGGGATTCCTGGCCATAAATCTGCAGCCCCAGCATGTCTTTCTTGATGGGGCCTGCCAGATAGAAATTGCCTTGATAAATATTGCCGGACTTGGAGTCCTCTTGGATGGTGCCTTCGGTGCGCAGCGAGCCGGTCCATTCCTGGTGAACTTTGCGGGTAATAATGTTGATCACTCCCCCCATGGCTTCTGAGCCATACAAGGAGGACATGGGACCACGAATCACTTCAATACGTTCGATTGCCTGCATGGGAGGCAACCAGCCCTGCTCAATACCGGCACCATCGCTGTTGGGACGTGTCTCACGCGAGTTTTGTCGCTTGCCGTCAACCAGGATCAGGGTATAGGCCGAAGCCATACCACGAATGCTGATATCGCTACCACTTGCACCACCTGTGATCACCACGCCAGGTACATCTCGCAAGGCGTCGGTGACGTCACGGTAGGCTCTCTTTTCCAGTTCGGCACGTGGTACGACGCTGATGGAGGCGGGGGCATCTTGAACCGCTTGCTCAAAGCCGGAAGCAGTAACCACGATATTGTCGAGCTGGTTGACGCTTTGTTGAGCCAAGGCACAGGAGAAGGGGGCGATGGAGCCAGCAAGAATGGCTACGGCACGGGCAGCCGGAGAAAGAGGAAACAAGAGAGACATAAAAATCAGAATAAGGAACAATAATGAGAACAGTTATTATTATCTAAACACTGTGTTTCTCAAATCAAGAGAGCTCTTTTTCATGTATCTGTAGGTCTTCTGCCACAACTTGTCACTTGGCTTGACGCGCTGTCCTAATCCTGTTTTTGTTACACCCGTGTCCAATGTATCGGCTGTCTAAACAGTCGGTTTTTTGTTTGATTGATTGGGCGGCTAGCCGTCTCTGGAGAGAAAGATGTTGCTAAAAAAATGTCGTCGTACTTTGCTGGCTTGCGCAGTTGGGCTGGCTTTGGTGCCTGCGGCCTCTCAGGCGTGTACTCGAGCTGTTTTTCTGGGTGATAACGGTCAGGTGATTACCGGTCGTTCCATGGACTGGAAGCTGGACGTTGGAACCAACCTCTGGATTTTTCCTCGTGGCGCCAAGCGCAGCGGTGAAGCAGGTCCATCGTCGATTGAATGGACATCCAAATATGGCAGCGTGATTGCTTCGGGTTACGACCTGGCCTCGACAGACGGAGCAAATGAAAAGGGACTGAACGTCAATTTGCTGTGGTTGGTGGAGTCGGAGTACCCCACCCCTCAAAAAGGTGACAAAACCTTGAGCATGTCCTTGTGGGGGCAATATGTTCTGGATAACTTCGCAACGGTGGCTGAAGCGGTGGCTGCCTTGGAAAAGACCCCCTTCGTGGTGATCAGCGACAAGGTTCCCAATGAAGAGCGTTTGGCGACCTTGCATTTGTCCATGTCGGACTCCTCTGGTGACAGTGCCATTATTGAGTACATCGATGGCAAGCAGCATATCCATCACAGCCGCAAGTATCAGGTGATGACGAACTCGCCGACTTTTGACCAGCAATTGGCTATTCGTGATTACTGGCAGTCGGTAGGAGGCATGAATATGTTGCCGGGCACCAGCCGTGCCGCCGACCGCTTTGCTCGCGCTTCTTTCTACATTGATGCCGTGCCACGCAATCTGAGCGATGACAAGGCCGTGGCCAGCGTGCTGAGCGTGATGCGCAATGCGTCCACCCCCTACGGCATGACGGTGCCCGATCAGCCTAATAACTCGTCGACACGCTGGCGCACGGTGTTCGACCACCAGCGCAGCCTGTATTACTTTGATTCGGTGCTGTCGCCCGGTGCGTTCTGGGTTGACATGAAGAAGGTCGATTTTTCGGCCGAGACGGGCAAGGTCATGAAGCTGGATCTGGGACCTGAGCAAAGCACGGTCTATATGGGTGAAGCGCTGGAGCACTTCAAGCCAGCCAAACCCTTTCAGTTCTTGCCAGCGAAGGGGCCTGCTGTTTAAGGCCATGAGCAGTTAGGGCCGTTTCAGGACGGTCTGAAATCAGGCCGAATAGGCGGGGCATGGCCGACAGCGAACACATGATATTCATGTTCAGCTGTTATGCTATGCCCCGTCTTTATTTGTTGAAGTAGCCGTGTCATGACCTATGTAGTGACGGAAGCCTGTATCCAGTGCAAGTACACCGATTGCGTGACGGTGTGTCCCATGGATTGCTTTTTTGAAGGCCCGAATTTCCTGGTCATTCATCCTGATGAATGTATTGACTGCTCCATTTGTGTGGCCGAATGCCCCGTGGGGGCGATTGTCAGTGATCAGGACGTGACGTCCGAACAGCAGGTCTATGTCGAGCTGAATCGAACTTTGAGCGAGAACCCGGCCTGGACGCGCATCAGTCAACAAAAAGCGCCCTTGCCGGACCATGAGTACTGGGCCACTCAGACTGACAAGTTGGCGCTGCTGCAAAAAGACTAATAGGCAGAACTCGCGTGGCTGCTTTTGTTGCGCTGGAAGTACCAGACAGCCAAGGCCGCCATCACCAGTAAGGCCGTGCAACTGGCCAGCACGGCAACATAGCCTTTATCAAAAGAATCGCGGGCCAACTCACTTAAGGTGAGGGCCAGATTCTGCGGCATGGTTTCTGCCATCAGCAAGGCTTGGTCCAGACTGTCGTAGGCCAATGGGCGATCACTTAACTCCTGCGGCAAGATCAGGCTGGTGCTGTATACGAAGGACAGCAAACTGCCCATAATGGTCACGCCCAGTGCCCCACCCAGCTCGTAAGACATTTCTTCAACTGAAGCTACCATCCCGGCGCGCGAAGGCGGCACGCTTTGCATGATGGTGCTGGAAGCGGCGGTCATGGCCGCACCAACGCCCAGACCAAGCATCACAAGACTGGTCACTTGTAGATACTGCGCGCTGTTATGCCACAGCAAATAGGCGGCCATGCCCGTTCCCGCCAGGCTCAGAGAGCCGATCAACAGATGTTTGCTGCCAATGACAACCAACAGGCGGCCAGCCAGGGGCCCTGATACAAAAGCGGCCAGGGGCAAGGGCAGAATCGCCAGACCTGCCTCTAAGGGCGAGAAACCCAGTACCAATTGCAAACGTTGGCTAAAAACCAGTTCCATGCCAATCAGGGCGGCCGAGGCCGTCAAGGCAGAGAGCACGGCGGTGCTTAGCGTGGCGTCCTTGAACAGGGAAAAATCCAGCAAAGGAAAAGGGCTGCGGTTTTGTTGACGAACAAACCAGCTTAGAAAGGCAATGCCAATAAGCAGGGCGAGAGCGACTAGCCCCCAGTTGATGTGCAACTTGCCCATTTCTTTGATTGCCAAGGTACTGGCAACCAGGCCCACCATGATCAGCAACGAGCCTTTGATGTCCCAGGGGCGGGATGTATTGGGCGCGGATCTGGGGACCAGCAGCCAGCCCATAGGCAAGGCGATCAGCACAATCGGGACATTGATCAGAAAGACCGATCCCCACCAGAAGTGTTCCAGCAAGAAGCCGCCCAGGACTGGGCCAAAAGCGGCCCCGCCCGACGCAATTGACGACCAGACACCAAAGGCCACGGCACGTTCGCGCTCATCGTGAAAAGTGATGCGGATCAGCGACAAGGTGGCCGGCATCATCATGGCTGCCGCCACCCCCAGAAACGCGCGTGCGGCAATCAGGGCGGTCGGGTTGGGGGAATAGGCTGCCGCGATCGAGGCCAGTCCAAAAGTGGCCAGGCCACACAGAAACAGGCGTTTGTGACCCAGACGGTCGCCCAGGGTGCCCATGCCCAGGAGCAGGCCGGACACGACCAAGGCGTAGCTGTTGACAATCCAGAGCTTGTCCGAGGCCGAGGCATGCAGATCATGTGTCAAGCGTGGCAGGGCGGTGTAGAGCACCGTCATGTCCACCACAATCAATAAAAGGGCTGCCGACACAATCGCCAGGATCAACCAGCGACGGCTTGGAGACAGGGGGGCAGTTTGGGCTTGATGGGTAATCGAGCTGTGCAGCATAGAACGCCAGAAGGGTAGGAAAGCCACTATGATCTATCAATATTATCAACAGACAAAGTTAATTAGCATCTATAAAATAGATGAATGGATTGGACTTTAGAACGTATCCGACACTTTGTGGCCGTGGCTGAAACTGGCTCCATGACGCAAGCGGCCAAAGAGCTGGGCAAGGTGCAGTCTGCCGTCAGCACCTCAATTTCCCTGCTAGAGGCCGACTTGAACCTGGAGCTGTTCGATCGCTCGCGCCGAACCCTGAGCCTGACGGTACCAGGTGAAATCATGTTGCTCGAAGCCAAGGCCTTGTTGCGCCAGGCAGACGGGTTGAATCGCCGTGCCCTGGACTTGTCTCAGGGGCAGTCGGCCCGATTGGAAATCGGTCTGGATGAGGCTTTGCCGCAAGGACCACTGCGTTTATTGCTGAAAGAGCTGGCGGTGCGTTGGCCTGCTCTGGAGTTGACGATCTGGAACGGGACGGCGGCCGAGGTTATGGATTATCTCGGTGAAGGGCGCTCTGATGTAGCCATTCAGTTTGATCGTGGGGCCGATGTCAGCTCTTTTGCGCAGAGCTATATCGGTGCGGTGCCTCAGGCGATTTGTGTTGCGCGTACGCACCAGCTAGCCAGCCAACAGCAGGTCAGCCGTAAGGAACTGACAGCGCATAGACAGTTGCTGATTCATATCGAAGGGGTAGAACAAACGGTGGTCAGGCCCAGCGTATGGCGCTCGGACAGTTTTTATGTGATTGCCGATATGGTGGCTGACGGCTTGGGCTGGGCGATTTTGCCCTTGAATATTGCGGAGTACGAGAGCTTGCGCAATAAATTGGCGCAGCTACATTGCAAGGAGCTAGCCTTGCCGCCTTTGTCAGTGCAGATGTTGTGGCGACAGGGGCAATCGTTGGCGACGGTGGCCGTGTGGATGCAGCAGCGCCTGTCGGAGCTGCTGCCTTAAGTCTGATTAGCAGGCCAGCGGGGTGGGGGTCGGCAATTGACCGTTCGCCCAGCGTTCTACGCCTTCCCAGATATCGCTGGCGTGGTGCACGGTCAGATCAGCCTGCCAGGTGATGATACTGTCGTCGCCAGCACAATAGCCGTAGGCAGCAACCATGGTTGCCATGCCAGCCGCCTGGCCTGCTTGAATGTCACGCAGGTCATCGCCCACATACAGGCAGTCTGCCGGCGCAAAGCCGGCTTGTTTTGCAGCGTACAGCAGGGGCTCGGGATGCGGCTTGGTATGTTGGGTGGTATCCCCGCCTACCGTAACGGCACACGACTGATTCAGGCCAAGGTGACGAATCAGCGGCAAGGCCAGGTATTCCAACTTGTTGGTGACAATGCCCCAGGTGTAACCTGCTTGCTCCAGCTGTGTGAGCATGGGGGCCACGCCTTCAAACAGATGGGTCAACTCTGTCATGTGATCGTGATAGTCCTGCAAAAACTGTGCTCGCAACTGAGCATAGTTTGGATGATCAGTGTTGATATCCAGTGCTACCTTGAGCAGACCGCGGGCTCCGTGTGAGGCATACGGACGCAACGCGTCGTAAGGCAGCTCAGGCAGGCCATGCTCTTTGCGCATACGATTGGCGGTGGCTGCCAGATCCGGCGCGGAATCGGCCAAGGTGCCGTCAAAATCGAATAGAACTAGTTTATTCATTAGTGCTTAACGTTGGCGGCGGCTGGCCAGCAGGTAGTTGACGGAAGTGTCGCCGGACAGGCGGTAGTGCTCGGTAATCGGGTTGTATTCCAGACCTTTGAGGGCCAGGGCATCCAGACCGCTGCGACGGGCCGAGGAAATCAGCTCACTGGGTTTGATGAAACCTTCATAGCTATGCGTGCCCTTGGGGATCAGGCGCAGCAGATACTCGGCGCCCACAATGGCAAACAAAAAGGACTTGGGGTTGCGGTTCAGTGTTGAGAAAAAGACCCAGCCACCAGGTTTGACCAGCTTGGCGCAGGCCGCGATGATAGAGCCCGGATCAGGGACGTGCTCCAGCATTTCCATGCAGGTGACGACGTCAAAACGCTCCGGGTGCTGATCGGCCATGTCTTCGGCGCTGATCATTTCGTATTTGACCGGCACACCCGATTCCAGGCTGTGCAAGCGCGCAATCTTCAAGGAGCGCTCGGCCAGGTCAATGCCGGTGACGTCGGCACCGGACTGAGCCAGGCTTTCTGACAGAATCCCGCCCCCACAACCGACGTCCAATACCTGCTTGCCCGCCAGGGAGCCGGTGTAGGACAGAATCCAGTCCAGACGCAAAGGGTTGATGGCGTGCAGCGGTTTGAACTCGCTGTCTGGGTCCCACCAGCGGGATGCCAGTGCACTGAATTTATCGATCTCTGCGGGATCGACATTGAGGTTAGTGGCAGTGGAAGCGGTCATGGCTTATCCAAAAAAATTAAGGCCCCGCAAAAGCGGAGCCTTAATTGTAGCCTTAGCTACAGAAATACGTGATGCAGCAAGAATTACTTGCGGTTGCCCACGATTTCAATTTCTACGCGACGGTTTTGAGCACGGCCTTCGCGGGTCTTGTTGGACGCCACGGGGTTGGCTTCGCCTTTGCCTTCGGTGTAGATACGGTCAGCAGGTACGCCTTTGTTGACCAAGTATGCTTTAACAGCATTGGCGCGACGCTCGGACAGCTTCTGGTTGTAAGCTTCAGCGCCGATCGAGTCAGTGTGACCGGTAGCGATCAGAGTTTCCAGATCGATGGCTTGAACAGTGTCAGCCACTTGATCCAGAACCTGGCGGCCTTCTGGCTTGATGGTGGATTTGTCGAAGTCGAAGAAAGTGTCAGCGTTCAGGGTCACTTTAGTGACGGTAGGAGCGACGACAGGAGCTTCGGGGGCTTGGGCAACGGGCACACCGTCACAACCTGGAATACCTGTAGCAGGTGTCCAGAAGTTGTTGCGCCAGCACAGTTCGTTGGTGCCGTTTTTCCAAACGTCGCCGAACGGATTGCGCCAGTTGTTAACTTCGCCGGACTCTTGTGCGGAAACTGCACTAGTAGCCGATGCGGCGGCAATGGCGAGTACAAGTGCGATTTTGGAGGGTTTGTTCATATTTCTCCTCGTTGAGCTGATGCTGTTAAGTGACCGCAGCGAACCCCTGCCGCTGATTAACGGAACCAGTATAGCAATCCTTTGAACGGAACAAAGACTTGCTTGCGCTGGGTTTCATGCGTGTTAGGTCGAATCTTAAGACATTTCGGCCTTATGCGTGAGGGGGACAAGGAACGATTCGCGAAGATGCGTGGAATTAGCCTTGTTCTTTCCTGTTATTGTTGGTTTTAGGCAACAGGAGGTGGGTGGCGTCGCTTCCCCAATTCCTGATCGATACGTTTAGTGGATGGCAGATTTTTGATGGATCAACCCTTTCAATCACCTATCACCTGCCTTGTCGCCGCGCGACGCTGCGTCCCTCTATGTGAAAGTGCTAGAATTTCCCCTTGTCCGTTTACGGCTGGCTTACTGCTTAACCCATATCTATAAAGAATTGACCTATGGATTCCTTTGCCAAGGAGACGCTTCCCGTTTCGCTTGAAGAGGAGATGCGCCGCAGCTACCTCGATTACGCCATGAGCGTGATTGTGGGCCGTGCTCTTCCCGACGTGCGAGATGGTTTGAAGCCCGTGCATCGCCGTGTTCTGTTCGCCATGCATGAACTCAATAACGACTGGAATCGTGCCTATAAGAAGTCGGCTCGTATCGTCGGTGATGTTATCGGTAAGTACCACCCTCATGGTGACTCTGCCGTCTATGACACGATCGTGCGTCTGGCGCAGGACTTTTCCATGCGCTACACCCTGGTCGACGGGCAAGGTAACTTTGGTTCCATCGACGGGGATAACGCCGCAGCCATGCGTTACACCGAAATTCGTCTGGCCAAGATCGCCCACGAACTGCTGGCCGATATTGACCAGGAAACCGTGGATTTCGTGCCCAACTATGATGGCAGCGAAAAAGAACCGGCCCTGTTGCCCTCGCGTCTGCCCAACCTGCTGGTGAATGGCAGCTCGGGTATTGCCGTGGGTATGGCTACCAATATTCCACCGCATAACCTGGCTGAAGTGGTCAATGGCTGTCTGTATTGCCTGAGCCACCCCGAGTGCACGGTCGATGAGCTGATCGAATACATTGCGGCTCCCGACTTTCCGACTGGCGCCATTATTTATGGCATGTCCGGTGTGCGTGAAGGCTATCGCACCGGTCGTGGCCGCGTCATCATGCGCGCCAGTACGCACTTTGAAGACATGGAAAAGGGCAACCGTCAGGCCATTGTGGTCGACGCCATCCCCTACCAGGTCAACAAGAAGTCGCTGCAAGAACGCATTGCCGAGCTGGTCAACGAAAAGCGCATCGAGGGTATTTCCGATATTCGCGACGAGTCCGACAAGGACGGTATGCGTTTGGTCATTGAGCTCAAGCGTGGCGAAGTGCCGGAAGTGGTGCTGAATAACCTCTACAAGAACACGCAGTTGCAAGAGACCTTCGGGATGAACATGGTGGCACTGGTCGATGGCCAGCCCCGTTTGCTTAACCTGAAACAGTTGGTCGATTACTTCCTTAGCCACCGACGTGAAGTGGTCACCCGTCGCACTGTGTTTCAACTGCGCAAGGCGCGTGAGCGCGGTCATGTGCTGGAAGGTCTGGCTGTCGCCCTGGCTAATATTGATGAATTCATCGAAATCATCAAGGCCGCTCCTACGCCGCCGGTTGCCCGCGTCGAGCTGATGGCTCGTTCCTGGGATTCCGGTCTGGTGCGCGAGATGTTGGCCCGTGCTGATACCAGCGCCATTGTGGGTGGCCGTCAGGCTTATCGTCCGGATAATCTGGGTGCCGAATTCGGCATGGGCTCGGAAGGTCTGTACCGTCTGAGCGACGTTCAGGCCCAGGAAATTCTGAACATGCGCTTGCAGCGCTTGACCGGCCTGGAGCAGGACAAGATTGTTAACGAGTACCGCGAGGTTATGGACAAGATTGCCGACTTGCTGGACATCCTGGCCAGTCCCGCCCGTGTGTCCGCCATTATTGGCGACGAGCTGATCGCCGTGCGCGACGAGTTCTCGGCGACCGGCAAGGATGTTCGTCGCTCGCAAATTGAGCACAACGCGACCGAACTGGATACCGAAGACTTGATCACCCCGATGGATATGGTGGTGACTCTCTCGCATACCGGCTACATCAAGAGCCAGCCGCTGTCTGAATACCGAGCTCAGCGTCGTGGTGGCCGTGGCAAACAGGCCACCACCATGAAAGAGGACGACTGGATCGACAAGCTGTTCATCGCCAACACGCACGATTACCTGTTGTGCTTCTCCAACCGTGGCCGTGTGTACTGGCTCAAGGTCTGGGAAGTGCCACAAGGTTCACGCAACTCGCGTGGCCGGCCTATCGTCAATATGTTCCCTCTGGAAGAGGGCGAGAAGATCAACGTGGTGTTGTCCGTCAAGGAATTCAGCGAAGATCAGTTCGTGTTCATGGCAACCTCGCGCGGCACGGTCAAAAAGACCCCGCTGTCCGACTTCTCCAACCCTCGCAAGGCCGGCATTATCGCTGTGGGTCTGGACGAGGGCGACTACCTGATCGGGGCTCAGCTAACCGACGGTGTTCACGACGTCATGTTGTTCTCTGACGCCGGCAAGGCGGTGCGCTTTGATGAAGGCGATGTACGTCCAATGGGCCGTGCCGCCCGTGGCGTACGCGGCATGACTCTGGAAGAGGGGCAGTCCGTGATCGCCTTGCTGGTGGCAGAGGACGAAACGCAATCCGTGCTGACCGCGACCGAGAACGGTTTTGGCAAACGCACTCCGATTGGCGAATACACGCGTCACGGTCGCGGCACCAAGGGCATGATTGCCATCCAGACTTCGGCCCGTAACGGCAAGGTCGTAGGTGCCGTCCTGGTTCGTGAAACCGACGAAATCATGTTGATTACCAACGCGGGTGTGCTGGTTCGGACGCGTGTGGCCGAGATCCGTGAAATGGGTCGTGCAACGCAAGGTGTGACCTTGATCAGCGTCGATGACGACAGCGAACTGTCTGGTGTGTACCGCGTGGTAGAGACCGATGACGAGGTCGACGCCGAGCTGGGCGAAGACGGTCAGGCGCCAGAAGGTCTTGAGCAGGACAATCAAACGGATTCCGCCCAAGATCAGGCGGACCCTTCTGGCGAGGAAAACGAGTAATGCGTGTATGGAATTTTTCGGCAGGCCCGTCGATGCTGCCGTTGGAGGTGCTGGAACAAGCTGCCGCTGAAATGACCGATTGGCACGGCACAGGCATGTCCATCATGGAAATGAGCCACCGTAGCAAGGACTATATGGGGGTGCGTGACGAGGCAGAAGCCGATTTGCGCGCTTTGCTGTCCGTGCCGGATGATTTCGCCGTGTTGTTTGTGCAGGGTGGGGCACAGGGCCAGAATGGCCTGCTGCCTTTGAACCTGATCCAGCGCAATGGCAGTGGCAAGGCCGACTACGTGCTTTCGGGCAGCTGGTCGGTCAAGTCCTGCGAAGAGGCTCAGCGCTACGGTGACATTCGTGTTGCCGGCACCAGCGGACAGACTTGGCAGGACCAGGGCAAGGAGTGGGCGCCCTGGACCTGGTTCCCCGAGCCTTCCCAATGGGATGTGCGCCCGGACGCAGCTTACTTGCACGTCTGCACCAATGAAACCATTGGTGGCGTAGAGTTCAACGATATTCCCAAGCTGGATGTCCCCGTCGTTGCCGACGTGTCGTCCAATATCTTGTCCTGCCCGATTGATTTCTCGCGCGTGTCGGTTGCTTACGCGGGTGCCCAGAAAAATGCCGGCATGTCCGGTATTGCTTTGATGATGATACGCAGGGACTTGTTGGGCCATGCCATGGATCTGTGCCCGTCGGCGTTCAATTACGCCAACATCGAAAAGCAACAGTCCATGTTCAACACGCCGCCTACGTACTCGATCTACATGGCTGGCCTGATGTTCAAGTGGCTGGAACGCCAGGGTGGTGTGGCGGCCATGCAGGCCCGCAATGCGGCCAAGTCCGAGGCCTTGTATGGCTTTCTGGATGCCTCCGAGTTCTATACCAATACCGTGCATCCGGCTTACCGTTCGCGCATGAACGTACCGTTCCTGTTGCGTGATCAGTCGTTGGACGCCTTGTTCCTGGAGCAGGCCACGGCAGCGGGTTTGACCTCTCTGAAAGGGCACAAGAGCGTGGGTGGTATGCGCGCTTCTATTTATAACGCCATGCCGCTGGAGGGTGTGCAGGCACTTATCGATTTCATGACTGATTTTGAACGACGGAATGGCTAATACCTTAACTGAGCGCCTGCTCCCTTGGCGCAATCGTATTGATGAGCTGGATCGCCAGATCCTGGAGTTGCTCAACGAGCGTGCTCGTGCGGCTTTGGAAGTGGGCAAGATCAAGCAGGACTTCAATACAGAGGAAGTCATCCTCAAGCCCGAGCGCGAGGCACGTATTGTGCGTCGCTTGCAGTCTGAAAATGATGGCCCGTTTACTCCTGCCGCAGTGGAAGCCGTGTGGGGGCAGATTATTTCTGCCTGCCGCGGTCTGGAAAGCGTATTGCGCGTGGCTTACCTGGGTCCACAAGGCTCTTTTTCCGAGCAAGCCGCTTACGAACATTTTGGTCATGCTCTGGATGGCCTGCAGTGTGACTCCTTCGATGAGGTTTTTCGCAGCGTCGAGGTGGGGCAAGCAGAAGTGGGTATGGTGCCCGTCGAGAACTCGACCGAAGGTGCGGTTAACCGCACCTTGGATCTTTTGCTGAACTCGCCCTTGCGTGTCCTGGGCGAGCGCTCCATTCGTGTACACCACAATCTGCTGACCCAGACCGGCACCATGGAAGGCGTCACTCGGGTGATGGCTCATCCGCAGGCCTTGGCGCAGTGTCAGAACTGGCTGCAAAAGCACTACCCCCAGCTTTTGCGTGAAGCCGCTTCCAGCAATGCGGAGGCCGCTCGCATTGCGGCTTCCGACCCCACCGTGGCGGCGATTGCCGGTAATACCGCTGTCACTGCCTGGAATCTGGGCGTGGTGGAAGCCGGTATCCAGGACGATCCGCATAACCGCACACGTTTCCTGGCGATCGGTAACATCGAGTCCTTGCCTAGCGGCAACGACAAGACCAGCATCATTCTGGCCGTGCCCAACCGGGCTGGCGCTGTCTATGACATGCTGTCTCCGTTGGCGGTACATGGCGTTTCCATGACTCGTCTGGAGTCGCGTCCTGCACGGACAGGGCAGTGGGAATATTATTTCTACGTAGACCTGATCGGCCATCGTGACGAGCCTGCCATGGCAGCGGCTTTGGCTGAATTGAAGAAACAAGTCGCCTTTTTCAAGATTCTGGGTTCTTACCCCGTAAACGACTTTTAAGCATCGGAAACAAGAAAGGCCTGAGTGGGGAAATTTTCCCTCTCAAGGCCTGATTGCCTGCTGGGACGGGCTGCGACAGGTGGTTTGTGCAAAATCGGCTTGTTTTGGCATGTGTTAAGCAGCCGTTTGATGCTCTGTTTCATCAAGACGTGGCTAGGCAGAATAGAGGCTTTGCGCATTGCTTTAACCCCTTGATGGCGTTCACGCAGCAGTCAGGCAAAGTCTGCATCAATATCCCGGTTTTGCTGGTGCTATTTCACGCAATACGCGCAGCATGGACGGCCTGAGAGGGAACGGAATTAATCATGATAGCGTCATCAGAAACTATGGCGTCGCCGCCCTTGGTTCCAGTGCTGGCGGTCGTTGGAGTCGGTTTGATTGGCGGCTCTTTGACTCTGGCGCTCAAGCGCTCCGGGGCTGTTGGAAAAGTGCTGGGTGTAGGTCGGCAACTGAAGAGCTTGCGACGAGCTCAGGAGCTGGGCTTGATCGACGAGGTCGCCACGCTGGAACAAGCCGCGCAGCAAGCAGACTTGATTGTGCTGGCTACGCCTATTGGTGCCATGGCTTCGACATTGAAAAGCCTGCGTCCCCATTTGCGCGACCATACATTGATTAGCGACGCAGGCAGCACCAAGGTCGATGTGGTCAGTGTGGCGCGTGAGGTGCTTGGGGATCGTATCGGCCAGTTTGTTCCCGGCCACCCTATTGCGGGTGCGGAAACCGTAGGCCCGGAAGCCGCACGTGCTGATCTTTACGACGGCCGTAATGTCATTTTGACCCCCCTGGAAGAAAACAGTGTCAGTGCACGCGAACGTTTGATTGCGGTTTGGGAGGCCTGCGGGGCGCGGGTCATGTTGATGGACCCGGCGACCCACGACGAAGTGCTGGCCTCGGTCAGCCATGTGCCGCATTTTCTATCCTCGGTCTTTATGTGGCAGGTAGCCTCCAGTGCGAACTCGGATCAACGCTTTGCCTTGGCGGGGACGGGTTTTCGGGATTTCACCCGTATTGCCGCCGGTTCACCGGAGGTGTGGCGCGATATTTTCCTGAGCAATCGTGAGGCTGTCTTGGGGCAGTTACAGGAAGTACGTCAGGCTTTGGATCAGGCTGAACAGGCCTTGCAGGATCAGGATGGTCAGGCTTTATACGAATTTTTAGAGCGCGCTGCTTTAGCGCGCCGTTTTTGGGCAAGTAGGAGTGGTTTGCAATGAGTCAGAGCGACAGTCTTGTTTTGAACCCGGTCAGCCGTGCCAGTGGGCAACTGCAATTGCCAGGGTCCAAGAGCATTTCCAATCGAGCCCTTTTGCTGGCCGCTTTGGCCCAAGGGCAAACCCGCCTGGAGGGTTTGCTGCACTCGGATGATACCCGCGTCATGATGGCTGCTTTGCAGCAAATGGGCGTGGCGGTGCAGGATCTTGGACAGGGCGTGGTGGTGATTGACGGTGGCGCTCCTTTTGCACATCGCGATGCCGATCTGTTTTTGGGGAATGCCGGCACGGCTTTCCGTTCCTTGACCGCTGCCTTGGGTTTGATGGGAGGGCGCTTCAATCTTAGCGGTATTGCTCGCATGCATGAGCGTCCCATTGGTGATCTGGTAGACGCGCTGCGTAGCCTGGGGGCCGAGGTGCACTACCTGGGTGCGGAAGGCTATCCTCCCCTGGCGATTGGTGAGTTGGCCCAAGCAGATCAGCGTTACGTGTCGGTGAAAGGCTCGGTATCCAGCCAGTTTCTGACAGCCTTGTTGATGGCCGCACCCTTGTTGACCACTCGTACGGGCCAGCCTTTACGTATTGAAGTGCAAGGGGAGTTGATCTCCCAGCCCTATATTGAAATCACCCTGGCCATGATGGCGCGTTTCGGTGTGCAGGTAGAGCGCGACGGTTGGAGCAGCTTTACGGTCCCTGCCGATGCTACTTATGTCAGCCCCGGTTTGTATGCCGTGGAGGGCGATGCCTCGTCCGCTTCGTATTTCATTGCATTGGGAACGATTGGGGGTGGTCCGCTGCGCATTCAGGGTGTGGGTACAGAAAGTCTGCAAGGTGATATTCAGTTTGCGGATGTGGCCCAGGCTATGGGTGCCCGTATCGAACGCCATGCCAACGAGCTGATTGTCTCTGGCTTGTCCGTGGCCAAGGGCGACAAGCTCAAGGCCTTTGATCTGGACTTTAACCACATTCCCGACGCGGCCATGACGGCGGCGGCCATGGCCATGTTTGCTGATGGTCCTTGCACCTTGCGTAATATCGCCAGCTGGCGCGTGAAGGAAACGGATCGTATTGATGCCATGCAGGCCGAATTGCGCAAACTGGGCGCGACAGTGGAATCCGGGCCGGATTGGCTGACTGTGCATCCTATTGCGGCCGATCAATGGCGTTCAGCCAGCATTGAAACCTATGATGATCACCGCATTGCCATGTGTTTTTCGCTGGCCAGCTTTGGCTCGGTGCCGGTCACTATTCTGGATCCTGCCTGCGTCAGCAAGACGTTCCCCGAGTATTTTTCTGTTTTTGAACAATTGGTGCAGGCATGACAGAACAGAGCATTCCCGTCATTACCATTGATGGTCCTACGGCTTCCGGTAAAGGAACGATTGCCTCTCTGGTTGCGCAGCGGCTGGGCTGGCATACGCTCGATAGCGGTGCCTTGTATCGCCTGACAGCCTTGTCCTGCCTGCGTCGTGGTGTGGATGTGCAGGACGAGGCTCAGGTCCAGCACGCCGCCCAGAACCTGAACGTGCGTTTTGACTACCCCCATATCTACATGGACGGCGACGATGTCAGTGATGCTATCCGTCAGGAAGAAGTAGGTAATCTGGCTTCGCAAGTGGCAGCTCTGCCGCTGGTGCGTGAGGCGCTTTTGCAACGGCAGCGGGATTTTCGCGTTGCGCCCGGTTTGGTGGGCGATGGGCGCGATATGGGCACCGTTGTGTTCCCGGACGCGCCTTTAAAGATATTTTTGCTGGCAGATGCAGAAGTGCGAGCCCAAAGACGCTGTAAACAGTTGAGCGAAAAGGGTATTTCTGCTAATCTTACGAGTCTTTTGGCGGATTTGCGTGCGCGCGATGAACGTGATCGTTCTCGAACCCATGCCCCGCTCGTGCCTGCGCAGGGTGCCCATATTGTGGATTCTTCCCAGCTCAGCATCCAGGAAGTTGTAAATAAGGTGCTCGACCTTTGGTCGGGTATTGCGGTCCCGACAGCCTAATCCCGTGCTGATCGGGCTTTGTTCACTCCACCGGGTTCTGCCTGGTGTGTTTTTTATGGCCATTTTGGCTAACGGATTGATTTAATGTCCACTAACCTTCACACAGACGCAACGGGCGGCGAAAGCTTTGCCGATTTGTTTGCAGAAAGCATTAAAAACCAAGACCTGAAAAGCGGCGAAGTTATCTCCGCCGAGGTTCTGCGTATTGACCACAACTACGTTCTGGTCAATGCTGGCCTGAAGTCCGAGGCACTGATCCCTCTGGAAGAGTTCCTGAACGATCAGGGCGAACTGGAAGTTCAAGCAGGTGACTTCGTTTCCGTGGCTATCGATGCCTTTGAAAACGGCTACGGCGACACCATCCTGTCCCGCGACCGCGCCAAGCGTCTGTCGGCCTGGTTGTCCCTCGAGCAAGCGCTTGAGTCCGGCGAGCTGGTCAACGGTACCATCACCGGTAAGGTCAAGGGCGGTCTGACTGTCATGACCAACGGCATCCGTGCCTTCTTGCCTGGTTCGCTGGTTGATCTGCGTCCTGTCAAGGACACCACGCCATACGAAGGCAAGACCCTGGAATTCAAGGTTATCAAGCTCGATCGCAAGCGTAACAACGTTGTGTTGTCGCGTCGCGCTGTGCTGGAAGCCTCCATGGGCGAAGAGCGTCAGAAATTGCTGGAAACCCTGTCCGAAGGCGCTATCGTCAAAGGTATCGTCAAGAACATCACCGATTACGGTGCGTTCGTGGATCTGGGCGGCATCGACGGTCTGCTGCACATCACCGACATGGCATGGCGCCGTGTTCGTCACCCATCCGAAGTTCTGCAGGTGGGTCAGGAAATCGAAGCCAAGGTTCTCAAGTTCGATCAGGAAAAGAGCCGCGTCTCCCTGGGCGTCAAGCAGCTGGGCGAAGATCCATGGATCGGTCTGGCACGTCGCTACCCACAAAACACCCGTTTGTTCGGCAAGGTTACCAACCTGACCGATTACGGTGCATTTGTTGAAGTGGAAGACGGTATCGAAGGTCTGGTTCACGTATCCGAAATGGATTGGACCAACAAGAACGTTGACCCACGCAAGGTTGTGACCTTGGGTGAAGAAGTCGAAGTCATGGTTCTGGAAATCGACGAAGATCGTCGTCGTATCTCCTTGGGCATGAAGCAGTGCCGTGCCAACCCATGGGAAGATTTCGCCATCAACTTCAAGCGCGGTGACAAGGTTCGCGGTGGCATCAAGTCCATCACCGACTTTGGCGTGTTTGTTGGTCTGCCAGGCGGCATCGACGGTCTGGTTCACCTGTCCGACCTGTCCTGGTCCGAGACGGGCGAAGAAGCCGTTCGCAACTTCAAGAAGGGCGACGAAGTTGACGCCGTGGTTCTGGGTATCGATACCGACAAAGAGCGCATTTCCCTGGGTATCAAACAGCTGGAAGGCGATCCATTCAACAACTTCGTAGCGACTTACGACAAGGGTGCTGTGGTTAGCGGCGTCGTCAAGTCGGTCGAAGCCAAGGGTGCGGTTGTTACTCTGTCGCTGGACGTTGAAGGCTACCTGCGCGCTTCCGAGATCTCCTCGGGTCGTGTTGAAGATGCCACGACGGCTCTGAAAGAAGGTCAGGAAATCGAAACCATGATCTTGAGCGTGGATCGCAAGACCCGTTCGATTCAGTTGTCCATCAAGGCTCGTGATACTGCCGAAACCGCTCAATCCATGGCCCGCCTGACCGAAGCCAGCGCTTCGTCCGGTACGACCAATCTGGGTGCTCTGCTGCGTGCCAAGCTGGACCAGCAGCAACGTGACGACGGTTAATCAGCGTGACAAAGTCTGAGCTGATCGCGTTGTTGGCCAGTCGCTATCCGCAGCTGGCTCTGCGCGATATGGATTTCGCCGTGAAAACGGTTTTGGATTCGATGACCCAGGCTCTGGCCAGTGGTCAGCGGATCGAAATCCGAGGGTTTGGCAGTTTTTCGCTCTCTACCCGCTCGCCGCGGGTAGGGCGCAATCCCAAATCCGGTGAAAAAGTGATGGTGCCTGGTAAACAGGTGCCTCACTTCAAAGCGGGTAAGGAGTTGCGCGAGCGAGTCGATTCTGTCTTTCTTGAGCAAGAGCAAATCGAGGCGGACGACCAGTCCTCAGCCTTCGAGCAGCTCAATGCGAGAGTCCGTCACGGTTAAGACCTACTTGCACACTGATTACACAGGCCCTTTACAGGGCCTGTTTTGCGTGTGCGCTAAATTCCGCTTGCACGTACAATCAGACATTATAAAAACACTGTTGGAGCCCTAAAAATGCGCTATCTAGTCTGGGTACTGCGTCTGCTCGTTTTTGTGATCGTGCTGCTGTTCGCACTGAAAAACACCGAACCCGTGCAGGTCAGCTTCTTTGCCGAGCATATTATTCAAGACGTCCCGCTGATCGTCGTGATGCTGGCCGCGTTTATTTTAGGCTTGGTGTTGGGGCTGCTTTTGATGGTGGGTGCAGTCATGCGCCGCCGTCGCGAGGTCAACCGCTTGCGCCGCGAAATGGACCGTTTGCAAGACAGGCTCGAGCAAGTGCAGCAAGCGCCTGTGAATACGGCTGCTGTTGCGCCCGAGACCGTCGCCCCCTTGGCGCCTTTGTAAGCCGTTGGAGTAAACAGTGGATTTTGAAACCTGGTGGTTGGTTTTTGTACCCATTCTTTTTGCCTTGGGTTGGGTCGCAGCACGGGTGGATTTTCGGCAAATGATGTCCGAAACCCGCACGTTGCCGGACTCCTATTTCAAGGGGTTGAACTTCCTGCTCAATGAAGAGCCGGATCGTGCCATTGATGCGTTTGTGGAAGTGGCCAAACTGGACCCTGAAACCACCGAGCTGCACTTTGCACTGGGCAGCCTGTTTCGCCGTCGAGGCGAAATGGAGCGCGCTATCCGTGTGCATCAAAGTTTGCTGTCGCGTGCCGATCTGCCTGTTGCAGATCGTGAAAATGCCCAGTTTCAGATTGCCCAGGATTTCCTCAAAGCTGGCATGCTGGATCGGGCTGAAGCCGCTTTTGAGGCGGTGCGTGAAACGCGTTTTGCGATACCGGCCATGCGCGCTTTGATTCGTATTTATGAGTCCGAGCATGATTGGCCACGTGCGATCGAAGCGGTGCGCCGCCTGCGAGCCCTGGTCGATGAGCCCGTGCCGCAGTTGGTGCATTACCAGTGTGAGCAGGCCGAGGGGGCCTTGCAGGGCAAGCAGCCTGATTTCGAACGTGCTGCCAAAGCCTTGGACGAGGCTGATAATGCCATTCGCAAATTGGGTACTGGCCAGGGCATGTATGCCTCCCAGGCTCGGGTTGCTGGTTTGCGTGCTCGTGTTGCGCGTATGCAAGGGCAGAACGAGCAGGAGCGTGCCTATCTGGTGTCCATCCTGAGCAGTGCCCCCGAATATGTGGGTCTGTACGCTACCGAGTTGCTGGACAGTTATCGCAAGCTGGGTCGTGGTGAAGAAGGTGTTGCCATGCTGCGCAGTCATTATCAGCAGCACCCCAGCCTGGATATTTTCAATGTGCTGTTCCGCGTTCTGCGTGAGCAGGAAGGCCATTTGCAGGCCTGGGCCTTTGCGCGCGATGCCTTGCGCGCCCATCCTTCTTTATTGGGTCTGGACAAGATGCTGGAAGTCGAACTCCAGGATCAAGGGCAGAGCAAGGAAGGTGCCGAAGGCGCAGAAGCGGTCGGTGTCGATCAAATTATTGCGGGCGCGGATTTAAGTCTGCTGCGTTCTTTGATTCACAGGCATACACAGCGCCTGGATCGATATTCTTGCAGTTCTTGTGGCTTTGAGGCTCGCCATTTTTACTGGCAATGTCCTGGTTGCAACTCCTGGGAGACGTATGCCCCTCGGCGCCTTGAGGAGTTGAAATGATGACGTTTCCAGGTGAAGCCGTCGCCGCCAGTCGTGTACTGGTAGTAGGCGATGTCATGCTGGACCGTTACTGGTTTGGTGATGTGGATCGTATTTCCCCCGAGGCTCCTGTTCCCGTGGTCAAGATGGGCCGGGTGGAGGATCGTTTGGGTGGTGCTGCCAACGTGGCGCGCAATATTGCTGCTTTAGGTGCTCAAGCCAGCTTGCTTGGCGTGATTGGGCAGGATGAAGCGGGCAAGACAGTGCAAGACTTGGCGAGAGCCGACCATGTTCAGGCCCACTGGGTGCAAGACCCTCTGATGCCCACTTCCTTGAAGTTGAGAGTACTGGGTCGTCAGCAGCAGTTGTTGCGGGTGGACTTTGAAGAAAGCCCTGCTGACGGCGCTCTGGAGCAGCTACAGCAAAATATGAGCGACCTGTTGGATCAGCATCAGGTGCTGGTTTTGTCTGATTACGCCAAAGGCGCTTTGGCGCAGGTGGAAAGCCTGATTGCCTTGGCACGCTCCAAGAATATTCCCGTTTTGGTCGACCCCAAAGGCAAGACCTACGAGCGCTACCAGGGCGCCACTATTCTGACCCCGAATCGTTCGGAAATGCAGGAAGCCGTGGGTGCTTGGAAAGATGAAGATGATCTCATGCGACGCGCCCAGGATTTGCGTCGCAAGCTGAATTTGGAATGCTTGCTGATTACCCGTTCCGAGCAAGGCATGACCTTGTTCACCGAGCAGGGGCGTGAGCATGTGGATGCCCAGGCACAAGAGGTGTTTGATGTCTCGGGTGCCGGGGACACGGTATTGGCAACGCTGGCGGTGATGCGAGCGGCTGGCCTGGATTGGTTGCAGGCCATGCGCTGGGCAAATCGTGCCGGTGGTATCGTGGTCGGAAAATTGGGTACGTCCATTGTGACGGCAAAGGAATTGGCATGATCGTAGTGACCGGTGGCGCTGGCTTTATTGGCAGCAATTTGGTGAAAGGCCTGAACCAGCAGGGTGTGACCGACATTCTGGTGGTGGACGACCTGAGCGATGGCGACAAGTTCGTCAATCTGGTGCATGGTCAAATTGCCGACTATATGGACAAGGATGATTTCCGTGCCCGTTTGGCGCGGGACGAGTTCTCCAATATTGAAGCTGTGCTGCATCAGGGCGCATGTTCGGACACCACCGAGCGCAATGGCCAGTTCATGATGGACAATAACTATCGCGTGACACTGGAAATCTTTGAGTATTGCCAGGCCAAGCGCATCCCTCTCCTGTACGCTTCGTCCGCCGCTGTTTACGGTGCGGGCCCGCTGTACGCCGAAGACCTTAGTAACGAAGCCCCTTTGAATGTTTACGGTTATTCCAAGTTCCTGTTCGACCAAGTGCTGCGTCGTCATCTGGATAGACTGAGCGCACCCGTGGTGGGTTTGCGCTACTTTAATGTCTACGGTCCACAAGAGCAGCACAAAGGGCGCATGGCATCGGTGGCTTATCACAATATGCTGCAATACCGCCGTGACGGTCATGTGCTGCTGTTCGGTGGTTGGGATGGTTATGTGGATGGTGGGCAGCAGCGCGACTTCGTCTTTATTGATGACGTGGTGTCGGTGAATCTGCATTTCCTGGGTCAAGACAAGCAGTCCGGTGTTTTCAATTGCGGTTCGGGTCGTGCTCAGCCATTCAATGATGTGGCCCAAACGGTCGTCAACACCTTGCGCGAACACGATGGTTTGCCTGCCTTGGAATTGGAAGATTTGGTGACGCAACAGTTCCTGCAATACATCCCATTCCCGGATGATTTGAAAGGCCGTTATCAAAGCCACACGCAGGCTGACTTGACTCAATTGCGTGCCGCTGGCTACGACAAGCCTTTCCATGACGTGCAGACCGGTGTGGCCGAGTATGTACGTCGTCTGCTTCAGTCAGGCGCTCTGCGTTAAGAGCCAGGACAAGAAAGTCCATGCGGGCTGTCACGCATGGCTAAACGCGCGCTTCTGGCCGCTTTTTCAATCATCCAGGCGGCACCATAAAGGCTTCTTTTCAAGGAGCCTTTATCATGTGTACCTCTGCACAGTCGTCTTCTGTTTCCAATCGCCAGTTGCGTTCGATGCAACGCTGGCGTGGTGCTGTTTTGCGCGTCCTGCTTGCCCTATGTTTGTTTGGGCCTTGGGGTTTGGCGACGGCAACCGACCTGAATACCGCGGATGCCCAGCAGCTCCAGCAAATCAAGGGCATTGGCCCCCGGACGGCCGAGCTGATCCTTGAGGAACGTCAGCGTGGTGGCCCCTTTGATTCTCTACAGGATTTGGCAGATCGGGTTAAAGGGATAGGTGCCAAAAAGATTATTACGATGGAGCAGTCGGGCTTGAAAGTGGAGCCCGCCAAGGCGGCCAGCAAGGCCGTTTCCAATACGGCCGGCGCGGATATAAGAAGAAAGCCGTAGCTCTGGGCGTAGACTCGCTTTAAGCTAGTGGTTTGTTGAGTCTGCATGGGCAGTCAGTGCGAGCTGGCTGCCTTCTTGTTCAAGGTAAGAGATTGATCGATGAAAAACTATCCCACCATTGAAGATACCGTTGGCCAAACCCCTTTGGTGCGCTTGCAGCGTATTCCGGGCGAGTTTGGGCAGGCACGCGGTAATGTCTTGTTGGCCAAGCTGGAAGGCAATAACCCTGCCGGTTCAGTCAAAGACCGGGCGGCCAGTTCCATGATTCAAGAGGCTGAACGTCGCGGCGACATCAAGCCGGGAGACACCTTGATCGAGGCTACCAGCGGCAATACGGGTATTGCGCTGGCCATGATTGCGGCCGTACGTGGCTACAAAATGATTTTGATCATGCCCGATAACTTGTCGCTGGAGCGTCGTGCGTCCATGACAGCGTATGGTGCGAAGTTGATTCTGACGCCCGCCGATCAAGGAGGCATGGAGTACGCCCGTGATCTGGCGCTGAAGATGCAGGCCGAAGGGCAGGGCAAGGTGCTGAACCAGTTTGCCAACAAGGACAATCCAGCAGCTCACGTGCACAGCACTGGTCCGGAAATCTGGAAGCAAACCGACGGGCAGGTCACGCACTTTGTCAGCGCTATGGGTACGACCGGCACCATCATGGGTGTGGGTAATTACTTGCGCAGCCAGAACAGTGGCATTGTGGTGGTGGGTGCTCAACCTGCACCAGGGGCGCAAATTGCCGGCATTCGTAAATGGCCAGAAGAGTACTTACCCAAGATTTACGATCCATCCAAAGTGGATCTGTTCGAGGAAATCGGCCAGCAAGAGGCCGAGATCATGACGCGCCGTCTGGCCGCTGAAGAAGGAATCTGCGCAGGCATTTCGTCTGGCGGTGCCTTGGTGGCCGCTATGCGCGTTGCTCAGCGCGTAGAAAACGCCACGATCGTTTTTATTGTGTGCGACCGTGGCGACCGTTACCTGTCTACTGGCATCTTTAATTAATTAGGGTTGCCATAACCCATTTGTTTAGCCAGTTCGGAAGCCAGGTCGGCGACCGAGCTGGCATAAAAATAACTGCGGTTGTAATGGGTAATGGCAAAGAAGTTGGGCGTACCCAGGCGATACTCCGTGGTATTGCGTGGCTCATCCACCAGGTTCACCACACCTAATTGAGCCTGCTGCCAAGGGCCTGCATTGTGGCTCTGGCCCTTCATTTTGGCACCGGCATTAGTCAATTGAGTCCAGCTCAGCTTGGGGTAGATGCCGCCGTCCACCATGCCTTTGTTCGCGTTACTCAACTCAACCGGCGCAAAAACGGGTAAGCCAGGTTCCCAGCCATGTGCCCGCAAAAAATTGGCAATCGAAGCCATGGCATCGGCGGGATTGTTGCGCAGATCAATGCGGCCATCTCCGTTACCGTCCACGGCATAGCGTATCAGGCTGCCGGGCATGAATTGGGACATACCCATGGCACCGGCGAACGAACCTTGAGCAATCCGGGCATCCAGCTCCCCTTGATAGTGAAGTTCGATCAGATCAGCCAATTGATCGCGGAATAGTTGACCGCGCTCGGGCCGACTGTCGTCCGGATAGGCAAAGCCCAGCGTAAATAGGGCGTCCAGCACCTTGAAATCACCCATGATTTTTCCGTAGACGGTTTCCACGCCCAGGATGGCCACAATAATTGAGGGTGGCACGCCATAGTCTTTGGAGGTCTGCTCCAGCGCCAATCGATGCTTTTGCCAGAATTGGACGCCACCTTGAATGCGGGCTGGGTCTACATTGCGTTTTTTATACGTTACCCAGCTGCGTTTGATGCGCCCTTTGGTGGGACGCATTAATCTGGCAGCGGTCTCGTTATATTGGGCTTGCTGCAAAATATCAGTGACCAGATCCAATGGGATGTCGCGTGCTGTTGCCACTTCCTGGGCGTAGGCCGCAATATCATCGTTTAATTCACCGTTTAATTTAAAAAACTGTGTCCGGCCAGAACGGGACTGGCCAGCCTGAATGGATTGGGGTTCGGCTAAGGCCTTGATTGTGATGGCCTCAGTATTTTTTGTTGGGGTCAGGAAAACCGCGCCGTTATTGGGTTTGGTGTCCGAAGACGGAGCTTGTGAAGTGGTGGAAGCGCAGCCGGCAGTGCTCAGCGCGATCAGTACTGCTTGCAAAATTCGAGTGGGTCTGAACATAATCCATCCTCATGGAGACACTATATTTTATCCATCCATCGTGCCATTTGCATGAGATGGGTCGATGGCATCCGGAAAGTCCGCAGCGGCTCGATGCCATAAATGATCAACTGCTATCCAGCGGTCTGGCATCCTATCTGGCTCAGCGACAAGCTCGGCTGGCCACGGATGAGGATATTTTGCGGGTGCATGATGCTGCTTATGTGCAAAAGCTAAAAGAGCAATTGCCCAAGCAGGGGTATTTCAATATCGATCCTGACACCCTGATGAATCCCCATACCCTGGAAGCGGCCTATGCCGCTGCCGGGGCGGGTCTGGATGCCGTCGATGGCGTCATGAATGAAGGGGCGGCCGGTGCATTTTGTGCTGTACGACCTCCTGGGCATCATGCCGAGCGGGCGCGGGCGATGGGGTTTTGTTTTTTCAATAATATCGCTGTCGCTGTAGCCTATGCCTTGGAAAAATATGGCCTCAAGCGGGTGCTGATCGTCGATTTTGATGTGCACCACGGCAATGGAACCGAACAGATTTTTGCCGGCGACGATCGAGTTCTGATGTGCAGTTTTTTTCAGTCCCCGTTTTTTCCTGATTCCTTTCAGGACCCGGCAGCGCAAAACATGGTAAATATACCGGTTGAGGCCTACACCAAGTCTGCTCAGATTATCGATCTGTTCAAGCAGGTTTGTTTGCCCCGCATAGAGGCTTTTGCCCCTGAAATGGTCTTTTTCTCGGCAGGCTTTGATGCTCACCGTGAAGACGAGATGGGACAGCTAAGCCTGGTTGAAGCCGATTATGCGGAATTGACTGCCATGGTGGTCCAAGCCTGTGCGCCCAGTGCCGGACATCGTCTGGTCAGTATGCTGGAAGGGGGGTACGATCCCTCGTCCCTGGGACGTAGCGTGGTGGCCCATATCAAGGCCTTCGCCGGGCTTTAGGCGATTGGCTCCGGGCTTTGGAATTCTTCCAAAGCCTTATTTCAACAGAACAATTTTTATTTAAGACTGCACTGGAGAACATTACATGAAGGTGTTAGTACCCGTGAAACGCGTAGTTGACTATAACGTCAAGGTACGCGTGAAATCTGACCAAACCGGGGTGGACATTGCCAATGTGAAAATGTCCATGAACCCCTTTGACGAAATCGCTGTCGAAGAGGCCACCCGCCTCAAAGAAAGCGGTGCAGCCACTGAAGTGATTGCTGTTTCTTGCGGTGTGGCGCAAAGCCAGGAAACCTTGCGCACGGCGCTGGCCATTGGGGCTGATCGGGCCACTTTGGTACAAACCGACGTCGAGTTGCAGCCTTTGGCCGTGGCCAAGCTGATCAAGGCCGTGGTGGACAAAGAACAGCCTCAGTTGGTGATCCTGGGCAAACAGGCGATCGACGATGACGCCAACCAGACCGGCCAGATGCTGGCTGCCTTGCTGGACTGGCCACAAGCCACATTTGCCAGCAAAGTTGAAGTGTCGGGCGATAGCGTATCGGTCACTCGTGAAGTGGACGGTGGCCTGGAAACACTGAAACTGAGCCTGCCTGCCGTGATCACTACTGACCTGCGCTTGAACGAGCCTCGTTACGTGACACTGCCCAACATCATGAAGGCCAAGAAAAAGCCGTTGGAAACCCTGACTCCTGAAGAACTGGGCATTGATGTGGCTCCTCGTATCAAAACCTTGAAAGTGACCGAGCCCCCAGCTCGTGCTGCTGGCATCATGGTGCCCGATGTTGCCACACTGGTCGAGAAACTGAAGAACGAAGCGAAGGTGATTTAAATGGCTATCCTTGTTATTGCCGAGCACGACAATCAGCAGCTGAAGGCTGCAACACTCAATGCCCTGGCTGCCGCTCAGAAGATCGGCGGTGATGTGCATGTTCTGGTCGCGGGTAATCAGGCCGCTGGCGTGGCCCAGGCGGCTGCCAAAGCCCAGGGTGTCAGCAAAGTGCTGCTGGCCGATGGGCCTGCATTGGCTGAGGGTCTGGCCGAGAACGTGGCAGCCCAAGTGCTGGCCATTGCTTCGAACTACAGCCACATCCTGTTCCCTGCCACCGCTTCGGGCAAGAACATTGCTCCTCGCGTGGCCGCTAAGCTGGATGTCGCCCAATTGTCGGACATCTTGTCCGTCGAGTCGGCAGACACCTTCACCCGTCCGATTTATGCCGGTAACGCTGTGGCCACCGTTCAGTCCAGCGATGCCGTGAAAGTGATCACCGTGCGTACCACCGCGTTTGACGCTGTGGCCGCTGAAGGTGGTAGTGCCGCTGTTGAGGAGCTGAGCGCTGTGGCAGATTCGGGCCGTTCGACGTTCGTCAGCCGTGAAGTAGCCAAGAGCGACCGTCCTGAACTGGCAGGTGCCGGTGTGGTCGTGTCCGGTGGCCGTGGTATGGGCAGCGCCGAAAACTTCAAATTGCTGGACGGTCTGGCTGACAAGTTGGGTGCTGCCCTGGGTGCCTCGCGCGCTGCAGTGGACGCCGGCTATGCACCGAACGACTGGCAGGTGGGGCAGACCGGTAAGATCGTCGCTCCTCAGTTGTACGTGGCTGTGGGTATCTCTGGTGCCATCCAGCACTTGGCTGGCATGAAGGACTCCAAGGTCATTGTGGCCATCAATAAAGATCCCGAAGCGCCTATTTTTGGCGTGGCTGACTACGGTTTGGTCGCGGACCTGTTTGAGGCTGTGCCTGAGTTAGAAAAAGCGCTCTAAGCGCCAAACGGCCTGCTGGATACTTTTCCAGCAGGCTTTTTTTCAGTGCGTATACCCCAGGGGCCTGGTTGTGGCTTCGGTCCTTTTTGTTTCTGTGTAGGAGTGTTCATGACGTATCGTGTACCCACCCAAGACATCCGCTTTGCACTTAAAGAGCTGGCTGATCTACCTGGTGTGCTGGAATTGCCTGGCTTTGAGGATTTCTCGGCCGAGTTGATCGATGCCATTATTGATGAGAACGCCCGCTTCGTTGAGCAGGAAGTCGCACCTTTGAACCGCGCCGGTGATCAGAATGGTGCCAAATGGAATGACGGTGTGGTCACCACCACACCCGGCTTTAAAAAAGCCTTTGAAGAATTTGCCAAAGCCGGCTGGCAAGGTTTGCAGCACGAAGCTGAACTGGGCGGCCAAGGTCTGCCCAAGCTGATCGGTGCCGTGGCGTGTGAAAACATCAATGCCGCCAACCTGGCTTTTTCCCTGTGTCCTTTGCTGACCGATGGCGTGATCGAAGCCGTGTCCATGGTGGGTTCAGACGAACAGAAAGAACGCTTCCTGCCGCCTTTGCTGGAAGGCCGCTGGACCGGCACCATGAACCTGACTGAGCCTCAGGCCGGTTCGGATCTGGCCCAGGTTGCCAGCCGCGCAGTTCCTCAAGATGACGGCAGCTATCGCATCAGCGGGCAAAAGATTTTCATCACTTACGGTGAGCACGATATGGCCGAGAACATCGTCCATCTGGTGCTGGCCCGCACGCCCGACGCACCTGCCGGCGTGAAAGGGATTTCGCTATTTATCGTGCCCAAGTTCATGGTGAACGACGATGGCTCTTTGGGCGCTCGTAACGACGTCTGGTGTGCATCGCTGGAGCACAAGCTAGGCATTCATGGCAGCCCAACCGCTGTACTGTTGTATGGCTCAGGCAAAGGCGATGTGGGCGAGGGCGCTGTCGGCTACCTGGTCGGCAAGGAAAACGAAGGCCTGAAGTACATGTTCATCATGATGAACGCGGCTCGTTACGCGGTGGGCGTGCAGGGTATCGCTGTGGCCGAACGTGCATTCCAGCAGGCCCTTGCATACGCCAACGATCGTGTGCAGGGTGCGCCTCTGACTGGCGGCAAGGCCGTGTCGATTGCCCATCACCCCGACGTACAGCGCATGCTGGTGCAAATGCGTGCCCTGACGGAAGGCTCCCGCGCGTTGGCTTACTTCGCCGCTGGTGTGAACGACAAGGCGCGTCACAGTGCAGATGAAAATGCCCGCAAGCGGTATCAGGCTCTGTACGAATTCCTGGTGCCTGTGGTCAAGGGTTTCAGCACTGAAATGTCTCTGGAAGTCACTTCCCTGGGTGTGCAGGTGCATGGCGGTATGGGCTTTATCGAAGAAACCGGTGCGGCCCAGCACTACCGCGATTCGCGCATTTTGCCTATTTATGAAGGCACCACTGCCATTCAGGCCAACGACTTTATCGGTCGCAAGGTGCTGCGTGATGCCGGCGCTGTGATCCAGGGCCTGGCTCCTGAGCTGGGCGCGACTGTTGCCAAGCTGCGTGAACGTGCGGCTCAAGGTGGTGAGCACAAAGCTGCACTGACCCTGATCGCTGATCGTTTGGAGGCAGGTGTCAAGAGTGTGGAACGTGCTGCCATGTTCACCTTGATGAACGCTCAGAAAGACCTGCCTGCCGTGTTCCTGGGCAGCGTACCTTTCCTGATGCTGTCCGGCTATGTGTTGACCGGCTGGCAGATGGCTCGTGCCGCCTTGGCAGCAGAAAAAGCACTGAGCGAAGGTGATCAGGATCCATTCCTGCGCCGCAAGCTGTCGACCAGCGTGTTCTTTGCCAGCCACTTGTTGCCACGTGCTAATGCTTTGGCTCAATCCGTGGCTGATGGTGCGGAGCTGATGCCTTACCTGACGACCGAACTGCTGTAAGTTGACCTGGCTCAAGCCATCAAGGCCCGTGCAGTTGTTTGGCTGCCGGGCCTTTTTTCGGTATATTGATATAGCTTTAAATTATTTGAAACGCGCTCTTTATACTGACAAAATCATCTGACTAGTCCTGATCATTTAAGTTGACGATCTCCTGATCGCGGCTGCATTTCAAAAAGAGGAACGCAATGGCTACACTTCGTCTGGGTGACCTGGCCCCTGATTTTGAACAAAAATCCTCCGCCGGCACCATCAAATTTCACGAGTTTCTGGGTAATAGCTGGGGCGTCTTGTTCTCCCACCCAGCCGACTTTACGCCTGTGTGCACCACCGAACTGGGTTATACCGCCAAGCTGGCGGACGAGTTCGCCAAGCGCGACGTAAAAGTAATTGCTGTTTCCGTTGATGATGTTGATTCCCACGGCAAGTGGATTGACGATATCAACGAAACTCAAAAAACCACCGTTAATTTCCCCATCCTGGCTGACGCGGATCGCAAGGTGTCGGATCTGTACGATATGATCCACCCCAATGCCAGCACCACCGTGACAGTGCGTTCGGTGTTTATCATCGACCCTGCCAAGAAAGTGCGTCTGATCATTACGTACCCTGCCAGCACGGGCCGCAACTTCAACGAAATTCTGCGCGTGATCGATTCCCTGCAACTGACCGACAGCCACAGCGTGGCTACGCCAGTGAACTGGGAAGACGGCGACGATGTGATTATCGTTCCTAGCCTGAAAGATCCTGAAGTTCTGAAGCAGAAGTTCCCTAAAGGCTACACCGAGATTCGTCCCTACCTGCGTGTGACGCCTCAGCCTAACAAGTAATTGCTACTTGGCCTTTAGGCTCAGACAGAAAGCCCTCCTGCTTATGGCACGAGGGCTTTTTTGTGGGCATCGTTACGGTATGGAACTACTGTGCAAAGCACTGGATGCAAGTGGCTTTTCAGTCGCGAAGACGGTTAGGGCTGGGATGGTACGCTTTATGGCCAATTGGCTGTAAGTGGTGTCAGGACTGGGTTTGCAGTGTGTCAGTGGGGCAAGCGCAACATCATGATAGGTACTGATTGCACTGGTTGCTGGTTTTAAGTACAGTACTGTATAAGAAAACAGTAAATGGAGTTAGCCATGTCTAGTCCAAGCCGTCATTACCGTCCGCAAGCCACTCCACGTTTCCGTGGCCCGGTTCGCTCTGCAGCTTCTTCCAGTCCATTTAACAAGCCCTTGTCTTTCAAAGCCAAGGTCATGGATGTGTGTTTGGTTGCTGTGTGGGGTGCCAGTATTCCTGGCTTGTTATGGTTGGGCAGCATGGGCGGGTTTTGAAGCCACGTCCTTGTGCTGCTCCAGAGGGGGCGATCAGGGCACCAGTTGTGTCCAGTCGTTTGACAGGAAGCGGTCGCGTGCCAGTTTTTCGGCCTGTTCCAATGTTGAAGTGGGTAGTGTGCCGGGTTTAAGAGCCGTCTTTTTGCGGAATATATCCAGCATGGCTTCTATAACCGCTTCACGGCTCATACCTGTTTGGCTGCGGATAGGGTCCACGCGTTTCTTGGCACTGGTGGTGCCTTTGTCTGAGAGCTTTTCTTTGCCGATGCGTAGAACTTCCAACATCTTGTCAGCATCAATGTCGTAGGCCATGGTGACATGATGCAAGACGGCATTGCCACGTCGTGCTTGTGCGGCACCCCCAATTTTTCCACCGGCGCTGGTAATGTCGTTCAGCGGTTGGTACCAGGCATCAATACCAATGTCGCGCAGGGCTTCAATGACCCATGAGTCCAGAAACTCGTAGGACTCCTGAAAGGTCATGCCGGCTACAAATTGTTTGGGCACGCTAAGCGAATAGGTAATGGTATTGCCAGGTTCGATAAACATGGCGCCACCGCCACTGATGCGACGCACCACACGAATACCGTGATGGGCGGCGGCCTCGGCTTCAATTTCATTTCGCAGGGACTGGAAACGTCCAATTACTACAGCAGCTTCCTGCCACTCCCAGATACGCAGGGTAGGGGCGCGGGTGCCTTCACTGACTTCCTGGGTAATAATTTCATCCAGCGCCATATGCAGGGCAGCGGGCTGCGGCTCCATATGGATCAGCTCCCAAGGCAACTCGTTCCAGCTCATCATGCCAAGGCCCTCCGCACGACCACGCCAATCGCCTGCGAGTCCAGGCCGAACATATCGATGTTGGTAGGTAGGGCGCGGCTAACGTGAGCCGCAATTTCTTCGGCGCTGCTATTGACGGACAAGCCCTGTAGGGCTTGATTGATCAGGCCCAGTGCTTCGGGAGGTTCCAGAAAGAAATCGCCGCTCAGTCGTGCTTGTTCGATCATATGGTCTTTGACATCCAGATCGATCACGACCAGCTTGCCGCCAGGAACTTTGTATTCAGCATGCATAGACTGTGTCCTTTAATAAGGTCGGCCCTTTTTGCCAAGGGAGAGGCGAAGCGAGTAAATCTGCGCTTTTACTGCGTTTAATACAGGGGCATGATGCCCAAAGTGTCGTATTTTAACGTAGTTAAACGCCTGGAAACGCAGCCGTAATCACTCAAAAGGCTTGGTGATTTAAGCCTTTTACTGATAGAATCATTGGCTAATCATTTTTTCATCCTCTGTCAGCGCGATTTTTATAATGTGTGCGGCTGATACGATGGTTTTGGAGTCAATCGTGGATTTGATCGCTATTCTTGAGCAAGAAGAAATCCAGCGCCTGACCGGTGGCAAGCTGCCTCCCGAGTTCGGTCCTGGTGACACTGTTGTTGTGAACGTAAACGTGGTTGAAGGTACACGCAAGCGCGTGCAGGCTTACGAAGGCGTGGTTATTGGCCGTCGCAACCGTGGTCTGAATTCTGCTTTCACCGTTCGCAAGATTTCTTCTGGCGAAGCCGTTGAGCGTACATTCCAACTGTATTCCCCGCAGATCGCCAGCATCGAAGTCAAGCGCCGTGGCGCTGTACGTCGTGCTAAACTGTACTATCTGCGCGAACGCTCGGGTAAAGCCGCTCGCATCAAAGAAAAACTCGTTCGTCGTTCGGGTAACTAATCCCCTAGCGAACAGCGATGCAAAGGCACCCAGGCGGGTGCCTTTGTCTTTATGTGGGATCACTACCCGTTCTTATGGATAAGCCTCGTATCAGGCCCGTTATCGTTCCTGGGTTCGACCCTCGCAGCCAGCCCCTGGTTGCATTAGACGCTTTGCCTGAATTGCCTGCTCAGGCCCAGCAACTGGATTTTCTGCGTAGTGCCTTTGCCCAGCCCATCCAGTGGCAGGTCGAGCCGTTGTTTCGCGGCTCCTTTTATCCAGAGTTTTTGCCCGGTTCCATGAATGTGCGCTCCGCCGTGTGTATTGGCGTGATGCAGCGCCCGGAGGGGCCCACCGTCATTTTTACACGTCGGGCCATGCATTTGCATAACCATGCTGGGCAGATCAGTTTTCCTGGTGGGCGTATCGAGGCGTCGGATCTGGGGCCCGTAGAAGCGGCCCTGCGTGAAACCCAGGAAGAGATCGGCATCGAGCCGCGCTTTGTGCGTTACCTGGGTCAGCATCCTATTTTTGTCACCAGTACCCAGTTTGCAATGCGCCCCATTATTGGCGAGTTGCAAGAGGGCTTTCAGGTCTTGCCCGATAGTTCCGAAGTGGCCGAGGTTTTTGAAGTGCCCTTGTCGGTCTTGTTAGACCCGCAGCGCCATCAGTTGCACCACGCGGATTTGCCGGATGGGGCGGGACGCTATTACTTTTCGATTCCTTGGGGCTCATATTTTATCTGGGGTGCCACAGCGGTCTTGATCCGCAATCTCTACCACCATTTGTCGGCTGCCTGGGTGCAGTTGTCCGCTGGCGGGGATACTCGGTCCAACGGCCTGTAATCAGGCCCGTCAAGCGGGCACTCTGGCAGCGGATCAGCGGATCCTGCCTTCAAAAAAAAGGGGCATTGTGTTTCGCCCCTCATTCCCTTAATAACGTGGCTTGTTTTCGTGCTCGGCCAGTAGTCGTTGGTATAGCGCGTGCCGCTCAGGGTGGATGCTGCCTGCTTCGATAGCGGCCAGTACGCCACAGCCCGGCTCATGCCTGTGGGTGCAGTTATAAAAGCGGCAGGACTCCACGGCTTTGCGAAAGTCGGGGAAACCGTGCGCAATATCTTCCTGTGTCATGTGCGACAGGCCAAAGGCCTGGAAACCGGGGCTGTCGATCAGGTCGCCGCTATTGGGCAGGTGATACAGGCGGGTACTGGTGGTGGTATGGCGGCCTGCGCCTAAAGCTTGCGAGTATTCCTGGGTCAGCGCGCCTGCTTCCGGGACCAGAGCATTGAGCAGGGTGGATTTGCCCATGCCGCTTTGTCCCAGCAGCAAGGTGCGTTTGTTCGCCAGCCAAGGGGCCAAGGCTGCGCGAGTCTGTTCCGGTTCCAGTGCGACCATTTCCAGAATAGGCACGCCCAAAGCGGCGATGGGGGCCAGCTTGGCGCGCGCACGTTCCAGGTGAGTGCTCAGATCAGCCTTGTTCAGAATAATCACCGGCTCAATATCTACACTCCAGGCCGCGACCAGGGCGCGCCCCAGCAAGTCTTCGGCATAAGCGGGTTCGGGCGCGACCACAATGAGAAGCTGATCGATATTGGCCGCAAACTGCTTGGTGCGGAAATCGTCAGAGCGATACAGCAGATTGCGTCGCTCCTGCACCGCTTCAATAGAGCCTTCTCCTTTGGCCTGCATCAGTACATTGACCTGATCGCCAACCGCAATTCCGGCTTTTTTTCCGCGTGGAAAGCACTTGATGGTTTCGCCATCAGGCAGCTCGACAAAGTAGTGGCGACCGTGGGCGGCAGTCACAAGACCGCTAATGTATTTGGATGTCATGCCAGGCTTTTCAGGTGTCGGATGCGATCAATCGCGTTGGGGTGGCTATCGTAAAAGGCAGAGTGCACAGGGTCGGGTGTCAGGGTTGCGGCATTGTCGTTATAGAGCTTGAGCAGGGCGCTGATCAAGTCTTGGGCCTGGCTGTGCTGGGCGGCAAAGCTGTCGGCCTGATACTCATCCCGGCGCGAGAGCAGGGCGCTCAAGGGGCCCATCCAGAAGGTGAAGGTGGGTACCACCATGAAGAACAGGATCAGAGCCAGGGCATCGTTGGGGCGGCCCAGTTGTGGAATGACGCCCAGCCCGGTATAAAAACCCACCTTGCCCCAGGCCCAGCCAGCCAGCAGGAAAAAGATCAGGGATGTGAGCACGCTGATCAGCAGGCGACGTTGTATATGGCGATGTTTGAAGTGACCCAGCTCATGCGCCAGCACGGCTTCCACTTCTTCGGGTTGCAGCTTGTTTAGCAAGGTATCAAAAAATACGATGCGCTTTTGGCGACCCAGGCCGGTGAAGTACGCATTGCCATGGGCGGAGCGGCGCGAGCCATCCATTACGTACAAGCCATTGGTCTGAAAGCCGCAACGCTGCGCCAGGGCATTGATGCGCTCACGCAGGCTGGTATCTTCCAGCGGTTTGAACGTATTGAAAATGGGGGCGATAACACGCGGGTACAGCCACAGCACTAGCAGGTTGAAAACCAGCCACAGTCCCCAGCCGTACCAGGGCCAGGATGGGCCAGCCCAATCCATCAGACTGAGCAGGGCGGCACACAAGGGGGTACCCAGAATCAGGATGATAAGCAGCGTTTTTGCGATATCGGCAAAGAACAGCGCGGGCTTCATGCGGTTAAAACCAAAGCGTGCTTCCAGTACAAATTTGCGATACCAGGCAAAAGGTAGGCCCACGACACCCATAATCGCTAATACCGCGCCAATCAGGGCGAGCTGACGCAGCAGCTCATGGCTGATCCAGTTGCCCAGCGTGACATCCAGCCATTGCAAGCCTCCCAGCAGCGTAAAGCCTAGCAGCACCAGGGCTTCGACCAGACGCTCGCTCAAGCCCAGTCGGGTGCGTGCGATGGTGTAGCGCGCTGCACGTTGATGGCTATGCAGGCCAATGCGTTCGGAAAACTCGGCAGGCACCTCGTTTTGATGACGATAAACGTGCCGGATCTGGCGCAGGCCTAGATAAAAGCGCAGCAAAACGTCTGCAAGCAGAAAGATAATGAACAACAAGGTCAGCATGTAGGTGGCTATATGTAAAATGGGCGTTTTGAGGAATGATTATATGGCGGTTCATACACAGCGTCTGGTCTGGCTCGATATGGAGATGACAGGACTGGATCCGGACAAAGAGCGCATCATTGAAGTTGCGGTCGTGGTAACAGAAGCAGACTTGACTCTGGTGGCCGAAGGCCCGGTTCTGGTGGTTCATCAAAGCAATGCATTGCTCGATGGCATGGACGCCTGGAACAAGGGTACGCATGGCCGCAGTGGCCTGATCGACAAGGTCAAAGCTTCTACCCTGACCGAGGCGCAGGCCGAGGACCAGTTGCTGGACTTCCTGAAAGAGCACGTACCGGCTGGCAAATCGCCTTTGTGCGGCAATACCATCAGTCAGGACCGCCGTTTCATGTACCGCTACATGCCCCGCCTGGAAGCCTTCTTTCACTACCGTAATCTGGATGTCAGTACGCTCAAAGAGCTGGCCTTGCGTTGGAAGCCTGAAGTGGTTAAAAGTTTCGTCAAGCAAAGCCGTCACGAGGCCTTGGCCGATATTTATGAGTCGATTGATGAATTGAAACACTACCGCGAGCACTTCATCCGTCTGTAAGCAGCAAGAACAGGCAAGGCCGATGTTGCGCGGGTCCGAGCCAGATAGGTAATCGGGCAGCCTGTTCTAGGTGGGGGCGCTTTGGCTGGATTAAAACCGAGGATAGCGATTTGTCGCTCCTCGGTTTTTTTACGTCTAAGTATTTACCCTTAAAGTATCTGTTCTGGGCTCATATGATACGGTTTTGCAATTGACATCACATTTTTCGTATTAAATAATGAAGTGTATATGGTTTGCGTCGAAACAAAATTTGTTTGGGCGCTTTCAGCACTCTTACCGGGGATGGTCATGTATGCACAACTTGTAGAGACAGGCGTCAAGCAGGTCCAGGATGTCGAGCAGATGTCCGACGAAGAACGTCGGTTCCAAGAGCGCATCGATGAGGGTGTCCGCATCGAAGCCAGGGACTGGATGCCCGAAGCCTATCGCAAAACCTTGGTGCGCCAGATCTCTCAGCACGCGCACTCCGAGGTCGTCGGGATGCTGCCTGAAGGCAACTGGATTACCCGCGCCCCTTCGCTCAAACGCAAAGCCATCTTGATGGCCAAGGTGCAGGATGAGGCCGGTCACGGTCTGTACCTGTACAGCGCTGCCGAAACACTGGGCGTAGGCCGTGACAAGCTGGTCGATGACTTGCTGTCGGGCAAAGCTAAGTATTCCAGCATTTTTAATTACCCCACACTGAACTGGGCCGATATCGGCATGATCGGCTGGCTGGTTGACGGCTCGGCCATCATTAACCAGATTCCGCTGTGCCGTTGCTCCTATGGTCCTTACGCCCGTGCCATGGTACGTGTGTGCAAGGAAGAATCCTTCCACCAGCGCCAGGGTTACGACTTGCTGCTCCAGATGTGCTTGCATGGCACGCCCGAGCAAAAGGCGATGGTTCAGGATTCCATCAACCGCTGGTGGTGGCCTGCCTTGATGATGTTCGGTCCTTCCGATGCGGACTCCACCAACAGCGCTCAGTCCATGCAGTGGAAAATCAAGCTGTTCTCCAACGACGAACTTCGTCAGAAGATGGTGGATCAGACCGTACCTCAGGCCGAGTACCTGGGCCTGACCATTCCCGACCCTGATCTGCGCTGGAACGAAGAGCGCGGTCACTACGACTTTGGCGAGATTGACTGGGAAGAATTCTGGGCAGTGATCAAGGGCAATGGTCCCTGTAATCGTGAGCGACTCCAAGCCCGAGTCCAGGCCCACGAAAATGGCGCCTGGTTCCGTGATGCACTGGATGCCCATGCCCAAAAGCAGGAAGGCGTCCGCAAGGTAGCCTGATCATCAAGGCTAAGAAGCCGGTACGGTTTCTGATTCGATCCGATTCGCAGCAGGCGCTTTGACAGCACTGCTGCACAGCAAGGAATTTTCAGTTATGAGCAAGAACGATTGGCCCCTGTGGGAAGTTTTCATTCGCAGCCAGCACGGCCTGGCCCACAAACATGTGGGCAGCCTGCACGCTCCGGACGCCGAAATGGCGATTAACAATGCCCGCGATGTGTACACCCGCCGTAATGAAGGCGTGAGCATCTGGGTCGTGCGTGCCGCCGATATCGCGGCCTCCAGCCCTGGCGACAAAGGCCCGCTGTTCGAGCCTTCCAACAGCAAGGTCTACCGCCACCCTACTTTTTTTCCAATGCCTGACGGCATCAATATGTAGGAACCGGCATGGATAAAGCCCTGTTTTCTTACGCCCTGCGCATGGGCGATTCCACCTTGGTGCTGGCACAGCGTCTGGGTGAGTGGACTGGCCACGGCCCGGCTCTGGAAGAAGAGTTGGCCTGTGCCAATACCGCACTGGACCTGTTGGGTCAGGCTCGCATGTGGCTGACTCTGGCTGGCGAAACCGAAGGCCAGGGCCGTGACGAAGATCGTCTGGCCTATCACCGTGATGTTCACGAGTACACCAACTACCTGCTGGTCGAGCGCGAGAATGGTCACTATGGCGACACGCTGGCACGTCAGTTTCTGTTTGATGCCTGGCATTGCTTCCTGCTGGAGGAGTTGATCGAATCCAGCGACGAGCAGATTCGTGAAATTGCCCAGAAGGCGCATAAGGAAGTGCTGTATCACCTGCGGCGCTCGACCGACCTGATTGTGCGCCTGGGCGATGGTACGCCAGAGAGCCACAAACGCATGCAGCAAGCCATTGATGATGCCTGGTTCTATCTGGGTGAGTTGTTTCTGGATGACGAGATCACCGAGGAACTGGCTCAGCGCCAAGCCGTGCCTTTGATGGCCAGTCTGTGGCAGCCTTGCCTGGAATACATCCAAAATGCGCTCGAGCGTGCCACCTTGCGTTGCCCGGCCGAGCAGGATGCTCAGCACAAGGCTTATCGCGGTGGTCCACAAGGCCGTCACACGGAAGCGTTAGGGTATCTGCTGGCGGAAATGCAGCATCTGCCACGTATGTACCCCGACGCCACTTGGTGATCGTCATGACACAGACCTGGAGCACCGAGCAGGTCATGCAAGTATTGGCCACGGTTCCAGATCCGGAGATCCCCGTGATCTCCTTGCTGGACCTGGGCATTGTGCGTGACGTGAATTGGGAGCAGGGCGTGTGTGTGGTCACCATCACACCGACTTACTCCGGTTGTCCGGCGATGTACGAGATGAGCCACTCGATTGAACAGGCTTTGCAACAGGCCGGTATCGAGCAGGTTCGGGTAGAGACCAAGTTGTCACCGGCCTGGACGACCGATTGGATGAGCGAGCAGGGCAAAGTGGCCTTGCGCGACTACGGTATCGCTCCTCCGGCCCAAAGTGCAGTTGATATTTCTGGTTTGCTGCGTCAGCCCGAGGCGCCCGTGGTGGCCTGTCCTCAATGCGGCTCCACGCATACACGGGTAATCAGCCAGTTTGGCTCTACACCCTGTAAGGCGCTGTATCGCTGCATCAGCTGCGGTGAACCATTCGATTACTTTAAGGCGCATTAGTCCTATGAGTCAGTTTTATTCCCTTCCTGTGGCCTCGGTCTCCCGCAGCACCCGCGATGCCGTGGTGGTGGCTTTTACCGTGCCCGACGATTTGCAGGATGTGTTTCAGTTCCGCCCCGGTCAGTACCTGACCTTGCGCACCCATCTGGACGGCCAGGAACTGCGCCGCTCCTATTCGATCTGTGCGGCACCGCACGACCGTTTGCTGCGCGTGGCGATCAAGCGTGTCAATGATGGGGCGTTCTCCACGTGGGCCAACAGCCATCTGGAAGCGGGTGCCACCCTGGAAGTCATGCCACCTGATGGCAACTTTACCGTGGACTTTGATCCCAGCCAGGCCCATCGTTACGCCGCCTTTGCGGTCGGTAGTGGTATTACCCCGATTCTGTCGCTGGTGAAAACCGCGCTGGATACCGAGCCAAAATCGACCTTCACGCTGTTTTTCGGTAATCGCGCTTCCTCGGCCATCATGTTCCGCGAAGAGATCGAGGACCTGAAAAACACCTATATGGAACGTTTCTCCATCGTGTATATCATGAGCCGGGAAACGCAGGATATTGACTTGTTCAACGGTCGTCTGGACGGCGAAAAAGTACGTCAGCTAATGCAGCAATGGTTCGATCCCGCCAGTGTGGATGTGGCCTTTGTCTGCGGTCCCCAGGACATGAGCGAGCAGGTGGTTGCCGCCTTGCAGGAAAATGGCCTGGAAAAATCCCAGATCAAGTTCGAGCTGTTCGGTGCCCCTAAAGGCCCGCGTGCCTTGCGTACGGGCGAGGAGTCGCGCAAGGCTCCGGGTAAGGAAGAGTGTGAACTGACCGTGATTCAGGATGGCATTACTCGCAACCTGACCATCAGCAAGAGCAACAGCAGTATTTTGGATGCGGCACTGGAGCAAGGGCTGGAGTTGCCTTATTCCTGTAAGGGTGGGGTTTGTTCTACCTGCCGTTGCAAAGTGGTAGAGGGCGAAGTGGACATGGACGCCAACTTTGCACTGGAAGATTACGAAGTAGCCCGCGGTTTCGTGCTCAGTTGTCAAAGCTTTCCGGTGACCGACCGGGTGGTCATTGACTTCGATCAGGAAACCTAAGACCGCAGCGAACAAGCGGTTTTCCAAGAATTTGGACGCCAGCTTCCCAGCTTGGCGTCCTACTAGTTTCAGGAGCACATTGTATGGCAGCAGATTTTTTCAAAACGCATCAGGCGACGCTGGATCACGCGTTGAGCAGCATTCTGGAGCGCAACTTCTGGAGCGCTTATCCTGAAAATCCCAGCCCGCGCGCCTACGGCGAAACTGCGGCTCAGGATGGTCAGGCTGCTTTTGAAGCCTACCGCGGCAAAGCTTTTCCTTTGACGCTGGAAGGCGCCCAAGGAGAAGTGGGCAATGAGCAATCGCCTTTTGGTTTTGATCTGGGCATTCGTTACCCCAAAGTTCCCGTGGATCAATTGTTGGCCCAGTCGCAACTGGCGCTGGACAGCTGGCGTGACGCTGGCCCGCAAGCCTGGGTTGGTATCTGCCTGGAAATTCTGCATCGCTTGAACCAGCGCAGCTTCGAGATTGCTCACGCTGTGCAGCACACCACGGGCCAGGGCTTCATGATGGCCTTCCAGGCCGGTGGCCCTCACGCTCAGGAGCGTGCGCTGGAAGCTGTGGCCTATGCCTGGCAGGAAATGTCCCGTATCCCTGGTCTGGTTGACTGGATCAAGCCCCAGGGCAAGCACGATCCCATCCAGATGAAGAAGCAGTTCAAGGTGGTGCCCCGTGGCGTAGGTCTGGTGATTGGTTGCTCCACCTTCCCGACCTGGAACGGTTATCCAGGCCTGTTTGCTTCCCTGGCTACCGGCAACACCGTGATTGTGAAGCCGCATCCTGGCGCAATCCTGCCTTTGGCCATTACCGTTGCCGTCGCCCGCGATGTGCTGGCCGAAGCCGGTTTCAATCCTAATGTGGTCTTGCTGGCCGCTCACGAGCCTCAAGAAGACACCGCCCAGCAACTGGCCATGAACAAGGCCGTCAAGCTGATCGACTTTACCGGCAGCAGCCAGAACGGTAACTGGCTGGAAGAAAATGCTCGCCACGCTTTGGTCTACACCGAAAAAGCCGGTGTGAACCAGGTCATTATTGATTCGGTTGATGATTTCAAGGCTGTTGCCCGCAATCTGGCTTTCTCCTTTGCGCTGTATTCCGGCCAGATGTGTACCGCTCCTCAAAACATCTATGTGCCTCGCGATGGTATCCGTACTGCCGATGGCGTGATGAGCTTTGATGAAGTCGCTCAAGGTTTGGCACAAGCCGTGCAAAAGCTGGTGTCCGATCCGGCCCGTGCCGTTGAAATTACCGGCGCCGTGCAAAACGAAGCCTGCGCACAGCGTATTGATCAGGCTCGCCAACTGGGCATGCCTATCCTGGCTGACAGCCAGACGCTGGAACACCCCGCATTTCCCGGTGCCCGCGTACGCACACCGCTGGTCTTGCAGGCCCGAGTGGACCAGCCCGAGATCCAGCAAGAGTGGTTTGGCCCCATCGTGTTTGTGGTGCAAACCGATTCGACCGAGCAAAGCATTGAAGTGGCCGGTCGCAACGTGATTGAGCACGGTGCTCTGACCTTGTCGGCTTACAGCACCGATGATGCGGTGACCGCCAAGATCCAGCGCATGGCCGAGCGTTCCGGCGTGTCTCTGTCCCTGAACCTGACCGGAGCTGTGTTCATCAACCAGACCGCCGCTTACAGCGACTTCCACGGCACGGGCGCCAACCCGGCCGCTAACGCATCCCTGTCGGATTCGGCCTATGTTGCTAATCGTTTCCGTGTCGTTCAGACTCGCTGGCATTTCTAAAGGAGGGTGGCCAGGTGACTGACCAAAGTATTCAATTTCAGCTGGAAAATGGCGTAGCACGCATTACCTTGAATCGTCCCGACAAGCTCAACAGCTTTACGGCCGATATGCACGGTGAGCTGGCTCAGGCCCTGGATAAAGTCGAACAGTGCACCGATTTGCGTGTACTGATTCTGACGGGTAATGGCCGTGGCTTTTGCGCGGGTCAGGATTTGTCCGAGCGTCAGATGAGCGCCGGTGATGCTCCCGTGGATTTGGGTGCCACCATTGAAAAATTCTATGCACCGCTGGTGCGTCGTCTGCGCGCGCTGGCGGCCCCTGTGGTGGTCGGCGTCAATGGTGTGGCAGCCGGTGCCGGAGCCAACCTGGCCTTGGCCGGTGACATCGTGATCGCCACCCGCTCGGCGAGCTTCATCCAGCCTTTCTGCCGTCTGGGCCTCTTGCCCGATACCGGCGGTACCTTCTTCTTGCCGCGTCTGGTGGGTACAGCGCGTGCCATGGGGCTGTCTTTGCTGGGCGATAAGCTCTCGGCCGAGCAGGCAGCTCAGTGGGGCCTGATCTGGGAATGTGTGGATGACGACGCGTTTCAGGCTCGCCTGAATGAGCTGGCAGCTCATTTTGCACAGGCGCCGACCAAAGGTCTGGCCTATGCCAAGAAAGCAATTTATGCCAGTGATGCCCATTCGCTTGATCAACAGCTGGATCTGGAGCGCGACTTGATGCGTGAACTGGGTGCATCCGAGGATTATCGCGAGGGTGTTAATGCATTCCTGGGCAAACGTGCCCCCCAATTCAAAGGAAAGTAATGCAAAGCAACGCACTTGCTGTTGAAGACCCACAAACGCTGGCCCAACAGGTCAGCGAGCATATGTATGGCAATGACCAGGCCTCTCAGGGCCTGGGCCTGAGCCTGGACAGCGTGGCACCGGGTGCAGCCAATATGAGCATGACGGTGCGCGCCGACATGCTCAACGGCCACAAGACCTGTCACGGTGGTTTCATCTTTGCCTTGGCTGACAGCACCTTTGCGTTTGCCTGCAATTCTCGCAATGCACCGACGGTTGCGTCCGGTTGCACTATCGATTACTTGGCACCTGCTTTTGAAGGGGATGTCCTGACAGCTCGCGCTGTCGAGGCGTCCCTGGCAGGCCGCACCGGTGTCTACGACATCGAGGTGGTCAACCAGAACGACAAGCGCATTGCCTTGTTCCGTGGGCGCTCGTACCGGCTAAATGGCACGGTATTGGGCGGGATTGAAAAAAATAATTTTTGACGATACATACCCTGTGGACCCCGGGGGGGTCGGTAGTACCACACCAGCGGCAGGGCAGGAGTACACCATGACAGCAATTAAAGAACAGGTTGGCCGCGATGCCATCGAGCATGCCAGTGTTGACGAAATCCGTAACGTGCAACTGGAACGTCTGAAATGGACGCTAAAGCATGCTTACGACAATGTGCCGCATTACCGGCAGAAATTTGATGAAGCGGGCGTACACCCCGACGATTTGAAGCAGTTGTCGGATATTTCCAAGTTCCCCTTCACGACCAAGCAAGATTTGCGTGACAACTACCCCTTCAAGATGTTTGCGGTTCCCCGTGAGCAGGTAGCACGTGTTCACGCTTCCAGCGGCACCACGGGCAAGCCTACCGTGGTTGGCTATACCGCGAAGGACATTTCCACCTGGGCAGACTTGTTTGCCCGTTCCATGTGGGCGGCCGGTGCCCGTCCCGGTGACATTGCTCACGTGGCTTACGGCTACGGCCTGTTCACCGGCGGTCTGGGTGCGCATTACGGTGCCGAGCGTCTGGGGTGTACCGTGGTCCCCATGTCCGGTGGCCAGACTGAAAAACAAGTTCAGCTGATTCAGGATTTCCGTCCCGACGTGATTCTTGTGACCCCCTCGTACTTCTGCAATATCGTCGAAGAGATTGAGCGTCAGGGTATGGACCCACGCGATACCTCCCTGCGTATCGGTATTTTTGGTGCCGAGCCCTGGACAGGCCAGATGCGCCTGGACATTGAGCAGCGTGCCGGTATTGATGCCGTGGACATCTACGGTCTGTCCGAAGTGATGGGCCCAGGCGTGGCCATGGAGTGTGTGGAAAGCAAGGACGGCCCAGTGGTGTGGGAAGACCATTTCTACCCGGAAATCATCAACCCTGAAACCGGCGAACCGGTGGCCGAGGGCGAAAGCGGTGAGTTGGTCTTTACCTCCTTGAGCAAGGAAGCCATGCCTGTCATTCGCTACCGCACTCGCGATTTGACACAGTTGTTGCCTCCTACTTCGCGTAGCATGCGCCGCATCGGCAAGATCACGGGCCGCAGCGACGATATGTTGATTGTGCGTGGCGTGAACCTGTTCCCGACCCAGGTCGAAGAACTGGTTCTGAAAATGCCTGAGCTGGCTGCCCAATATCAACTGGTTCTGAGCCGTAATGGCAATATGGACGAGCTGGAAATTCTGGTGGAAGTGCGTGCCGAGTTCAATCATTTGAATGAAGCCCAGCGCGAGCAACTGGCCCGTCGTTTGACTCACTCTATCAAGACCTTTATCGGTGTCAGCGCACGTATCCGGGTGCAGTCCTCCGGCATGGTCGAGCGTACCGTAACCGGTAAAGCCAAACGCGTGATCGACAAGCGCGCGTTCTGAACGTGCCTGGCCTGAAGTAAAAAAACGGCTCTGCCCAGGCAGGGCCGTTTTTGTATTCGGCGCTCTCACGGTATCATTGCAAGCTGGTAGGCGGCGCAGGCCGTTTTTGCGTTTTTTTTCCGATGACATCATGCCCCCAATACAGCCCGGTTTGATTGCCGGCATCGGCACCGACCTGATCCGTATTGACCGGATCGAGCGCGCCTTGGCTCGTCATGGTGATCGCTTTGTAAAGCGCATCCTGGGCGAGCAAGAGCGCGAAGTCTACGCCCGCCGTCAGGCACGTGATCCGGTGCGTGGCCTGCGCTATCTGGCCACCCGTTTCGCGGCCAAGGAAGCCTTTTCCAAGGCGGTGGGGCTGGGCATGCGCATGCCGATGGCCTGGTCGCGCATGCAAACCCTGAATGCACCCGGAGGCCGTCCTGCGGTGCACCTGTCCGCAGATCTGCGCCGCTGGTTTGATGCCCGGTTCGGGGCCGTCCATATTTCCCTGACGGATGAATCCGATATGGCCATGGCCTTTGTGGTGCTGGAAGCCAAAGCGCCGGAAGTATCCCCTTTACCCTTAGCTGAGTCTGACACTAAATGAGTTTTTCCTCGCAAGCAGTATTGCCTCCGGGCCCGGTCATGGTGGACGTACAAGACATGGTTCTGACGGATCAGGAGCGCGAGCGCCTGCGTCATCCATTGGTCGGCGGCGTGATCCTGTTCAGTCGCAACTTTGAAAGCCGTGCCCAACTGACCGCTCTGTGCCAGTCCATTCACGAAGTACGCAATGAGCCTTTGTTGATTGCCGTGGACCACGAAGGTGGCCGCGTCCAGCGTTTCCGCGAAGACGGTTTTACGACTTTGCCCGCCATGAGCCAGCTTGGTCAACTCTGGACGCGTGATGCCGTCAAGGCGGCTGCCGTCGCTGCCGACACAGGCTATGTGCTGGCTGCCGAGCTGCGCGCCTGCGGTGTGGACATGAGCTTTACACCCGTGCTGGATCTGGACTGGGGGGTTAGCAAAGTGATTGGTGACCGTTCTTTCCACCGCAGCCCGCGCGCCGTGTCCATGTTGGCTGCCGGCTTGATTCGTGGCCTGAACAAAGCGGGCATGGCCGCTTGTGGCAAACATTTTCCAGGGCATGGCGGGGTAGAGGCGGATTCGCATCACGAGATCCCCGTCGATGACCGTAGCCTGGAAGAAATTCTGGATGAGGATGCGGCCCCTTACGGTTGGCTGGGCACTTTGCAATTACCCTCGGTGATGCCCGCTCATGTGATTTACTCCAAGGTTGACCCACTGCCAGCCGGTTTTTCACCCTATTGGATTCAACGCGTGCTGCGCAAAGCCCTTGCTTATGATGGTGTGATTTTCTCTGACGACCTAACCATGGAAGGCGCCACTGTTGTGGGCGATATCCTGGCACGTGCTCAGGCCGCCTTGGGGGCCGGTTGCGACATGGTGCTTGTATGCAATCGTCCTGATCTGGCCGACGACTTGCTCTCGCGCCTGGACTTCACGATGTCCGAGGAATCGCAAAACCGCATTCGTCGTCTGATGCCCACCACGCCAGCCTTGGATTGGGACGCTTTGCAAGCGGATGAACACTATCAATATGCCCGCGGACTTCAATCTAAAATCCTATCTGTCTGATTTGCCGAATCTGCCGGGCGTGTACCGGCATATCGACGAACAGGGCGAGGTACTGTATGTGGGCAAGGCGCGTGATCTCAAGCGCCGTGTCAGCTCGTACTTCCAGAAAACGCTGAGCAGTCCCCGTATTGCCCATATGGTGGCGCGCGTCGCGCGCATCGAGGTCACCGTGACCCGCAGCGAGGCTGAAGCCTTGCTGCTGGAAAACAACCTTATCAAGCGTCTGCGGCCGCGCTACAACATTCTTTTCCGGGACGACAAGTCCTACCCCTACTTGATGATCAGCGCCCACCAGGCGCCGCGTATTGCTTATTACCGGGGCAGTACCAGCGGGAAGGGGCATTTCTTCGGCCCTTATCCCAACTCCTGGGCGGTGCGTGAAACCATTCAGATCCTGCAACGGGTATTTCGTTTGCGCACCTGTGAGGACAGCGTCTACGCCAACCGTAGTCGCCCCTGTTTGCTGCACCAGATCGGGCGCTGTTCGGCACCCTGTGTCAACCTGATCTCGCCCGAGCAGTATCAGCTTGATGTACAGCGCGCCATCAGTTTTCTGGATGGTAATACGGCGGAAATTCTGGGCGAGCTGCAAGAGCGCATGATGCAGGCCTCTGACGCCCTGGACTTTGAGCAGGCGGCGGCCCTGCGTGATCAGATGAAAGCCTTGTCGGCCGTGCTGCAGCAGCAAAGCATGGAGCAGGTGGGCAAGGAAGATGTGGACATTATTGTGGTGCTGAACGCCGGTGGTAAGTTCTGTGTGAACCTGGCCATGGTGCGTGGTGGCCGTCACCTGGGCGACCGCGCTTTCTTTCCCACACAAATCAACGATGACACTCCCAGTGATGTGCTGGCGGCATTTATCGCCCAGCACTATCTGGAGCGTCGCATGCCGCCGGTTCTGGTGTGCTCACACGCCTTACCCGATGCAGACCTGATGCCTTTGCTGGCCGAGCAGACGGGGGTGAAGGCGCGTGTCGTGGTGCGCCCCCAAGGTGTGCGCAAGATCTGGCTGGAGCAGGCTACCAAGAATGCTGGCCTGGCATTGGCCCGGGTCTTAAGTGAATCGACCGCCCGTGCCGATCGCACCCGGGCACTGGCCGAAGCCTTGCAACTGGATCTGGATGAGGCACAGCTCGATGCCTTGCACATCGAGTGCTTTGACATCAGTCACACAGCAGGGGAGGCCACACAGGCCTCGTGTGTGGTTTATAAACACCATGAAATGCAGAATTCGCTTTATCGCCGCTACAACATTGCAGGCATCACGCCCGGTGACGATTACGCGGCCATGCGCCAGGTGCTGAACCGACGGTTCTCGCGGGTTGCAGAGGGTTTGGCGCCCTTGCCCGACATTGTTTTGATTGATGGAGGCAAGGGTCAGATCGAGATCGCCCGTCAGGTTTTTGTGGAACTGGGCCTGGATATTCATGTTCTGGTCGGTGTTGCCAAGGGTGAAAAGCGTAAAGTAGGTCTGGAAACCCTGGTATTTGCCGATGATCGCCCGCCTGTGGCTTTGGGGGTGGAGTCTGCGGCACTGATGCTGGTTGCTCAGGTACGTGACGAAGCGCACCGTTTTGCCATTACGGGCATGCGCGCTCAACGTGCCAAAACGCGTAATGTGTCACGCCTGGAAGATATTGACGGGATTGGCGCCAAACGGCGTCAGCGTCTGTTAGCCCGCTTTGGTGGTTTTAGCGGGGTTGCCGATGCCAGTATTGATGAGCTCAGTGCGGTTGATGGAATATCCGTTGAACTGGCCGAACGCATTTATCATGCTTTACGATAGGCGAGAGCCTTTGTTTTAAATTAGGTTGGTATCCAAGCTATGCCTTTTAATCTGCCCATAGCCCTGACGTGGCTTCGCATCGTCCTGATTCCGCTGATCGTTGCCTTGTTTTATCTGCCAGCCAGTTGGCTGAGCATGGAGACACGCGATCTGTGGGCGGCCTCCGTATTTATCGTGGCCGCCGCGACGGATTGGTTTGATGGTTGGCTAGCTCGTCGCTGGAACCAGACCTCCTCGTTCGGGGCCTTCCTGGATCCGGTTGCGGACAAACTCATGGTCAGCGCCGCGTTATTGGTTTTGCTCGATCTTGGCCGTGTGGATGCGTTTATCGCCCTGATCATCATTGGGCGTGAAATTACCATTTCGGCACTGAGGGAATGGATGGCCAAGATTGGCGCCAGTGGTAGTGTGGCTGTTCATCGCTTGGGTAAATTCAAAACCGCCGCGCAAATGGTTGCCATCCCTTGTCTGCTGTACTGGTCGCCCGTCATGGGCTTGCCGACACGGATCATTGGGCAAGCCCTGATTATTGTTGCTGCGGTCCTGACGGTCTGGTCCATGTGCTATTACTTGCAGAAGGCCTGGCCGGAGATCAAGAAAAAGCAACGTTAAGACCAATGACTAATTCATCAACAAGAACGCTGGACGGGGCGGGGCCTGACGGTTCACAGGACTGGCAGGTGATCGGTGTTATCGGTATTGCGCACGCCAGTTCGCATTTTTTCCAACTGATTTTGCCTACGCTTTACATCGCTTTGGGGCAGGAGTTCGGGTACGACTTCCTGAAGCTGGGTGGGCTGGTCACCACCTTTTATCTGGTCTCCTGCTTTGGACAGGCCTCCTCGGGCTTTCTGGTTGATCGTATCGGCGCTTTGCCGGTTCTGAAAGTGGGCTTGTCCTGTTTTGTAGTCGCTGCTTTGCTGATTGGCATGGCCAATGGCTACGGCATGCTGCTGGCGGCTGCATTGATTGGTGGGGTAGGTAATGCGGTGTTTCATCCCGTGGACTACTCCATTCTTAACCATCGTGTCAGCTCGGCTCGTCTGGGGCACGCGTTTAGCGCCCATGGCTTGACAGGAAATCTGGGCTGGGCTTTGACGCCTGTCTTTATTACGACGCTGACCATTTATTTCAACTGGCGTGTTGCCGTATTGTCGGCGGCGGCCTTGATTGCGGCTGTGTTGGTGTTGGTACTGATAAACCGGGATGCCTTGGCGGGGCGTACAGCCTCGGGTGCGGCGCCGGCTCGTCCACAAAGCAAGGAATCGGTCTGGACGACACTGTCTACCTTGCTGTCGCGTCCCTCCTTATGGGGCGCCTTCCTTTTCTTTGCCTTTGCCACAGCGGCGATGGCGGTCGTGCAAAACTACACTATTCCCATGCTGCATAACACGTACGGCATTGATAAGGTGGTGGCAGGCACGGCCTTGTCCGGTTTTATGCTGGCCTCGGCGGCGGGCATGTTTGTCGGTGGCTTCATTGCTTCCACCACACCGCGCTCTGAAGTGATTGTGTTTGTGTCTCTATGCGTATCCGGGGCTTTGCTGTTGGTGCTGGGCGCAGGTTGGATCATGCCTTCCCTGGCCTTGTTCGTGGTGGGGGCGGCTGGTTTCTGCTCGGGCATCGCTTCACCATCGCGCGACATGCTGATACGTCGTGTCACCCCCAAAGGTTCTACTGGCGCTGTCTATGGCCTGGTGTACTCCGGCATGGACGTCGGTTCTTCTCTGGCGCCCGTGGGCTTTGGCTTGCTCTTGGATGTGGGTTTGACTCAGGCTCCCTGGTACGGTGCGGCCATCGGGTATTGGACGGCGGCTGGCTTGGCTGTGTATGTGGCCTCGACAGTAAGTCGCGCGACTAAATCCTGATGCACTTTGCAATGATGACCGTCTGATGCGGTCATAAAAGAAAGCCCCAAAAACTTGATCGGTTTTTGGGGCTTTTTCTTGCCTTGCTTGGCCTTGTCGTGTCTTAGTGTGGAGCTTGGCACTGTGAAACCAGAAAAGCACATTGGCCTTTCTGGTTTGAGTGCATCTTTATAGTGTGATCACTGGCGCGCCAGTCGTGGCTCTTGCACGCTATCCGCATGGCTGCTGCGCCAGGGGTTGATATCCAGGCCTCCGCGGCGGGTGTAACGGGCGTGCACCAGCAAACGCTCGGGCTGGCAGCTTTGCTGAATATCGCTGTACAGACGCTCCACGCAATGTTCATGGAACTCGGTGTGACGGCGCAGCGAAACGATATAGCGCAATAAGGAAGCAGGATCAATCTGCGGGCCGGTGTAACGCACTTGCACGCTGCCCCAGTCGGGCTGGCCGGTGACAGGGCAATTGGACTTGAGCAAATCAGAGACCAGAGACTCGGTCACGATGGGGGCGTCTGGTAGGCATTGAAGCAAGCCACTTTGTGGCGTGTAGTCCTGAATACTGATATCCAGCTCATCAATGCAGTGGCCTTCCAACTGGGCAATAGGCTGACCATTCAAGGCGCTGAGCGGAATCAGCGTCACGTTGACGGCGGCACCGGCAACCGCGCTTAAGTCTTGCTCCATACGCTGCACAAGACTGGCTATGTCTTCCACAACCTCATCATTAAACGAGTTCAGGTAAAGCTTGAACGACTTGGACTCGATGATGCGTGGGCTGTTCCAGGGAATGACAAACCGCGCCAGAGCGACGACGGGCTTGCCTTTTGGGTTGAGCCAGGAAATTTCGTAGCCATTCCAGATATCGGCACCATGCCATTGTTCCGGAACGCGTAGTGTCTGCCGGTTCAGGGAGCGCTCAATGCCAAACAGGACGCTGGGATCGTACCGTGTGGGATAAACCACATCGTGCCCAAGAGGCGAGTCTTTAAGTGGGGAGGTGTTGCTCATTGGCGGGTATTGCAGAAATAGATAAGGAAACCGGTGCAGCGAGCAGGCGCTCACCGGGCGGTATAAAGGCGATTATCCCACATTGTGAAATCCCTGTCTCAGTATGCAAAAAACGGCTGTCGCGCCGCACAGTTTTTCATTTCACAAACAGGTAAGTAGTTTCATATCTCGAAATTAATTATTTATCTATATGATTTAAAACAAAAAAATAATTACTCTTATATAAGATAGAAAACATGGTTGCGATGCAGCATTTGGGTAGACTGTAGTCATCTTGTTCACTGTTAAATCCATCTTAGGAGTCCATCATGAATGCTCGAGAAACTGAGATCCGCAACTTGCAAAAACGCTGGGCAGAAGATCCACGCTGGCAAGGTATTAAGCGTGGTTACACCGCTGAGGAAGTCATTCGTTTGCGTGGTTCTCTGGTCGAGGAGCACACTCTGGCTCGCCGTGGCGCAGAACGTCTGTGGCAGTCCATCAATCAGGAACCCTTTGTCAATGCGCTGGGCGCCCTGACGGGTAACCAGGCCATGCAACAGGTCAAGGCCGGTTTGAAAGCGATTTACTTGTCGGGCTGGCAAGTGGCTGGCGATGCCAACAGCGCCGGCGAAATGTACCCTGACCAATCGCTGTACCCCGTTAACTCGGTGCCCTCCGTGGTGCGCCGCATCAACAACTCGCTGGCCCGCTGTGATCAGATCCAGTGGATGGAAGGGGTGAACCCAGGCGATGAAGGCTACGTGGATTACTTTGCTCCTATCGTGGCTGATGCGGAAGCCGGTTTCGGTGGCGTGCTCAATGCATTTGAACTGATGAAAGCCATGATTGTGGCTGGCGCTGCTGGCGTTCACTTCGAGGACCAGTTGGCTTCGGCCAAGAAGTGTGGTCACTTGGGTGGCAAGGTGCTGGTGCCAACTCGTGAGGCCATCTCCAAGCTGGTGGCTGCTCGTCTGGCCGCTGACGTTCTGGACGTTCCCACGATTCTGGTTGCCCGTACCGATGCAGACGCAGCCGACCTGATCACCAGCGATGTGGACGAGTACGATCGCCCCTTCATTCTGGATGAGCGTACGGTTGAAGGTTTCTACCGCACCCGTGCTGGTCTGGACCAAGCCATTGCCCGTGGTCTGGCCTACGCTCCTTACGCCGACCTGGTCTGGTGCGAAACCTCCACGCCGGATCTGGAATACGCTCGCCGCTTTGCCGAAGCTATTCACCGTCAGTTCCCTGGCAAGCTGCTGTCCTACAACTGCTCGCCATCGTTCAACTGGAAGAAGAACCTGGATGACGCCACCATTGCCAAGTTCCAGCGCGAACTGGGTGCCATGGGCTACAAGTTCCAGTTCATCACTCTGGCTGGCTTCCACGCACTGAATTACGGCATGTTTGAACTGGCTCACGGCTACGCCCGCAACCAGATGAGCGCCTTCGTTCAATTGCAGGAAAAGGAGTTCGCCGCTGCACCGCTGGGCTTTACCGCTGTGAAACACCAGCGCGAAGTGGGTACAGGCTACTTTGACGCTGTCACTCAGACAGTTGAAGCCGGTAAGTCCTCGACGACCGCGCTGGCCGGCTCTACAGAAGCCGAGCAGTTCGCGCCCTCCGAGGCATAAGCAGGACAGGGAAGGGTAGATAGCCCCTTTTCTGGTTGCAGGCAGCCCACCGTACGCTCCAGTCGGTGGGCTGCTTTTTGTTTGGGTGCCACTTTTTTGCTTAAAAGCTACATATTTCAAATATCAAATTTGAAGGCTTGATATTTATTGGAAGGGGTTTTGAACAGACTTTGAAAGTATCGAAAAGGAAGCAGAAAACAGGCCTGAAAAGGCTTGCGACGTGGCTGGCAAAGCCTGCGTATTGTTAAATTCAGGATTCAAGCTTTCATGAATTGATTTGCATTCGCGCTGCAGCATCATTTCGTGATAAAAATCCTTGAAAATCAAGCCGTTTGCATAGAGAAAAGGCGTGCTAGACTTTGGCCGCGCAAGGCGTAATTAGCCAATGCAAAATCGTTGTTCCACCTTGCGCTTGGGAATAAAAAAAAGGCTGCTAATAAGCAGCCTTGAAAGCATTGAACAGTTAGCGCCGTGTTGGGGGGGGAACGGCCTGAACAAGATGCATATGGACAACGATATAGGATCCAAACAAAGTCGTATTGATTTAAATCAAGAATGAAGAAATATCAGTGGCTTATAGTCCTTTCATGCGCGCATATTCGATTTTTTCCCTCCCAAAGCCTCTCACTGATGAGCAACGGTCACGCCGGCGGCACACATTAGCCCGTTTGGGTCTGTCCTGGCTGGCCGCCATGCAGGTGATGATGTTTGCTTTTCCCGGCTATATGCGCTCCTTCAGCACTCGCGCTGAAGATATTGAATCTCTCTCGCAAGTCATTGTGCTCATGAACTGGGCCGGTCTGTGCTTGACCATGCCCGTTGTTCTGTACTGTGCCTGGCCCATCTTGAAGGGGGCTGTCAAAAGCTTGTCCGAAGGTCGCGTAGGCATGGATGTGCCCGTGGCCTTGGGTATTGTTGGCGCCTTCCTACCTAGCGTCTATAACACCTGGACGCAGCAGGGCGAGGTGTATTACGACTCGGTCACGATGTTCGTGGCCTTTTTGTTGACGGCCCGTTATCTGGAGCTGTGCGCGCGCCAGTCGGTGACGCAGTCCGCCTCCCATGACCTGATTGAACGCTTTCGTCAGTCCGTCACAGGCCATGCCAATACCTTGGCTTTCTGGTTTGTCAGTATCCAGTTGGTGTTGGCCGCCGCCTTTGGCTTGGTTTGGTACTGGATGGACCCCTCGCATGTCGTTCCGGTGGTGGTCGCCATGCTGGTCATGAGCTGTCCCTGTGCTATGTCTATGTCGGTTCCTTCAGCTGTTGCCTCGGCGCATGCTGGCTTGCTGGCTCGACCCGCCAAAAGCGAGTTTGAAGTTGTACAGCTGACCCAGCAAACGGGCCGCATCGCCCGTCAAAACCTGTACGGTTCCATAGTCTGGCATCTGCTGATGACACCCCTGGCCGCCTTGGGTATTGTGGCCCCTTGGCTGGCTGCCGTCACTATGCTGGTGTCCTCTTTGGCTGTTGCGGCCAACTCTTGGCGTATCTATCGCAGCCGCAGCCGCGAGGTACCGGCCCAGTGGACCGCTCCAGCAGCAAGGCAGGGCTGAGATGTTTGGCTCGTTGCTGGTCCTGATCCCCATCTCCATTTTTCTAGTCATTGTTATCGGCGTGTCTTTCTGGTGGGCAATTTTTGCCGGCCAGTTTGAGGATACGGGCAACGCAGCTGATTCCATCTTGCTGGACGACGACTCCACTGCGGGTCTGTCGGGCGCAGAGCGTCCACCTGATACCTGATTCTTACTGTTTTGTTTTTTTAGCCCTGCAAATGGTCGGCGACACACAGTCTGCAGGGCGGAAACACGCGTGAACGCGTGCTTTCCGATGTTTTTTGATAAGCATCAAGTAGCAGTTTATCGACTTGCGGGATGATGTAGCTTGTTGTCGCTTGTATTAACAATGTTTGTTTAGGGGAAGCAAATGGGCACTTCCGATGCAGTCGGAAATAACGCCGAAGTCTTCAATTACGGGATTGTGAGGCAGTTCACCATCATGACCGTATTTTGGGGCGTCATCGGCATGGCAATAGGCCTTTTTATTGCCTTGCAGTTGATTTGGCCAGAACTCAATTTCGACACACCGTGGCTTAGTTTTGGACGTTTACGTCCACTGCATACGAACGCTGTGATTTTTGCCTTTGGTGGAACTGGCTTGTTTGCCACTTCCTACTATGTGGTACAGCGTACCTGTCAGGCCCGTTTGTTCTGCGATAAGCTGGCTGCCTTTACCTTTTGGGGTTGGCAGGCCGTGCTGGTGGCAGCGGTCATTACCTTGCCTATGGGTTACACCAGCTCCAAAGAGTATGCTGAGCTGGAATGGCCCATCGACATCCTGATTACGCTGGTCTGGGTGGCCTACGCTATTGTGTTCTTTGGCACGATCGTCAAGCGCCGCGTGCGTCATATTTATGTGGCCAACTGGTTTTTTGGCTCTTACATTGTCACGATCGCTGTCCTGCATATTTTCAATAACCTGGAATTGCCTGTCAGCTTCATGAAGTCCTACTCGGCTTACGCCGGTGTGCAGGACGCCATGGTTCAGTGGTGGTATGGTCATAACGCCGTGGGCTTTTTCCTGACCACGTCTTTCCTGGGCATGATGTACTACTTCATCCCCAAACAGGCCAACCGTCCTATCTATTCCTACCGCTTGTCCATTGTCCACTTCTGGGCCCTGGGCTTTACATACATGTGGGCCGGTCCTCACCACCTGCTGTACACCTCCTTGCCAGACTGGACGCAATCGCTGGGCATGGCGTTTTCCTTGATTCTGCTGGCTCCTTCTTGGGGCGGTATGATCAACGGCATCATGACCTTGTCGGGTGCTTGGCATAAGCTGCGTACTGATGCGATTCTGAAGTTCATGGTTGTGGCCCTGTCCTTCTACGGCATGTCCACCTTTGAAGGTTCCATGATGGCTATCCGTACGGTCAACGCGCTGTCGCACTACACCGACTGGACAGTGGGCCACGTGCACTCTGGTGCGCTGGGCTGGGTTGCCATGATTACCTTCGGTTCCTTGTATTACCTGATCCCACGTTTGTACGGCCGCACGGAAATGGCTCGTCCTCGTCTGATCGACCTGCACTTCTGGCTGGCGACTCTGGGCGTCGTGCTGTATATCGCCGCGATGTGGATTGCCGGTGTCATGCAAGGCCTGATGTGGCGTGCTACCAGTGTGGATGGCACCTTGACGTACAGCTTTGTGGAAGTCGTGAAGGCGACTTATCCCTTCTACGCAATCCGTGCTTTGGGCGGCGCCTTCTTTGTGGCCGGTATCTTGCTCATGTCCTGGAACGTGTTCCTGACCATTCGTGCAGGTCAAAAAGATATCAACCCTGTTGTGCCTCTGAAAAACCCGGATGCCCGCGACCCAGCACTGGTGGGCCAAACCACCTTGCTGGCCTAAGGAGTAAATCATGGCTAATGACACTAATAAACGCTTTTCTCATGCCACGATCGAGAGAAATACCGGGCTGCTGATTATTCTGAGTATTTTGGTGATTTCCTTCGCGGGCCTGGTACAAATCGTTCCTTTGTTTTTTCAGCACTCGACCACACAGCCCACTGAAGGGGTCGAGCCTTACGAGCCCTTGCGCCTGATGGGGCGTGACATCTACATCCGCGAGGGTTGTGTAGGCTGTCACTCCCAGCAGATCCGTATGTTGCAGTCTGAAGTACAACGCTATGGTCCTTATTCGCTGGCTGGTGAGTCGGTGTACGACTACCCCTTCCTGTGGGGTTCCAAGCGTACCGGCCCGGATTTGGCTCGTGTGGGTCAGCGTTACAACGACGAGTGGCACCGCATTCACCTGCGCAATCCACGCAATGTAGTGAAAGAGTCCAATATGCCTGCCTACCCTTGGCTGCAGAAAAACTCGGTGGAAGGCGCAAATATCCAGGACCGTATGAATGTGCTGCGTAAGTTGGGTGTGCCTTACACACAGGAACAAATTGATGCCGCACCCGAACAATTGATAGGCAAGACCGAGGAAGACGCGGTCGTCGCTTATCTGCAGGGCTTGGGTGTGGCCAGTCGCGACGCAGCTGCCAAGGCTGTGGAGCAGGGGAGCTTCTAAATGGTAGCCATCATCAACGGTGTTATGACTGCTTTGGCGATGGCGACCTTCCTTGGCATTTGCTGGTGGGCGTTCTCTCGGGGACGCCGCCAGGCCAACGAAGAAGCAGCGCTTCTGCCTTTCGCCTTGCCCGACGAGGGAAGCAACGATAAAAACCCTGGGGGTTCCGAATGAGTGACTTTTTTAATAGTGGCTGGAGCCTTTGGATCTCCGGCATCGCCTTGCTTGGCATCATATTTTGTTTGTGGCTGCTCTTTACCCAGCGCGCATTTCTGGGCAAAACAGTGGACGTGGAAGATACTGGCCACGTCTGGGACGGTGACCTGACCGAACTGAATACACCTGTGCCTCGCTGGTGGACGGTGATGTACATCGGCCTGTGTGTGTTTGCATTGGGTTATCTGGTGCTGTATCCCGGTTTGGGTAGCTTCAAGGGGACTTTGGGCTTTACCGCTGGTCAGCAGGTCAAGCAGCAACAGGCCGAAATTAATGAGCGTCTGGAGCCTGTGTACGCTCGTTACCGCGAAATGCCCATTGAAGAGATTGCTCATGATCCGCAAGCGCGTGAAATTGGCCAGCGTTTGTTCCTGAACAATTGCGCCCAGTGTCACGGTTCGGATGCCCAAGGCTCCCCAAGCTTCCCTAACCTGGCCAACAAAGCCTGGTTGTGGGGTGGCGAGCCCGATGCGATTCTGTACACCATTACCGAAGGCCGTACCGGCATTATGCCGCCACAGTCCCAGTTCAGCCCGGCTGAAGCATCGGACGTCGCTCAGTATGTGCGTTCTTTGTCTGGTCTGGCGGCAGATCCTTTGCGTCTGGTTGCGGGCAAACGTGTGTACGACAGCGCATGTTTTGCCTGCCACGGCGCGGATGCCAAAGGTAATACGCTGATGGGAGCGCCTGACCTGACGGACGATTATTGGTTGTATGGCAGTTCCGAGGCCACTATCGTTCAGACGGTGCTGCAGGGCCGCACGAACCAGATGCCGGCACAAAAAGGAGCATTGACGCCAGAGCAGATCCGGTTGCTGGCGGGCTGGGTTTGGGGCTTGTCCAATCCCGCGCCGACCCAGGCTAACTAATGTCTTTTAAATTGATCTGACGTCTTCAGGACATGCAATGAGTAGTGATTCTTCCCAACCCAGCGCTGATAATGCGCAGGGAACTGTGCCCAAGTGGCAACCTCCACGTAACACCAAGGGAGCGGGTGGAACCTCTCCGCAAGTCGAGAAGGCGCTGGTCGATGTTCGTAGCAAAATCTATCCACGATCCGTCAAGGGCGTGTTCGCCCGTTGGCGGATCTGGATGGTGTATTTCACGCAGATCATTTTCTATGGTCTGCCCTGGTTGGAATGGCATGGCCGTCAGGCCGTGCTGTTTGACCTGCTGGAACGCAAGTTCTATATCTTTGGCATGATTTTGTGGCCCCAGGACGTTATTTACCTGACGGTGCTGCTTCTGATATCTGCTTTCTCTTTATTCCTTTTCACCGCTATGGCGGGCCGCTTGTTTTGTGGCTACGCCTGTCCGCAGACGGTCTACACAGAGATTTTCATGTGGGTCGAGCGCAAGGTGGAAGGGGATCGTCTGGCGCGTATCCGTCTGGATGAACAGGCCTGGAACGCTCGTAAATTACGGCTCAAAGCCACCAAACACTTTCTGTGGGTCGTGATTGCTTTGTGGACCGGCTTTACCTTTATTGGCTACTTCGCTCCTATCCGCGAACTGGGCGGCGAGCTGATCGCTCTGTCCCTGGGCCCTTGGCAGTGGTTTTGGCTCTTGTTCTACGCCTTTGCCACCTGGGGTAATGCCGGTTTCATGCGCGAGGCCGTCTGTAAGTACATGTGCCCCTACGCACGTTTCCAAAGTGCCATGGTGGACAGCGATACCTTTGTGGTGACCTACGACTTCGTGCGGGGTGAAACCCGTGGTGGCCGATCTCGCAAGATTGACCACAAAGAAGCCGGCATGGGCGACTGTGTGGACTGCAGCCTCTGCGTTCAGGTCTGTCCGACCGGTATCGATATTCGTGATGGCTTGCAGTACATGTGTATCGGCTGTGGTGCCTGTGTGGACGTCTGTGACCAGGTCATGGATAAGATGGGCTACGAAAAAGGCCTGATCCGCTACACCTCAGAGCGTGCCATCAAGGAACGCATGACGCAGTCTCAGGTGCGACGTCGCATGCTGCGACCGCGCGTGTTGTCTTACATCCTGATCCTGGCCGTCATTTGTGGTGCTTTCGTCTACACCTTGGCGACCCGTACGCCCATGCGCGTGGACGTGATTCGTGATCGTGGCGCGCTGGGGCGCGAAGTGCCCGGCGGCATGATTGAAAACGTGTTCCGTCTACAAGTGATCAATACCTCGGAAGAGGCTATGGAGCTGCAGTTGTCCGTCACAGGTCTGGAAGGCGCGCGCATTCATTTGACCGAGAACGGCCAGGATCACATTCATGTGGCGCCTGCAGGCAATAGACTGTTGCCGGTCGTGGTGCAAGTCCCAATTAGTAGTGCCAAGCCGGGCCTGTATGATATTTCTATTCAGGCGGTAGGCGAGCACGACGGGGGCCGCAAGACCTACGTGAACGAACGCAGTAGTTTTTACATTCCTCAGTAATTTTATAAAGAGCAAAACATGGACGAATCAAAGGACAGTGGACCCTGGTGGCGCGAGCCGTGGCCATGGTTGTTGATGGCAGGGCCAGCTCTGGCTATTGTGGGCTGCGTCATTACGATTGTCTTGGCCTTTCAGAATTTCAGTAATCAAGGGATTACGGACGGGGGGGTCAAGCAGGGTCTGGTTGTCAGCAAGGTAGAGCCTGCCCCTGAGCAGCGCTAAACGTAATCGATTCACCGTTACGCTAGGGTTGAGAGAAGTATGTTTCCGTTCAAGAAGGGGGTACGAATGACCATCCGATCGTTGATGTGGATACTGTGGCCTTCATTCCTGGTCGCCGGGGTGCTCAGTGCAATTGTGTTTGCTTTGGTAGACCCGTTGGACATCGTTGTGCTTGGACATATGCAAGTAGATCGACTGACCTTTTATACGGTGGCGTTTTTTCTGTTTTGGTTGGCCGTTGCAGTAGCGTGCGCGCTTAGCTTGTATATGTCGGCCGGTTCGCCAGCGGTATTGGCTGAACCGGCAGATAGTCTGGACTGATTCTGACAAGCACCAAACGATAAAAAAGCACATGCAAATTGCATGTGCTTTTTTTGTGTGGGCTTGGGTGCTGGGGAGCGGTATAGTGGGCTGTAAAGACGTTCAGCAGCCTGTTTGAGGCCTAGGCAGCAGCCATGAGGCTCAATCGCACTCCGTGCCTGCCAGAGAGCGCAGGGCGGCCAGATCCAGCAAGTGGACTTCGCGCTGAGAGATTTTCAGCAGACCTTCGCGTGCAAAGCGTGAGAACAGGCGGCTGACGGTTTCCAGCGTCAGGCCCAGGAAGTTGCCGATTTCTTCGCGGCTCATGCGCAGAATGAACTCGTAAGGGGAGTAGCCCAGCAGTGATAGACGCTGGGACAGGTTCAGCAAGAAGGCAGCCAGGCGCTGTTCGGAGCGCAGTCCAGCCAAGGTCATCATCAACTGATGGGCGCGGTTGATTTCCTTGCTCATCAGGCGACGGAACTGTTGTTGCAATATAGGCAACTGGGCCGACAGGCGGTCCAGATCATCAAGGCGAATCACACAGACTTCGCTGTCTTCCAAGGCGATGGCATGGGAAACATGCCGATTTTCAACCAGGCTGTCCATGCCCAGGATTTCTCCTGGTAATAAAAAACCCGTAATCTGAATGTGGCCAGTGGAATCTTCCAGCTGCATCTTGATCGAACCAGAGCGCAGACCATAGATTCCTTCGACTGAGTCGGCCAGTCGAAACAGCACGCCGCCCTTAGGGATGCGGATGCGCTCCTTGACTAATTCGTCCAACCGCTCCATTTCGTGCTTAGGCATCCCAAGAGGTAGACACACCTCATTGAGCATACAGCTGGAGCAGCGTATGGAGTCAGCGGTAACCGAGATACGTTTTTGCATAAGGAATAATGTCAGATGGCGAAACGCTAAATCTTTGAGTCAAATCAAGTGTAATTGTAGCTTTTTATTGGTTGGTATTCCCGCTAATCCTTAATATGTTTAGTTCTTAAGGCTCTTGTCACACGTGAAACGGCTGTCCATGCCGGGTACAGCGCGGTAATACTGCTCTTGGCATGCTGTTGTTTAAAAGCGATCTAAACACTTGAATACTTGGTTTTTGTCCTCATCTTCAATTCATCCTGTTATTTGTTGCGAAATCTGGGCAAGCAGTATTTAGTAACTGTTTGCTTTAGCTTCTCGCATATTTTCTCAAGTGAAAATTCTATGCGAATCGATAAATTGACAACGAAGTTTCAACAGGCTCTAGCCGATGCGCAGAGCCTGGCTGTTCGCGAAGACAATCCCTATTTGGAACCCGCCCACGTACTGGTCGCCTTGCTGGCTGATGCCGATTCAGGCACAGGCAGTTTGCTGGCTCGTGCGGGCGTTGCCATTCCCCGCCTGGAAAACGAGCTTAACCGCCTGATCTCCAATCTGCCCAAGGTGCAAGGGGCGGAAGGTCAGCAGCAGCTCAGTTCGGCCTTGCAAGCCGCTTTGGCTAAAACCGACAAGGAAGCCGCTCAACGCGGTGATACTTATATTGCCAGTGAATTGTTCTTGCTGGCCCTGGCCGATGATAAAGGCGAAACCGGTCGTGCTTTGCGCGATGCGGGTTTGCAGCGCCGTGCGCTGGAGGCGGCCATTGAAGCCGTACGCGGTGGTGCCAATGTGAGTGACGCTGAAGGTGACAGCAATCGTGAGGCCTTGGACAAATACACCACTGACTTGACCGAGCGTGCTCGTCTGGGCAAGTTGGACCCGGTTATTGGCCGTGATGACGAAATTCGCCGCACGATCCAGATTCTGCAGCGCCGTACCAAGAACAACCCTGTTCTCATTGGTGAACCTGGGGTGGGTAAGACCGCCATCGTGGAAGGTTTGGCGCAGCGTATCGTGAACAACGAAGTGCCTGAAACCCTGAAGGGCAAGCGCGTTCTGGTGTTGGACCTGGCTGCTTTGCTGGCCGGTGCCAAGTACCGTGGCGAATTTGAAGAGCGTCTGAAAGCTGTCTTGAAAGAGCTGTCCAAGGACGATGGCAAAACCATTGTCTTTATTGACGAGCTGCACACCATGGTGGGCGCCGGCAAGGCCGAAGGTGCGATGGATGCCGGCAACATGCTCAAACCGGCCTTGTCGCGCGGTGAACTGCATTGTATTGGTGCCACCACGCTGAACGAGTACCGCCAGTACATCGAGAAGGATGCCGCTTTGGAGCGTCGTTTCCAGAAGGTGCTGGTTAACGAGCCGGACATGGAGTCCACTATTGCGATCCTGCGTGGTTTGCAGGAGCGCTACGAGCTGCACCATGGTGTGGCGATTACCGACCCGGCCATTGTGGCTGCGGCCGAGCTGTCGCAGCGTTACATTACGGACCGCTTCCTGCCCGATAAGGCCATTGACCTGATCGATGAGGCCGCTGCCCGTATCCGTATGGAGATTGACTCCAAGCCCGAGGTCATGGATAAGCTGGATCGCCGCATCATTCAGTTGAAGATCGAGCGTGAAGCCGTCATCAAGGACACGGATGAAGCCTCTCAGCGTCGTTTGCAGGCCATCAATGACGAGATGGAAAAGCTGCAGCGCGAGTACAACGACTATGAAGAGATCTGGAAAGCCGAAAAAGCGGCGGTTCAGGGCTCGCAAGTTGTTAAAGAGGAAATCGAGAAAGTTCGTGCCGAAATGGCTGAGCTGCAACGCAAGGGCCAGTTCGATAAATTGGCTGAGCTGCAGTACGGCAAGCTGCCCGAGCTGGAAGAGCGCCTGAAAGCGGCCGAAGCCAATATGGACAAGGCCGATCAGGACAAACCTCGCTTGCTGCGCACGCAGGTCGGTGCCGAGGAAATCGCGGAAGTGGTCTCACGTGCAACCGGTATTCCTGTGTCCAAGATGATGCAGGGCGAGCGTGAAAAGCTCTTGCAAATGGAAGACTACCTGCACAAGCGTGTGGTCGGCCAAGGTGAAGCGGTACGTTTGGTGTCGGATGCTATCCGTCGCTCGCGTGCGGGTCTGTCTGACCCTTCCCGCCCGTATGGTTCCTTCTTGTTCCTGGGGCCAACCGGTGTGGGTAAGACCGAGCTGACCAAAGCATTGGCCAACTTCCTCTTTGACTCCGAGGATCACATGATTCGCATCGATATGAGCGAATTCATGGAGAAACACTCGGTGGCTCGTTTGATCGGGGCGCCTCCCGGCTACGTGGGCTATGAAGAGGGCGGTTACCTGACCGAGGCCGTGCGTCGCAAACCTTATTCGGTGATTTTGCTGGACGAGGTAGAGAAAGCACACCCCGACGTCTTTAACGTGCTCTTGCAGGTGCTGGACGATGGTCGTTTGACCGATGGCCAGGGCCGTACGGTGGACTTTCGCAACACGGTGATCATCATGACCTCCAACCTGGGTTCGCAGCATATCCAGCGTTTGTCGGGTGAGCCTTACGATGTGATCAAGGAAGTGGTGTGGGAAGAAGTGAAACAGCATTTCCGCCCCGAGTTCCTGAACCGTATCGACGAGGTGGTGGTGTTCCACAGTCTGGAAGCAGAACACATCGAGTCCATTGCTCGTATCCAGCTTGAACGTCTGGATCAGCGCCTGGCTCAGCGTGACATGCATCTGGAAGTGAGCGACGCTGCTTTGGCGCAGTTGGCCAAGGCCGGGTTCGATCCTGTGTTCGGTGCCCGTCCTTTGAAACGTGCTATTCAGCAGTATATTGAGAACCCGGTGGCACGCCTGATCCTGGAAGGCCGCTTTGGTCCTAAAGACGTGGTGCCTGTGGACTGGAAGGACGGCGAGTTTACGTTCACCCGCAGTATCCAGTAATCAGCAGGGCTTTGATGGCGACGGTGCTACCGGATTGCTTAATGCGTCACTCAAGTTGAGGTTTTAAAGTAGGCTGCCGTGTTGCACCTCGTCATCGACGTTGTAAAGAAAAACCGCCTTGGAAATCCAAGGCGGTTTTTTTGTGCTCATTGCTATTTGGAACACGTGACTTTGAGACTAGGCGATGGTGTTTTGGATTGAAGTGGTTTGATCGCTTGACCGTCAGCATCTAGATGAATGCTGATATTCCGTGTCGTAGGCGGAGGTTAATCGGCTAAGTGCCTATCGGCTGGCCTCTAAATCATTCCTGCCTAGGGTCTCAAGAGGAATGGGCCCCAGTGAGATGATCAATCCAGCCACCAGCCTATTCCCATTTTTAAGCGTTCTCTTGAACCGGAGCTGGAGGCGGTGTCAGGTCCAGTTCGTCCTTGCCGTAGAACTTCACACCGATCTCGACACGAGGGCGGCCTTGCGAGCGGCGGTGGCGGTTGGTGTCCCGCAGCGAGTACACGCAACCGCAGTACTCCTGCTGATAGAAGTTCTCGCGTTTGCTGATTTCCAGCATGCGTTGCGAGCCGCCCCCTTTGCGCCAGTTGTAGGTCCAGTACTTCATCTCCGGATAACGGGCTGCGGCGCGTTCGCCGCAGTCGTTGATCTGGTTCATGTCTTTCCAGCGCGAGATACCCAGCACGCTGGAGATGATGTCGTAGCCATTTTCATGGGCGTAGAGGGCCGTGCGCTCAAAGCGCATGTCAAAGCAGACCGTGCAGCGCTCGCCACGCTCGGGAGCGTGCTCCAGGCCGCGTACACGTTCAAACCAGTTATCTACGTCGTAGTCGGCGTCAATGAACTCGATGCCGTGCTGTTCGGCAAAACGGATGTTTTCCTGCTTGCGCAGTTCGTACTCGCGTACAGGATGGATATTGGGGTTGTAGAAAAAAACGGTGTATTCAATCCCCGAGGCGTGCAAGGCCTCCATCACCTCGCCCGAACAGGGGGCGCAGCAGGAGTGCAGCAGCAATTTCTCGCGCTTCTCCGGCATGGTTAAAACTGGACGATTGAGCTGAGTGGACATGAATCTGAATCCGAGTAAAAAGGCGTCCCGAGTCGGTCGCACAATAAATCAATGCGACTATTGTAGATTCTTGGCAAAGTTTAGTGAAATCAATCTGTTGCCTTAGTACCCCAGGACCTCGTCCCAAAGGCGTGTCACGGCCTGCCGTTCCTGGGTCAGCTCAGATTGCGGCACACGGGCTTTTTCTGCTCCTTCCAGACGCAAAGCGTGCTGACGGCGGCGCAGGGCGCGGTAGGCATCGGCCACTTCCTGAGCATGGTCGACCGCGATCAGGCCCGCCTGCGCGGCAATACCCAGCAAGGCGATATTGCCCAGGTTTTCCAGCAGTTTGGGATGCTCGCGGCTATGGCACAGCACCAGATACTGGGTGATGAACTCCACATCCACCATGCCGCCCCGGTCGTGCTTCAAGTCAAAAAGTTCGCTGCGGTTGGGGTGTCCGGCACTGATCTTGTCACGCATGTCCAGAATATCTGCACGTAATTTGCGTTGGTCCCGTTCCATCAATAAGATGGATCGGCGGATGTCATCGAAGCGGTTTTTGATCTGGGCATCCCCGGTCACGAAACGGGCACGGGTAATGGCTTGATGCTCCCAGGACCAGGCACTCCGCGTCTGATACTGCTCGAAGGCATCCACGCTGACAGCCAGCAAACCGGCATCGCCATCGGGGCGTAAACGCAGGTCAATATCGTAGAGACGTCCCGAGGAGGTCATGGCCGACAACCAACTGGTCATGCGGCGCGCCAGCTTGATGTAGCGCTCTACATTGTCTTGGCTGGGATCGTCGTACAGAAATACCAGATCCAGGTCGGACGCATAGCCAATTTCCTTGCCCCCCAGCTTGCCGTAGGCAATGACGGCAAAGTGCGGTGAGGAGTCGTGTTCTGGGCCCAGGCTGCGGGGGCGTGTCAGAGGCCAGGTGCGCTCCAGTGTCTCGGCCAGCATCATATCGGCCAGAGCCGAGAGTTGGTCGGCCAGAGCCTCGACGGTCAGTACACCTTCCAGGTCCTGGGCCAGCAATTGGAACGTGATCTGGTGCTGCCAGTCGCGCATCATGTTCATCTGCTGTTCGACATCGGCTTGGCCATCGGGCAAGCGGCAGGCATCAAGATCGCGGCGCATTTGCTCGGACAGGGCGGCAAAGTCCGGAATCTCCATCAGCGAATGCCATTCGATCAGGCTGTCCAGTAAGAGCGGGTATTGAGCCAGATACTGTGCGGCCCACGGACTGGCCGAGACAATTCGGGCAACGCGGGCTAGCGTATCTGGGTACTCGGCCAGCAAAGCCAGATACGCGCTACGCTGGGCGATCAGCTCGATCAGGTTGAACAGGCGGGTTGCGGTGACTTCCGGGTTCTCGGAGCGGCAGGCGTAGTCCTCGGCCAAGGGGATCAGGCGCTGTACGCGATCCAGGCTGGCATTGGGCAGGCTGCGCAGACGATGGCTATTTAGCAGAGCCTGACGCAATTGTTCGATGCGTTCCTGCAAAGCCTGATCGTGCTCTGCCTTGCTTTCTTCGGGGGCGGGTGCAGCCGCCGCAGGAGGTTCGGTACTGGCTTCTTCGCCCATGCCTGCCAGACGGAAGGCATTGCGGAAGGTGTGCGAGACAAATTTTCTGTGCTGTCCTAACTGTTCGTCGAAATCAGCCAGGCTCAGGCCCAAGGTGGCCGCCAGCTCGGTGCGTAGCTCCTCGTCCTGGGGCAGCAAATGGGTTTGTTCGTCCTCGCGATACTGCAGGCGGTGTTCGACACGTCGCAAGAAGGTATAAGCGGCCAGCAGCTTGTCGCAGACCTCCTGGTCCAGCAGACCGGCCGCACACTGACCTTGCAATGCTTTGTGCAGGCTGGGTGTTTGCAGGGAAGGCTGTCGTCCCCCGCGAATCAGCTGATTGAGCTGGACGACGAACTCAATTTCCCGGATCCCACCGTCTCCCAGCTTGATGTTGTGCCAGGTTTCCACGCCATTGCGGTTCAGGGCGCGGCGCGTCCAGTCCTGGCGAATGCGCTCGCGCAGGCCGCGCAAGGCAGACAGGGCATCAAAGTCAAAATATTTGCGGTACACAAAAGGGGTACGCAGTGCCTCGAAGTGATGCACATCACCGGCGCTGCGGCTGCCCTCAAAAGCCTGGGCCTTGATAGGGCGGGCCTTGATCCACGCATAGCGTTCCCATTCCCGGCCTTGGTTGACCAGATAGTTTTCCAGCGCCTGCATGCTCCAGGCCAGCGGCCCGGAATCCCCGTCCGGACGCAGGCGCAGGTCCGTGCGAAATACCTGCCCGAAGGCGTCGGTATCGGACAGCACGGGCATCATGCGCTGGGTTACTTTGCCGTAAAACTCGTGATAGCTCAGGGGGCGGCGGCCATCGGTCTCACCGTCCTCGTCATAGAGCATGATCAGATCAATGTCTGAGGAAACGTTTAATTCCCCTCCACCCAGCTTACCCATACCTAAAATAATCATCTCCTGGGGTAAGCCAGTTTCCGAGTTTTTAGGAATACCGTGTACTTCAGCCAGTTGTCGGGCGACGGTTTCATACGCTTGTGCCACGGCCAGATCAGCCAGGCTACTCATGGCCAGCATCACCTCTTCAAGAGGGGCCAGACCATTGATATCACGGATCATCAGTACCAGAAAGACCCGTTCACGCAGTTGGCGCAAGGCCTGACGCACTTGTGCCAAGCGATCATTATCGGGTTCGGGCAGTAAAGTCCTATACCATTGCGTAATCAGTGTGGCGGTGACAGGGTGCTGGGCTTGCTCTTGCAACCACGCCCCAAATTGTGGCTGAGCGTTTACTTTTCGACGCAAGGGGCCGGACCATTGCATCACGGGCTTCAATATAATGGACTGGCTCATACGATAAGAGGCTTTTCGGATAAGGGGGGACGACAAGTGAGATGACTTGTCTGACAAGGCCGGAAATGACCGTATCTAACTATACTCGGGAATTGATTGCATGGTAGTTCGAGGGCTTGTGCGACTGGCGCTAGTGCTCTATTTTGCGCTGATGCTAAGCCTTGTCGGGCTACGTTATCTGCTCGTGCCCCAACTGGATAATTTGCGCCCCTATCTGGTGGAGAAAATCAGTGAGCAAACCGGCCTGCAAGTTCAGATTCAAGAATTAAAAGGCGACTGGCAGGGCTGGAATCCCCATCTTTCTGTGACGAACCTGTCGCTGTCAGAGCCAGGGCAAGAGCCCATGTTGCAGTTGCCCAAGCTGCAAGCCGATATCAGCTGGAAGTCCTTGTTCAGCGGTTCGCTGCAATTGCGCCAGCTGGATGTACAAGGTTTGACGATCCCGGTGCGGCGCGATCCTGAGGGCCAGATTCTGGTGATGGGCCAGGTACTGGATCTCAACAATGACCGTGCCCCAGCAGAACCCGAAGTCTGGCAAGGGCCGGTTCGTTGGTTGCTGGAGCAGCGTGGCATTCATATTCAGGGTACGTCCTTGCAATGGCAGGATGATCTGCGTGGCGCGCCTGCCTTGACTCTGCCATCGATTGAATTGCAGATTGGCTACAGGCAGGGTTGGCACGAGGTCAATCTGGCTACGGCCTTGCCCGCCGATCTGGGCGAATCCCTGGCTTTGGCCTTGCGCGTGCAGGGCAAGCGTCGTCTGCCCGAAAACGTGGATGTGATGGACTTGCCCTGGGAGATGACGGCGCAGGCCAATGGGGTCGATACTCCCGCGCTGCGCCCTTGGCTGGACGTACCTGTGATTCTGGACAGAGGCTGGATCGATATGCGTGCCCAGGCCCGCCAGCCTCAAGCCGCCCAGGCCGTACAGATTCAACTGGCAGCCCGATTGCAGGATGTGGCCGTGCTGACGGATAGCGAAGATCGCCTGCAGTTGGAGCAAGCCCATCTGGAGCTCAATGGCAGTTTCCGTGATGTGCAGGCATTGGCCCAAGGTAAGCAAAGTGGCGACGTGCAGTGGACGCTGTCGATGAATGGCTTTGGTCTGCGCCTGCCCGATTTGTTTGCCCACTATTTGGCATTGGATCAGCTCAATGCCCAAGGCATGGTTCATCGCGATGAGCAGGCCAGACTGAGCCTTGGCAACATGAATCTGGCTCTGCGTAATCCTGATTTAGATGCGCAATTAACAGGTAGTTGGCGTGAGGATGCCAAGTTTGAGGCGGGTGTGGCTGACTGGCAGGGGCAATTCACGCACCTGAATCTGGCGGCTTTGGTGAATTACCTGCCTTTGACGGTCAACCCTTTGGCGCGTGAATGGATGCAGGCTGGACTGGTACAGGGGGCGGTACGAGACGGGACAATCCGCTTGCAAGGTGGCCTGGACACCTTCCCGTATGGCCTGAGCCCGGCGGATGGCAGCTTTGAAGTGGTCGGGATTTTGGGTGAAGGGATTGTGGATTATCAGCCTGCCCAGCCCCAACGTTTGGCCTGGCCACGTCTGGAAGGCATACAAGGCAGCATACGCATGCATAACGATAATCTGGATATTGTGGCTCAGCAGGCGCGCATGCCTATCGCCAAGCAGCCGGATATTGTGCTGCGCGATATTCAGACCCACATCACGTCCTTGGAGCAAAACAGCTTTCTGAAGCTGGAGGGCGTGTCTCAGGCTCCAGCGACCAGCTATCTGGCCCTGGTGCACCAGTCCCCCCTGAACGCCTTGCTGGATGGCTTGCTGGCCGACAGTCGCGTTAAAGGGGATTGGACTGTACCCATCAAATTGCAGGTTCCTTTGGATAATGCGGATGACACCCAGGTACAGGGGCAAATCCAGATGAACAATAGCGAGTTTCAGTACATGCCTGAAGCTCCGTCATTGACGGCGTTAAAGGGCGAGCTCGCCTTCAGTGAAAAGGGCGTCAGTGCCCAAACCTTGACGGGCAAGGTGCTGGGGGGCGACACCCAAATCAGTGGTGTGCTCGAGCCCGGCAAGCCCGGTTTGCGCATAAATGGTGTGATCACTGCGCAAGGTCTGGAGCAATACCTGGAATTGAAGGGCGTACAGCGTCTGCAAGGGCAGACTCCCTATCAGGTATTAATGAAGCTCGATGCCAAGGGTTCTTTTTCCTTTGGCGCGGAGTCCGATCTGACGGGGCTGGCGCTGAACTTGCCCGAGCCTTTCTACAAACCTGCCGAGCGTGCAGCCAAATTGAAGGCAGATTGGAGCAGCGACTCTGCCGCCAAGATGGACCGCTTGCAGATCAGCCTGCAAGACAGACAGACCTTTTTGTTGAACCTGTTGCATGCTCAAGGTTCCCGTCAAGGCAGCTATTTTCAAAGTGGCAGCATGGGAACGCCGGGGCTAGTGAGTTGGCCCAAACGTGGCCTGGAATTGCATAGCCGCTATGACCGTATGGATCTGGATGCCTGGGAGAGAGTCGTCGAGGAGTTCGGTCAAAATCTGGACGGCAGTCCTTTGATTCCGTCGGGCCGTCCCCTGTTGCCTTTGCTGGAACGGGTGCGCCTGAAAGCGGATCAGGCATTTTTTAGAGGGCAAGTGCTGGATCAGTTGGAGATGGAAAGCACGGAAGATGCCGCTGGCAGCTTGTTTCTGAGCCTGAAGGCCAAGCAAGCTGAAGGGCGTTTGCAGGCGCAGCATCAAGGCGGCCGCTATACCGGCATGTTCAACGCCAATTTTTCCCATTTGTACCTGAATGGTGGCAGGCCGGATTGGGCTTGGCCCGACGCCGACCTGCCCATGAGCGATGATCTGGTTTTGCCTGCGATCTCGTTCAAGGTGGATGATTTGCAGATACAGGGCGTGCGCTTTGGTGCTTTGGAAGCCAAAGGCAAGCCCGCAGGAAAGGGCCACAAATGGACCCTTGAAAACGTTTCCTTGAACGCGCAGGGCATGCAACTGCACGGTTACGGTTCTTTGGCATTGAGTGGGCCACAGCGAGGGCTGGAATTGCTTGCCAATAGCCAGGTAAGCAATTTGGGGCAGTTTGTGGATGTCAGCGGCTTGTTGACAGAGTCCATTAAAGATGGCGAGGGAACGGTGCAGGCCGCCTTGTTCTGGAGTAATTTCCCCTGGTCTTTTGATAAGCGCAACATTCGTGGCCAGTTCAATGTGGATCTACGTAAAGGACGCTTTATCAGCCTGAAATCACGCTCGGCAAAATTGCTGGAGTTGCTCAGCCTGCAGTCCATTTCACGCTTGAGCAGACTGGATATGGACTTGTTCGGCGCCGTGAAGCAAGGCTTTGCATTCGATAGCCTGACCGGGCGCATGAACCTGTCGCAGGGCAAGCTGGAGCTGGATAATTATCAGATCAAGGGCCCGGCGGGAGCGGTCAACCTGGAAGGCTGGATTGATATCAAGGATGAGACGTTGGATTTGATTGCGGTGGTCAATCCGAATCTGGATATGAGCGGCGCGGCGATTGCGGCCTATTTCACGGTTAACCCGATGGTAGGGGTAGGGGCTTTGTTGACGCAGTGGTTGATGCAGATCCCAATGAGCAGTCACCTGTCTGTCTCTTATGCAGTGACAGGCAAGATTGATGATCCGCAGCTCAAAGAGCTGGAGGTGCCGGCGGCCAGCACTGCGAAAAAAGAGAAGCAGCCGCGGATTGAGCCTTGAGACCAGGCGCTTTACCCAAAACGCTTTTGCGTAGGTCTTCGTCAGGGTAGCAGCAAGGTTTTTTCGTGATTTAACTCTTATACCAAGGATGGGCCGATGAGCGCACATAGACTGAAACGACTGGCAGCGACATTGGTTGTGGCGGGCCTGTCTTTCCATGCTGTTGGGGCGCAAACCCATCCGGTGGTTCGGGCCGTACAAGAGGTCGAACAGTCCTTGCAGGCCCGTGTTGGTCTGGCCGTACTGGACACGGCAGACGGGCAGTGGTGGCAATACCGTGCCGATGAGCGCTTTCCTATGGCCAGTACCAGCAAGGCCTTGATCTGTGCGGCTTTGTTGGCCCGAGGGCCAGGTGCGATGAAAACTGCCTGGCTGATCAAGGAGGAGGCCATTCAGTCTTACGCACCCACCACAAAGGAGCTGATCGGCCAGCAGGTATCAGCAGCTCAATTGTGTGCGATCACGATGCGCAACAGCGACAATAGTGCCGCTAATGGGGTTTTGGAGATTCTGGGCGGGCCTGAGGCTATCACGTCCTTTCTTCGTGGCGTGGGTGACACGGTGACGCGCCTGGATCGCAACGAGCCCAGCTTGAATGAAGCCACGCCCGGCGACCTGCGCGACACAACGACCCCGCAAGCCATGGTGCAAACTTTGCGGAATCTGGTTTTGGGCGACGCGCTTAAAGCCTCAGACCGTGATCGGCTGATTGACTGGTTGCGCCATAACGAAGTGGGCGGACCCTTGTTGCGAGCAGGCGTTCCTGAAAGCTGGACCGTAGCAGACCGAACCGGGGCAGCCGCTTACGGCACACGCGGTGTCGTGGCGGTGATGTGGCCCCCTGAGCGTGGGCCGCTGGTGGCGGCTGTCTACATCACGGAAACCAAGGCCTCGATGGAAGCGCGCAATGCGGCCATAGCCACGATTGGCAAGGCCATGGCAGCGGCGGTGGATCAAAAAGCTCGGTTTTGATTTTTTGTGGAGCGCTGACGAGCTTTTTTCAGGGAGCTTATCTGGCTGCCGTTATATGAATGTCGGATTCTGTGGACAAAAAAAACCGCCTTGTGGGCGGTTTTTTGACTACTGAGCAAGGCGCAAAACTTAATAAACACCTTGATGACGCATGGCATTGGCGACTTTGACAAAGCCGGCAATATTGGCGCCGTTAACGTAGTGGATGAAGTCGCTTTCTTGACCATAGTTCACACAATTTTCGTGGATGTCACGCATGATGGAGTGCAGCTTTGCGTCAACTTGTTCACGTGTCCAGTTCAAACGCTGGGCGTTTTGGCTCATTTCCAGACCAGAGACGGCGACACCACCAGCATTGCTGGCCTTACCTGGGGCATACAGAATCTTGGCGTGGATAAAGGCATCGACTGCGTCCAGCGTGCTGGGCATATTGGCACCTTCGGCGACGCAACGCACACCATTCTTGATCAGAATTTCGGCGTCTTTGCCATCGAGCTCGTTCTGGGTTGCGCAAGGCAGGGCGACATCGACGGGGATGTGCCAAGGACGTTTTCCGTGCTCGTACAGCAGGCGGTGTTGTTGGGCATAATCGACCAAGCTGCCGCGCTGTACATTTTTAATGTGCATCAGAGCCGCCAGTTTTTCACGCGTAAAGCCATCCATATCCACCACGCAACCTTGCGAGTCGGAAACGGTCACCACTTTGGCACCCAGGTCCAGGCATTTTTCAATGGCGTACTGAGCGACATTGCCCGAGCCAGAAACGGACACTGTCATGCCGTCTAAAGACAGCCCTTTACGTGCCAACATTTCCTGTACGAAATATACGGTGCCATAGCCCGTGGCCTCAGGACGAATCAAACTGCCGCCAAAGCACAAATCCTTGCCGGTAAAGACACTGGCCGCGCTGTTGGAGAGTTTTTTCATCATGCCGGCCATAAAGCCCACTTCACGCGCGCCTACGCCGATATCACCTGCAGGAACGTCGGTGTCTGGACCCAGATGACGGTAAAGCTCAACAATCAGGGCCTGGCAAAAGCGCATGACTTCGCCATCTGATTTGCCTTTGGGATCAAAATCCGCGCCGCCTTTGCCGCCGCCCATGGGCAGGGTGGTCAAGGCATTTTTGAAGGTCTGCTCAAAAGCCAGGAACTTCAGGATAGACAGATTGACCGAGGGGTGAAAGCGCATGCCGCCCTTGAAAGGACCAATGGCATTATTGTGCTGAATACGGAAACCGCGATTGACCTGAACCTGGCCACGATCATCTACCCAGGAAATACGAAACTGGATAACACGTTCGGGTTCAACCAGACGCTCGAGCAGACCGTGGTCGGCGTACTGGGGGTTTTTCTCGATGAAGGGCCACAAGCTGGTCATCACTTCCCGTACGGCCTGCATAAATTCAGGCTGACTTGGGTCGCGGGACTGCACTCTGGCTAGGAACTGTTCTAGAGAGATAGATTTCATTGCAAGCGAACTCTGTTTGCAATACTGAGATTTCGAGTAGAACTCAGCAGATTGAAAGAATGGATGCATGGGATTGCACCCGATCAATACGCCCATCGCAAGCAAGCCTCTCGTATAGAGAGGCTTGCGCAGGATGTTCGATTTACTTCTTCATCATGTCGAAGAATTCGGAGTTGGTCTTTGTTGCCCGGATTTTGTCCAGGATAAACTCCATGGCTTCAATTTCATCCATTCCGTGGATGAATTTGCGCAAAACCCAGACCTTTTGTAGAAGGTCGGGTTTGATCAGTAATTCTTCGCGACGTGTACCTGACTTGTTCAGGTTGATGGCAGGGTAAATGCGTTTTTCGGCCAGGCGGCGCTCCAGATGGATCTCGCAGTTGCCGGTACCTTTAAATTCTTCATAGATGACTTCGTCCATGCGGCTGCCGGTCTCGATCAGGGCAGTACCGATGATGGTCAAGGAGCCACCTTCTTCCAGATTACGGGCAGCACCAAAAAAGCGTTTGGGGCGCTGCAGGGCGTTGGCGTCTACACCACCGGTCAATACCTTGCCCGAAGCAGGGACCACGGTGTTGTAGGCGCGAGCCAGACGGGTAATGGAGTCCAGCAGGATCACCACGTCTTTTTTCAATTCAACCAGGCGTTTGGCCTTTTCGATCACCATTTCGGCCACTTGTACGTGACGCGTCGCGGGTTCATCAAAGGTGGAGGCCACCACTTCGCCGCGTACGGTACGCTGCATTTCGGTCACTTCCTCGGGGCGTTCGTCCACTAGCAGGACGATCATGACGGCCTCGGGGTAATTGGTCGTGATGGCGTGAGCCATGTGCTGCATCATCACGGTTTTACCGGATTTGGGGCTGGCTACGATCAGGGCGCGCTGGCCCTTGCCGATAGGCGAGAAGATATCCAGGATACGGCCTGTGATGTTCTCTTCGCTTTTGATGTCACGCTCCAGGCGCATGGGCTGATCAGGATGCAGCGGGGTCAAGTTCTCAAACATGATGCGATGTTTGATGGCCTCGGGTTGCATGCCGTTGACCTTGTCGACCTTGACCAGGGCAAAGTAGCGTTCACCGTCTTTAGGGGTGCGCACTTCGCCTTCAATGGAGTCGCCTGTGTGCAGATTGAAACGGCGTATCTGCGAGGGAGAGATATAAATATCGTCTGTGCTGGCCAGGTAGGAGGTTTCTGGCGAACGCAGGAAGCCAAAACCATCCGGCAGGACTTCAAGCACCCCGTCACCGAAAATCTGCTCGCCTTTTTTGGCGTGCTTTTTCATGATCGCGAACATCAGCTCTTGCTTGCGCAAGCGGTTCGCGTTGTCGATTTCCAAAGTGGCAGCCATTTCTAGCAGCTGCGAGACGTGCAGAGCTTTTAATTCGTTCAGGTGCATGAGTGTGGGGAAGGGCTTTCAGCAGCAGACCGCAGGCCAGCGATGGGCCTGCGTGCGGTTAATCAGAGATTACAGGGAGCTGTCGAGAAACGCGCTAAGTTGAGACTTGGAAAGTGCACCGACTTTAGTCTGGGCGACTTTACCGTCTTTAAACAGCATGAGCGTTGGAATACCGCGAACACCGAATTGAGCAGGAGTGTCGGGATTTTCATCGACATTGAGCTTAGCGATGATAACACGACCTTGATACAGTTCGGCCGCCTCATCAAGCAAAGGTGCAATCATTTTACAGGGGCCGCACCAGGCAGCCCAATAATCGACCAAAACAGGAAGGTCGGCTTTGAGGACGTCGCTCTCGAAGGAGGCGTCTGTAACGTGAATGATGGAGTCGCTCATGGCAAAATGCAAAAAAATAAAAGATAACGAAAAACTATACGTGTGGCGTGACCTGAGCACAATGTATTCTACGGCCAATTGCGACGGTCTTGTTGCCAATTTTTGACAGGATACCATTGCGTCTGGTTGATAATGTGCATTCACTGCGCAACGCGCGCCAATAAAGCGTTTCCCCACTGGCGCCTAACCACTCGTAAAATAGCGTTTTTCTGTACGATCTACCGGGAATCAAGTTGTCTACTACACGTTACGACGAATCTTCTATACGGGTGCTTAAAGGGCTGGAACCGGTCCGGCAGCGCCCGGCCATGTATACCCGCACGGATAATCCCCTGCATATTGTGCAGGAGGTCATCGATAACGCCGCCGACGAAGCCCTGGCTGGTTTTGCCCGCACCCTGACCGTTACCTTGCTGGAGGACGGCGGTATCCAGGTCGAGGATGATGGGCGCGGTATTCCCGTTGGCTTGCATCCTGAAGAGAATGCGCCCGTGGTTGAGCTGGTGTTCACTCGACTGCATGCCGGGGGCAAGTTCGACAAGCTCAATGGCGGAGCCTATGCCTTTTCCGGCGGTTTGCATGGGGTGGGTGTGTCGGTGACCAACGCCTTGTCGCGTCGCCTGGAAGTGCTGGTCTGGCGCGACGGGCAAGCCAATGAAATTGTGTTTGCCGACGGCGAGCTGGAGCAGCCCCTGACCCAGACGGGCACCGTGGGCAAGCGCAAGACCGGGACCCGTGTGCGGGTCTGGCCTGACCCCAAGTACTTTGACTCCGCCCAGATTCCCCTGGCTCAACTGACGCACATCCTGCATAGCAAAGCGGTCTTGCTGGAAGGGGTGACCGTGGAGCTGGTGCAGCAGAAAACCGGCCAGCGCCAGCAATGGTGCTATGAGGACGGTTTGCGCGGTTATTTGCAAGAAGAGATGGACGGCGTGGAGTTGTTGGTGCCTCTATTCGAGGGCCGCCAGTACGCCCCGAAAGATGACGATAATTTCTCCCCTGGTGAAGGGGCTCATTGGGTCGTGGCCTGGACCCTGGACTCTCAGATTGTGCGCGAGTCTTATGTCAATCTGATTCCGACCAGTGCCGGGGGGACGCACGAATCGGGCTTGCGTGATGGTCTGTATCAGGCCGTGCGCAGCTTTGCCGAGCTGCACAGTTTGATTCCCAAGGGCGTCAAGCTGCAGGCTGAGGACGTCTTTGCCCGTGCCAGTTTTGTGCTGTCGGCCAAAGTGCTGGATCCGCAATTCCAGGGGCAAATCAAGGAAAAACTCAATAGCCGCGATGCCGTGCGTCTGGTCAGTGGCTATGTACGCAACGCACTGGAACTGCATCTGCATGCGAATGTGGATCAGGGTCGAAAATTGGCTGAAGTGGCGGTGCGTCAGGCTCAGGCCCGTACCCGTTCGGCCCAGAAAGTGGAAAAACGTAAAAGCTCGGGGGTAGCCGTGTTGCCCGGCAAGCTCACGGACTGCGAATCGCACGATCTGGAGAGCTCCGAACTGTTTCTGGTCGAGGGCGACTCGGCCGGTGGCTCTGCAAAAATGGGCCGCGACAAGGAATTTCAGGCCATCTTGCCCCTGCGCGGCAAGGTGCTGAACGCCTGGGAAGTGGACCGGGATCGCCTGTTCGCCAACCAGGAAATTCATGATATTTCCGTAGCCATTGGCGTGGACCCGCATGATGCCCAGTCCGAGCCGGATTTGTCCGGTTTGCGCTATGGCCGCATTTGTATCCTGTCCGATGCGGACGTGGACGGCTCGCACATTCAGGTGCTCTTGCTGACTTTGTTTTTCCGCCATTTCCCCAAGCTGATCGAAGCCGGGCACGTGTATGTGGCGCGCCCACCCTTGTTCCGCGTCGATGTGCCTGCCGCTGGCAAACGCCCGGCTCGCAAGATCTATTGTCTGGATCAGGGCGAGCTGGATGCCACTTTGGAGAAGTTGCGCAATGAAGGCATACGCAACGAGTCCTGGAGCATCAGCCGTTTTAAAGGTTTGGGTGAAATGAGTGCGGAGCAGTTGTGGGATACCACCATGAATCCGGATACCCGTCGTTTATTGCCGGTGCATTGGGGCGAAGATGGCTTAAGCGGCACGCAGGCCATGTTCACCATGCTGATGGGCAAGGGCGAGGCCTCTGCCCGCCGTGCCTGGTTGGAAGAAAAAGGCAATTTGGCCGATCTGGACGTCTAAGCCCGATTTAAGAGTTATTTATGGACAGCAATCAATTGGATTTTGAGCCGGCGGGATCGGACGATAGCATCACGCTGGGGACTTACGCGGAACAGGCTTATCTGGATTACGCCGTCTCGGTCGTACGCGGACGGGCTTTGCCCGACCTGACCGATGGTCAGAAGCCGGTACAGCGCCGCATTCTGTATGCGATGGATGCCATGGGCCTGGGCCCAACGGCCAAGCCTGTGAAATCGGCGCGCGTGGTGGGGGATGTGCTGGGTAAATATCACCCCCACAGTGACCAGGCCGCCTATGACGCCATGGTGCGTATGGCGCAGGATTTTGTGCTGCGCTATCCGCTGGTGGACGGGCAGGGCAATTTTGGCTCGCGCGATGGCGACAATGCCGCCGCTATGCGTTATACGGAAGCGCGCCTGACTCCGTTCTCGCGTTTGCTGCTGGACGAGCTGGACGAAGGCACGGTGGACTTTATCCCCAACTACGATGGCAGCCAGAAAGAGCCGGTGACCTTGCCAGCCCGCTTGCCCATCATGTTGCTTAACGGTGCATCGGGGATTGCTGTCGGGATGGCCACCGAGATTCCGTCGCACAACCTGCGTGAGGTAGCCCAAGCCTGTGTCAGCCTGCTGCGCAACCCGAATTTAAGCGACCAGGACATCCACGAGATCATTCCTGGCCCGGATTTTGCAGGGGGTGGCCAGATCATTTCCGCTGCCGATGATATTGCGGCGGTGTACGCTCAGGGCCGGGGCTCCATCAAGGCACGTGCCCGTTGGGTATTTGAGGAAATGGCACGTGGTCAATGGCAATTGGTGGTCACTGAATTGCCGCCCGGCAGCTCCTCTCAGCAGATTCTGGAAGAGATTGAAGAACGCACCAATCCCAAGGTCAAGGCGGGCAAGAAATCCCTGAGCACTGAGCAACAGCAAACCAAAGCCTTGATGCTGAACATGCTCGACGCCGTGCGCGATGAGTCCGGCAAGCAGGCTGCGGTGCGATTGGTGTTTGAACCCAAATCCCGCGCCATTGATCGGGACGAGTTCGTGACCACCTTGCTGGCACAGACCAGCCTGGAGCGCAACGTCTCCATCAACCTGGTATGTATCGATACGGACGGTCGTCCTGGCCAGCGCTCCCTGCGTCAGGTCTTGCTGAGCTGGCTGGAATTTCGTCGTCACACGATGGAGCGTCGTACTCGTTACCGTCTGGACAAGGTCACCGATCGTATTCATGTGCTGCAAGGGCGCATGGTGGTGTACCTGAATGTGGACGAGGTCATTCAAACCATTCGTGAGTCCGACGAGCCGCGTGCTGCCTTGATGGAGCGCTTTGATTTAAGCGAGCGCCAGGCTGACGATATTCTGGAAATGCGCTTGCGTCAGTTGGCCCGTCTGGAAGGTTTCAAGATCGAGAAAGAGCTGAAAGAGCGCCTGGAGGAACAGGAGTCTTTGCAAAAGCTGTTGGACGATCCCAAGGCCTTGAAACGCTTGATGATTCGAGAAATCGAAGCAGACGTTAAAACCTATGGCGATGAGCGTCGCACCTTGATTGAAGCGGCCGAGCGTGCTGTGCTGGAAACCAAGGTGGTTGATGAGCCGGTCACCGTGATTGTGTCGCGCAAAGGCTGGCTGCGTTCGCGCCAGGGCCACGGTCATGACGCTTCACAGTTCAGTTTCAAGACCGGCGATGGCTTGCGCGATGCGCTGGAGTGCCGTAGTACCACAGACCTGGTCGCCATCGGCACCGATGGCCGGGTCTATACTGTTCCGGTCTCCAGCTTGCCTTCGGCGCGTGGAGACGGTCAGCCCATTACCTCCATGATTGAAGTCAGCCCCAGTGCGCCTATCGAGCACATCCTGGGCGCTCCTTTGGATCAGAACTATTTGCTGGCTGCCTGCGACGGCTACGGTTTTGTGGCCTCTCAAGGCGACATGAATACACGCCAGAAAGCGGGCAAGCAGTTTGTCACTATTGAGGACGGCAAAAAACTGCTCAAACCTTTGGCCTTGCGTCCGGATGACCAGTACGTAGGCCTGCTCAGCGAACAGGGGCGCTTCCTGGTGGTGGACATCAAGGAGCTGAAAGTGCTGGCCAAAGGGGGGCGTGGCACGGTACTGATCAAGCTCAATGATGGTGATACGCTCAGTCAATGGGTGGCCTTTGGGGAGGCGGGTCTGGCCGTTAGCGGGGTGAATCGCAAACGTCCGTCTACCATCGTGATGGATCTGGATATGCTGGCCAATTATCTGGGCAAGCGCGCAGGCAAGGGCAAGACCCTGTCGCTCAAATTGAACGACCCTGTGTTGCATCGACCTGAACAGGCCTGAATTTGTATAGCCGCCGGAGGCTGGCCCTCCGCCTGATAGATTTCTTTTTTGAGTGTTGGATATGAGTTTCAAAGTCACGGTTCAGCCCAGCGGGCACAGTTTTGACGTTCAGCCCGGACAGTCTGTGCTGGATGGCGCACTGAATGCAGGTATCGTCTTGCCCTATAGCTGCCGCAACGGCACCTGTTCGTCTTGCCGTGGCAAGGTCATTGAAGGTGAGTACGAGGCAGGCCGTGCGCCCGAGCAATTGTTGAGCGAAGAGGATCGCGCTGCAGGCTACACCCTGTTTTGTCAGGCCAAGCCCAGCAGCGACATGTTGATCGAGTCCCACGAAATTCGTATGGCGACCGATATCCAGATTCGCAAAATGCCCTCGCGCGTGGTGGGCCTGGAAAAAGTACGTGATGATGTGATGGTGGTGCGTCTGCAAATGCCGTCGTCCGAGCCATTTCGTTACTACCCGGGTCAGTATCTGGAGTTCATCCTGAAGGACGGCAGCCGTCGCAGCTACTCCATGGCCACACCGCCACGGGAAGACAATCAGGTGGAATTGCATATTCGTCACATGCCCGGCGGCGTGTTTACCGATCACGTGTTCGGTGCCGGTGCCACCGCCATGAAAGAGCGCGAAATTCTGCGTGTGGAAGCGCCTTTGGGTTCTTTCTTTCTGCGTGAAGACAGCGCGGCTCCTATGGTGTTCCTGGCCAGCGGTACGGGCTTTGCTCCGATCAAGGCCTTGATCGAACGCCTGATTCAAACCGGCAGCCAGCGCGAAGTGGCGCTGTACTGGGGCGGGCGTCGACCCAAGGATTTGTACCAGCGCGAACTGGCCGAGAAATGGGCCAGCGAATTGCCTAATTTGCGTTTCATTCCGGTGGTCTCCGACGCTCAGCCTGAAGATGGCTGGACAGGCCGCACCGGTTTTGTGCATCAAGCTGTGCTGGCTGATTTGCCGGACCTGTCAGCCTGGCAGGTATACGCCTGTGGCGCGCCGGGCATGGTTGAAGCGGCGCGCAAGGATTTTGTGGAGCAGGCCCAACTGAATCCGGACAATTATTTTGCAGATGCCTTTACGTCCCTGGCAGATGTAAAGTAAGCGTCTTGGTCAATAGCTCAACAAGCGGACAGTACACATGAAAGTAGCAGTTCTGGGCAGCGGCATTATTGGGGTATCAACTGCCTGGTGGCTTAGCCAGCAAGGTTGTGAGGTGGTGGTCGTGGAGCGGGGAACCGGCCCTGCGCAGGAAACCTCGCGTGCCAATGGCGGCCAGATTTCGGTGTCGTATGCCGAGCCCTGGGCCAACCCGAAAATGCCGTTCAAACTGCTGAAGTGGTTGTTGCAGGACGATGCTCCCTTGTTATTCCGTCCGCGTCTGGATCTGCGCCAGTGGCGCTGGTGCCTGTCGTTCTTGCGTGAATGCCTGCCTGGACGGGTTACGCCCAATGTGCGCGCCCTGGTGGCCATGGCGGAATACAGCCGCAGCACACTCAAGCAATTGCGTCCTAGCCTGGATTTTGATTACCGCCATCAGGAAAAAGGCATCATCACTTTTTACCGTGATGCTCAAAGCCTGGATGATTCTCAGCAGATGGCCGATATCATGCGCGATATGGGGGTGGATCGCCGCATCATGAGCGTGGACGAGCTGGTGCAGTTAGAGCCTGCTCTGGCGTCGGCCCGTGGCCAGATTGTGGGTGGCGACTATACCAAGGATGATGAATCCGGTGATGCCAACCAATTTACCTGCGGTTTGGCGGCCATGGCCAAGCGAGCCGGGGTGGAGTTTCGCTTTTCTACACAAATCACCCGTTTGCTGACGGCCAAGGGGCGTGTGGTAGGTGTTGAGGTCATTGGCCCGGACGGTACGTACGAGTCCATACAGGCAGACGCCTTTGTGGTGGCCATGGGTAGCTTCAGTCCCACCGTCTTGCAGCCGCTGGGGATTTCCTGCCCCGTTTACCCGGCTAAAGGCTATTCGGCTACTTTTCCGGTACTGGTTCCCGAGGGGGCGCCCACGGTCAGCCTGACCGATAAAGATCACAAACTTGTTTTTTCCCGCTTAGGCGATAGCCTGCGGGTCGCTGGAACTGCAGAATTGTCGGGCTATTCGCGCAATTTGAACCCCGCCCGCTGTCAGGCTTTGTTAACGCATGTAGCGGATCTGTTCCCAAGCGCATTGGATTTTGATAATGTTCATTTCTGGTCAGGACTGCGTCCTGCCACAGCATCAAATATCCCACTGATAGGCCGCTCTTCCATACCTAACCTGTACCTGAATACCGGGCATGGCACCCTGGGGTGGACGATGGGTGTAGGCTCTGGCCGAGCCCTGGCAGACCTGCTCATGGGACACAAACCCGAACCTGAATTTCCTTTTTTATCATGAAGGATGTATGAAAAATCTACGCGGATTACTGTTGAAACGGGGTGTTATGGCTTTGGCGATGGCAGCGGGTGGCTCAGCCGCTTTGCTGTTCGGGTCGACTGCCCTGGCAGCCGTTGATATTCAGGTCTGGACCGCTTTGAACTCGCACAATCAGGACGAGTTTGAACGCTTGGTTCGGGATTTCAATCGTAGCCAGAGCGATGTCAAGGTGTCGGTCAAGGCTCATGATACGGAAGCTTCTTTAGAACAGGTCTTGCAAGCGGGCAAGGATTTGCCCAATCTGGTGCAATTAGGCGAGATGTCCGGCCTGGACGAGGTCGCTGATCGCCCCTACATCATGCCTATGCACACCTTGCTGGCTCGGGAAAAAATGGATAATGTGTCCTGGTTCCTGGCCTCGAACTCCTTTGTGCGCAATGGCCGCGGTCAATTGCAAGGCTTCCCTTATATGGCCGAAATTCCGGTCATGTACTACAACCTGGACGCGTTTGATAAAGCCAAGATCGAGCCTGCGGTGCCCAGCCGTGTCTGGCTGGATTTGCAGGCCCAGCTCGTCGATCTGGCCAATAAAGGCTCGCGCCGTTGTCCCTTGACTTCGGATCAGTCTGTCTCCATCAACCTGGAGAACCTGGCAGCGGTGAATAACCAGATTTACGGTCTGGCACCGGGTCCCAAGGTGAAAGGCAAAGTGGGCTTTGACTTTGATGTGATGTACATCCGTCACCTGTCCATGATGATCAGTTGGGTGAAATCCGAGCTGATGGTCAAGCCCGGCACATTGCCAGAATCGCCCCAGCGCTTTGCCAAGGGCGAATGTGCCGTCATGTTCTCGAACTCCGGCCATATTGGTGAATACAGCGACACGCGTGGCTTGAAGTACGCAGTGACTGGTCTGCCTTACTATCCTGAAGTGACCCAAACTCCTGGTAAACCGTTTGTGACCGGATCGGCGCTGTGGGCGGTAAAAGGCCATAATGCCGAACAGAATCAGGCTTCGGCCCGTTTCATCAGCTGGTTGGCTCAGCCTGAGAACGCCGCACGTTGGTACCAGAAGACAGGTTTTTTACCGGTGAGCCGCGAAGCCTTTAATGCCACAGGCAACGACTACTACAAGGACAAGGGCGACTGGATGCACCTGGTGGGAGCCTACAGCAGCGGTACGTCGGGCACAGCCAAGGGCAATTTCCGTAACTACCGTCAGATTCGTGCCGTGTTCAATCAGAGCCTGGAAAGTGCGCTGGATGGGCAGCAACCTGCCATGACGGCATTGCGTACTGCCGCCACGCAAGCTAATCGTTTGGTGGCACAGAGAGGACGCTGATTTATCTGTGCGTACAAGCCGATCTAGCGGCTTGAGCAAGCATCCTTGAAGATAGACCCCATGCCCTTGACGGGACATGGGGTTTTTTCTTTGGGTGTTTGTAATGCGTTTTCTTGTCCGTTTCTGCATCGTGCTGATCTGTGCGCTTGGGCTGTCTGCCTGTCAGTCCAGTCAGGGGCCGGATGGTCTGTTGGCCGATCCGGGTGCGCGCGTCTTCAATTTTGATTGGCGCTTATCCGGCGACCCCAAAGTGGGGCCTATGCAGGTCTTTGATAACGGGACGCGCATTTGGCTGCATTTTGCACCAGATCAGATTTTGCCAGCGGTGTTTGGCCGCAGGGACGGCCAGGAAGTGCTGCTGTCGCTACGACCTTCGGGGCAGTTTCAGTTAGTCGATGGCTTGTGGGCGGAGCTGGTGTTTCGTGCAGGCAAGGCGCAGGCACAGGCCAGTCTGCGGCGCAAGAGTAGCCAGAGTGAAGGCTCTGCCTTGTCAGGGGCAGAGGAATCGGATGTTTCAGCCCGGCCTTTGCCTGTAGGAGATCCCTTGAAACCGAGCTCTGTGGGGGCGGTACAAGTGCTGGAGCTGGAACCAGAGCCCGCGCCCGCACAGTTGGTGCAACGGGTTGCCTTTCAAGCCAGCTCGGATACGTGGGCGGTCAATCTCCCGAACCCTGATTCCACTGTTTTTGAACTGCGTTTGAAAGATCGGACGCTAAGGCAGGCGCTAATGCGTTGGGCCAAACAAGCGAAATGGGTTTTTGCGCCGGAACATTGGACTTTGGAGGTGGATTTTCCTGTCAAGGCTGCCGCCAGCTTCAAGGGGAACTTTGAGTCTGCGGTGGTCCAATTGCTGACGGCGGCACAACTGAACGCCCATTCTTTGCAGGCCTGTTTTTATTCCAATCAGGTGCTGCGTGTTCTGGCCAGTCCGCAACCCTGCGACCCGAGTGTGCAGCAGCAGGAGCGGTCATGAGTCACCTCTTTTTGCTGCTTTTGGTTTTGTTGTCGGGCTGTGCTTTGCAAACAGCGGAGCATCACCTTGACCCGCCGTGGCTGGACGATGCTGTTTTTTTTGGCAAGTTAGACCTGCCTACAGATGCACCGGCCCAGTCTGTTGATAGACCTTGGCTGTTGGGCGCTGCTGTGCCCATCCAGCAAGCCGCTGACTCACCAGACCTGATGAGTTCCAGACAGACATTCAGCTTTTCCTTGGAAACGCCTTTACCCGGTCTGGATGAACTGGCGCGCCGCCTGTCTTTTTTGTCGGATCTGACGGTATCCATCAGCCCGGAGGCACGACTGCCTTTGGCGCTTTTCTTGCCGCGACTCAGTGTGGGGGATCAGTTGGACGTGCCGCCCCAATATGGCAGCCTGGTTTTTGAGCAATTACGCTTGCCGGAGTTGCTCAATCAAGTCAGCGCGGTATACAGCATTCGCTGGCGCTATCGGGCAGGGCGTATCGAGTTATATCGCACGGAAACGCGTCACTTTGCTTTACCGCCGATCAAAGCCGTGAATGCTGCTTATTTGGATAAACCTGCAGCTAATGCCTTCGAGTCCGCTGTGACGTCTGTGCAGACTGAAACGCCAAGTCTGGAAAACGCCGCCCATGTTTATCTGCAAGACACGGCACAAGCTTTTCTATCTCGCGCTGGAAGGGTCCAGGTGCTTGGGGTGCCGCCCCATGCTTTGTTGGTGACTGATACACCGGAACGCTTGGAGGCATTGGGTTCAGCGTTGAAGCACCAGCCTGAATTGTGGTACTTCGATAGTGCGCGAGCTAGCCGCTCTGTGGGTAGCGGCGGGAGAGAGAAATGAGTGCTTCTACAGCCAAGCGTGAGTATTGGTTTGGTTTGCAATGGGCACGTCACGGACAGGACGCGCGCTGGACTCACACTCGGAATTCGACACAATCGCATTGGGCTTGTTTCTTGGAAGGGCAGGCAGCAGGACAAGCAATAGGCTGGGTACAAAACCGGTGGCTCTATTCCAAACGGACACACTCGATATTGCGATTGGTTCAAGAGGGGCCAACACGGGTAAAACGCAGGCATATGCGGGCTTATTCGGCGGCTGCGTGTCTGGCTGTGCATCACCCTGATGAAGCGGTTTTTCTTTTATGGGCCGTGGCTCCCGGCCTGTTGTGGTTCCTGGCATTGGAGCAGGGTTTGGTTGTGGAAGGCAGCGATTGTGTGCTGACACAGGTCGGGCAGGTGCAGGCCTTGCGACAGGCAATGCAGGAACGCTATCCCGTCATACGTGAACTGCGGCAACCCGATGATGTATGGGTGTGCCTGGAGCAGGGTAGACGAGCGCAGGCTTGTATGCAGCGTCAAGGCGGCAGAGAGCTTTGGCGTCCCAGTAAGGTCCCTCTTCGCTTGCTTGTTGCGCCGTTGCTGGTGGTGCTGGCTCTGGCAGGCGTTTTTTCTGCCGACTCTCGTGGGGTGGGGGCTGAACGACAGCCTGCTGGCAAAGGGGTTCTTGAGCAGGGTAATACATTGCCGCTATCTAGCGCGCAGACTGTTCTGGATCTGATTGAGGAGCTGCCGGCACAAGGAGTGGGCTGGCGCTTGCAGGAGGTGGACTGCCGTCGTCGCGTGGCTTCTTGGGACTGTCATGCACGCTATGGGTTTGAAGATGTACAAAGCTTTAGTTTGGCCATGCAGCGTCAAACTCGCGCTCCGAACATGCTGGCGCTGACAGGGGCAGGGCAGGCTGAATTGCATGTGCAACGCACTTATCTGCCTAAGGAGCAACAGCGCCCATCGCCACAAGGTCAGCGAACGCTGCCTGTTGAGTCATCAGCCAACCTGATTGCCGAATTGAAGGCTTTGCAGCCCGCATTTATGCGTTTTTCGCTTGCCCGGGCACAGGCGCACCACCAATCTCAGTATTCAGGGCAAGTTCAAACCGGGAATCAGGCGGACACACAGCTGCAAGCAAAGGCTGGGGAGCAGACACAGGCTCTGATCCAAGCCAAGGAGTCTCGGCGCACCAGAGATCAATCAGAACCAGATGCCTGGCGTCGTACTTGGAGCAGTCAGTCTCCTTTGCGTTCAGCCTACCTGCTCGCCGCACACTTGCCTCAGTTGCAGTGGGACAGGTTGAGCTTGTCAGTGAGTCCGCAGTCTTATCCCTCGCTGCTGGGCAGCGTTTTTATCGTGGAGCTGGAAGGCTATGTTGATGAGTGGGCAGGTTCGGGCAAGGAGGAACGCGCGCAGGTATTTGAGCATTCTGTTTGGCGGAGCGCTGATACTTAGCTTGCCAGCTCAAGCGACTGAAGCCATGGTTTCGGTCGTGCGCGATATGTTGCTGCTGGAGGCCGAGCAGGCGCGACAGAACATGGTCTCATGTTCCAGGCCATTAGAGGGGCAGGAGGGGGCGGGTTTGGCTCAACCGGACGTGGACAAGAGCAGATCGAGCAAAGCTATTCCTGGATTAAAACTGAAAGCTGTCTATGGGCGGGATACGCGCTTGCTGGCTGAGGTGCAGCATGGGCAGCGCCTGCTCCTGTTTCAGCAAGGACAGTTATGGCCGATAGGGCGCGAGCGAGATAGGCAAATGCGCCTCTTGTCTTTAGATAGTCGCTGTATTGAGCTTGAAATAGGGCTGCCCCGGGAACATGCTGAAAGCCAAAGCCAAAGCCAAAGCCAAAGCCAAAGCCAAAGCCAAAGCCAAAGCCAAAGCCAAAGCCAAAGCCAAAGCCAAAGCCAAAGCCAAAGCCAAAGCCAAAGCCAAAGCCAAAGCCAAAGCCAAAGCCAAAGCCAAAGCCAAAGCCAAAGCCAAAGCCAAAGCCAAAGCCAAAGCCAAAGCCAAAGCCAAAGCCAAAGCCAAAGCCAAAGCCAAAGCCAAAGCCAAAGCCAAAGCCAAAGCCAAAGCCAAAGCCAAAGCCAAAGCCAAAGCCAAAGCCAAAGCCACAGTCGGGGACAGGCTCAGGCTTTGAATCTGTCAACCGCCTCGGATCAGGCTCAGCAGTCGCAGCCGGAAGTTCAATCCATAAAACTCTGTTTGCCTTCCTGAGGCCCGGGGGGATGCGTCTAGCCAAACTCGAGCTTTCAAAGTCACCATGATTCAGTTTTCCAGCCCGTATATCCTTGAGCCTGTATGTCATTGACTCCTCAAGGCCAGGAGCCCGTCAAGTCGCAGATCTGGCGCGTTTCCCCACAGTCCTTGAGAAAGAAAAAACCCCGACGTGATTTTCATCAGATCGGGGTTGAAAGAGACCACGGAGCTTGTCGCTCGGTCAGGCTTGAGCCTTGTTCTGCATTAGTCGCGGGTACCGCTCCAAGCGGCAATGGCAGCACGCTCTTCGTCGGTCATTTGCGTCATGTTGCCCAGGGGCATGTACTTGGAGTGCACCACGGTTTTCACCTGTTCGGCGTGCAGCACCGTGTTGTCGATGGTATCGAGCAACATGCCGGCAGGGGCAGCCGTAAAGCCGAAGTCGGCATTGGGTTTGGCCGCGTGGCACTGAACACATCGGGCATCCATGATTTCCTGGATGCGTGCAACGTTGACGGTTTCTGCGCCGTTAGCGGCTGCGGGAGCACTGGCAACGTCACCTTTCAGGCTGGCAGGTGCAGCCAGGTAGCCCACGATCAGCAGCAGCACAACACCGGCAGCCGGGTAGGCAGGCTTTTTGATGCCAGCGTGCATCAGCACGAAGTATTGACGGATCAGGGCGCCGGCAAAGATGAACAGCACCATGATGATCCACGCATTAGGGTTGTTATACGTGAACGAGTAGTGGTTGCTCAGCATCAGCAGCAGGACGGGCAGCGTGAAGTAGGTATTGTGTACCGAACGCTGTTTGCCGCGCTTGCCATCCAGAGGGTTGGGGGCTTCACCGGCTTTCAGTGCCTTGACCATGCGGCGTTGGCCGGGAATGATCCAGAAGAACACGTTGGCCGACATGCTGGTGGCCATGACAGCGCCAGTCAGCAAGAAAGCAGCACGACCCGAGAAGATGTGCGCGCTCAGGTAAGCCACGACCACCATCATGATGGCCACGGCCACGCTCAGCAGACCGTCGCGGTTCATGTTGGGGCTGATCAAGCGGCACAGGCCGTTATAGACCACCCAGCCCAGTACCAGGAAGGCAATAGCCATGACGTTGGCTTGGGTACCGGTCATTTGAGCCGCCCATTCCCAGGGGCTGTTGGGGTTGACCAGATAGAACTCGGGCTTGGTCAGGTAGAGCAGGGCGAACAGGAAGAAACCGGACAACCAGGTGGTGTAGGACTTCCAGAAAGACCAATGCAGGTCATCAGGCAGTTCGGCCGGGTTGGTCAGGTATTTCTGGTTGTGATAGAAGCCGCCGCCGTGGACAGCCCACATCTCGCCAAACACACCGCGTTTCTTGCTTTCTTCGCCTTTAGGCGGTTTCAGGCCGTTGTCCAGCATCACAAAGTAGATGGACTCGCCGATCCAGGCGACGGCCGCAATTACGTGCAACCAGCGCAGCAGCAGGTTGCCGTACTCAAGTAGGTAAGCGTACATAAAGATCTCGTATCAGAGTGGTTTCGTATAGAAGCGAAAAGTCGACTTGGATACGCGATCAGCTGCCGCGATAGGTGGACCAGGACCAGGGGGTCACGACCAGAGGTACGTGGTAATTGGCATTGGCATCAGCGATACCAAAGCGAATGCCGACCTGATTCACAAAGCGTGGCTCGGGCAGAGTCACACCGCTGGCGGCAAAGTAGTCACCTGCATGAAACACCAGTTCAAAAACGCCCGTGTGCATGGCCTCGCCTTGCAGCAGGGGCTCATCACAGCGACCGTCGCTATTGGTGTGAGTGGTTTTGATCAGAGTACGTTGATCGTTTTCGATGGAATAAAGATCGACGCGCACGCCGCTGGCTGGGCGTCCTTGAGTCGTGTCAAGGACATGGGTTGATAGCTTTCCCATAAATGTCTCCGGTTTATGGTGATCAAAAAAGGTCCAGCGAGCCCAGTTTTGAGAACCGGCCGGGGGCCAACGGTGCAAGGATCAGTGCGCTGGGTTGAGGCCCCGAAACTGTCGCTCTGTTTGAGGAATCAGATTGTCGACAATTTATGTTGACGATTTTGTCGGGGTACCGAATAATTGTCAATAGTCAATAACGAGAAATTCTATGCTTCAGATACGGCGGCAAGAGGGGATGAGCAGTGAATCCCAAGCGCCCAGCGCCTCCTCGCTGCTAGAGGGAGGCATGGCAGATAGCGAGGTCGGGCGTGTTTATAGCCAGATCTTCGATGCGGTCGTTGACCGCCGTCTTTTGCCTGGAACCAAACTGACGGAAGCCACGCTATGCACGATTTTCGAGTGTTCGCGGGCGACCGTTCGTGCGGCGCTGGCAGCCCTCGAACACGACAAGATTGTGGTTATCGAACCCAATCGGGGTGCTTTTATCTGGAAGCCGACGGCCAAACAGACACGGGATGTGTTTGAACTGCGACGAGACCTGGAAGCGCTGATTCTGAAAAAACTGATCAGCTACCCGGATCTGCCGGAGCGTTTGGCTGGCCTGTATGAAATGGTGGAACGTGAACAGCACGCTTTTGAAAATGGCGACCGCATCAGCTGGTTGCGCCTGTCCAATGCGTTTCATGTGATGCTGGCGCGCTGCGCTGGCAATGATGAACTGACCGAGTTGATGCACACCTTGTGCGCCCGCACCACGCTCATCATTGCGTATCACGATACACCGGGCGAACAGGCGTGTTCGTTTTACGAGCACAAAGAGATTTTGGACAAGCTTAGTCAGGGCGATGCCGAAGGCGCGCATCTGGCTATGCATCATCACTTAAGTGATTGTGAACATCGCATGAGCGAAGCGGGTGATGGCAATGCTGCCGATCCTTGGCTGGCCCTCAGCGTAAAACGCTAAACGGAGACGGTATGTCCTTGAGCAAGTACCCTCGTGACCTGGTCGGTTACGGTAAAAACGTGCCCCATGCACAATGGCCTGATCGGGCGCGCATTGCGGTGCAGTTTGTCTTGAACTATGAAGAAGGCGGCGAGAATTGCGTCCTGCACGGTGACCCGGGCTCTGAGCAGTTTTTGTCTGAAATTATTGGTGCAGCCGCTTACCCGGACCGTCACTTATCCATGGAGTCCATTTACGAATACGGCTCGCGTGCTGGTGTCTGGCGGATTCTGAACGAGTTTGAAAAGCGTGGCCTGCCCATGACCGTGTTTGGGGTGGGCATGGCGCTGGAGCGTCATCCCGAGCTGGCTCAGGAATTCGTGCGCCTGGGTCATGAGATCGCTTGCCATGGCTACCGCTGGATTCACTACCAGAACGTGTCCGAAGAAGTCGAGCGCGAGCATATGCGCCAGTGCGTGAAAGTGCTGACGGACTTGCTGGGCCACCATCCCGAAGGCTGGTACACCGGTCGCGATAGCCCAAATACATTGCGTCTGGTGGCTGAAGAGGGCCAGTTCCTGTATAGCTCCGACTACTACGGTGACGATTTGCCTTTCTGGGCCGAGGTTCAGCTCAGCGACAATACTGTCAAGCCTCAGTTGATCGTGCCTTACACCCTGGACAGCAATGATATGCGCTTTGCGGCTCCTCAGGGCTTTAACACTGGCGATCATTTCTTCTCCTACCTGAAAGACGCGTTTGATGTGCTTTACGAGGAAGGCGAAGAGGCTCCCAAGATGCTGTCCATCGGTTTGCATTGCCGTCTGATCGGCCGTCCTGGCCGTTTCCGCGCCTTGCAGCGTTTCCTGGATTACGTGCAATCGCATGAGCGTGTCTGGGTGTGCCGTCGTGTGGATATTGCTCGCCACTGGGCCGAGCATCATCCCTATCAGCCCAAGGCCTGATCGGGGCAGGGCCAGGGTTCATGCCTCCTGGCCCATCAAGACAACATCCTGAATCTGAGCAGGGTGCATTCACATTCCGACTCGCCAGGGTCGGAATTGTTGTTTCTGCCCGCTGAAAACAGTACTATCTGACGCTTACGCAGCCGCTCGTAAAGGGAGTGTGGCGTCCGGGCTTCTCACTGCTATGCCGGGGCGGCAGGTGTTGTGCCAGCGCAGCGCGCGCATGGGCTGCAAGGCTGATCGTCTTATAATAGGCAGTTAAATTTTCCATCGCGTTGCATGTAATGAAAACCTCAGAAATTCGTCAGAAGTTTCTTTCTTTTTTTGAATCCAAGGGACACCACATCGTTTCCTCGGCTTCCTTGGTTCCAGGGAATGACCCTACCTTGCTGTTCACGAATGCAGGGATGGTGCAGTTCAAAGACGTGTTCACGGGTAAAGAGACCCGCCCCTACAAGCGTGCGACCAGTTCTCAGCGCTGTGTTCGTGCCGGTGGTAAACACAATGACCTGGAAAACGTGGGCTACACCGCCCGCCACCACACCTTTTTTGAAATGCTGGGCAACTTCAGCTTTGGCGATTACTTCAAGCAAGACGCTATTCGCTATGCCTGGGAACTGCTGACGACGGTTTACCAACTGCCTGCAGAAAAACTCTGGGTCACCGTCTACCAGGAAGATGATGAGGCCTACGATATCTGGGCCTCGGAAATTGGTGTGCCCAAAGAGCGCATCATCCGCATCGGCGACAAGGGCGGCGTGCGTTACAACTCGGACAACTTCTGGCAGATGGCCGATACCGGCCCCTGTGGTCCTTGCTCGGAAATTTTTTACGACCACGGCGCCGATGTCTGGGGTGGTCCTCCCGGATCGCCTGAAGAGGACGGCGATCGTTACATTGAAGTATGGAACCTGGTGTTCATGCAGTTCGAGCGTTCCGCCGACGGCACCATGACACCGCTGCCCAAGCCTTGTGTGGACACCGGCATGGGCCTGGAGCGTATTTCGGCTGTGCTGCAGCACGTGCACTCCAACTACGAAATCGACCTGTTCCAATCCCTGATTCAGGCCGCCGCACGCGAAACCAAGACTAGCGACTTGAGCAATAACTCGCTCAAGGTAATTGCTGACCACATCCGTGCTTGTAGCTTCTTGATCATTGATGGGGTCATCCCCAGCAATGAAGGCCGTGGCTATGTGCTGCGCCGTATTATTCGCCGTGCCCTGCGTCACGGCCACAAGCTGGGTCAGAAGGGCTTGTTCTTTTACCGTTTGGTGCAGGACTTGGGCCAGACCATGGGCGAAGCCTACCCCGAGCTGATTAGCCAGCGCGAGCGTATCGAACAAGTGCTGCGCCAGGAAGAAGAGCGTTTCAGCGAAACGCTGGAAAACGGCATGCGTATTCTGGAAGGCGCTTTGGCCAACCTGCCAGAGAATGCCAAGCTGGACGGCCAGACGCTGTTCACCTTGTACGACACCTACGGTTTCCCTGTGGACCTGACCGCCGACATCTGCCGCGAGCGTGGCATCGAGGTCGATCTGGACGGTTTTGAAGTCGCCATGGAAAACCAGCGTCAGATGGCACGCGCTTCGGGCAAGTTCAAAACAGCCGAAGGCCTGAGCTACTCCGGCGTGCAAACCCGCTTTGATGGTTACACCACTCTGGAAGGTAGCGGCACGGTTACCGCCTTGTATGTGGACGGCACCTCTGTGCAGTCCGTGGCCCAGGGCCAGCAAGCGGTAGTGGTTCTGGATGCTACCCCTTTCTACGCAGAATCCGGTGGTCAGGTGGGTGATGCCGGTATCCTGAGCGATGCCAAGGGCTTGTCCTTCGAAGTGCAGGATACCCAAAAGATCTCCAATCAGGTTTTCGGACACCAGGGTGTGTTGAACGCTGGCACGCTGACTGTGGGCCAGACTGTTCAAGCCCAGGTGGACACCGAGCGTCGTGAGCGTGTGATCCGTAATCACTCGGCCACGCATTTGATGCACAAGGCCTTGCGTCAGGTGCTGGGTGGCCACGTTCAACAGCGCGGCTCCCTGGTGGACGCTGACAAGACCCGTTTTGACTTTGCTCACGATGCCGCCATGACGGCCGAGCAAATCGCTCAGGTCGAAGCCATTGTGAACGAGCAGGTTCTGGCTAACCAGGCCGTGCAAGCCCAGTTGATGTCCTTTGACGAGGCCGTCAGCGGCGGTGCCATGGCTTTGTTTGGCGAAAAGTACGGCGACGAAGTGCGCGTACTGGATATCGGCTTCTCGCGCGAGCTGTGCGGTGGCACGCACGTTCAGCGTACGGGCGATATCGGCTTGTTCAAGATTGTCTCGGAAGGTGGCGTAGCCGCTGGTGTGCGCCGTGTTGAGGCCATCACCGGCACCAACAGCCTGCACTGGGTGCAAGCCCAGGAACGTCTGCTGAACGATGCCTCTGCCAGCCTGCGTACCCAACCAGAAGGTTTGGTTGCCCGTATCAGTGCCTTGCAAGCTCAGATCAAGGATCTGGAGCGCGAGCGCGAACAAATGCAATCCAAGCTGGCGGCTTCGGCCGGCCAGGACTTGTTGGCCCAAGCCGTACCCTTGAATGACAGCAGTCGTCTGCTGGTGGCCACGCTGCAAGGCGTGGAAGCCAAAGCCCTGCGCGAAATGGCCGATCAGTTGAAGAACAAGCTGCAGTCTGCCGTGATTTTGCTGTCCATCGTGGCCGACGGCAAGGTCAGTCTGGTGGCGGGCGTGACACCTGACCTGACCGCCAAGGTCAAGGCCGGTGATCTGGTGGGTTTTGTGGCCTCGCAAATGGGCGGCAAGGGTGGTGGTCGTCCTGATATGGCCATGGGCGGCGGTACCGATGCCAGCGTCCTGCCTCAGGCCAATGCCTCGGTGCAGGCCTGGGTACAAAGCAAGTTAGGTGCGTAATGACGATGTTCGAGACCGGCGCTTTGCCCAATAGCGATCTGCAGGTGGATGCAAGCGGGCTGAAATGCCCCTTGCCTATCTTGCGTGCCAAGAAAGCCTTGGCGCAGTTGGAGTCTGGGCAAGTGTTGCAGGTCATTACAACCGATCAGCACGCTATTCAAGATTTTCAGGCTTTTTGTCGCCAAACTGGCAATGAACTGTTGGCTCAAGACCAGCAAGCTGAAAAAACTCTGCATTTTTTACGCCGTCGGTAAGCTGACGGCGGTAGAATACTGTTTTGTCTGTTGCGTATCTAGCACTGAATCTGCTATCTTAGCGTGTTACTTTTGGCATACGTGCCAGAATAGTGCTAGAATTTTTTGTTTACCTTACACAATAAAGGGATTATCAATGGTGGTAATTCGCTTGGCCCGTGGTGGCTCCAAAAAGCGTCCTTTTTACAACGTAGTAGCCGCCGAGGCGAGCCAACGCCGTGATGGTCGCTTCATCGAACGTCTGGGTTTTTACAACCCCGTTGCTGGCGAAGGTCATGAAAACCTGCGTCTGCAAATGGACCGCGTTAAGCACTTCACCGACAACGGTGCTCAGGTTTCGCCTGCTGTGGCTCGCCTGTTGAAAGAATACTCGGCTAAGGTTGCTTCGGCTGCCTAAGTTGATTCACCTGTTTTTTTAGTGGTGTTAGTGTGAAGCAACCAGCGATTCCTGCTGACCTTGTTGAGCTTGGACGCATTGTTTCCGCTTATGGCGTACGTGGTTGGGTCAAAATCCAGCCGCACTCCATGCAAACCAAAGCGCTGCTGAATGTAAAAACGTGGTGGTTAAAAACGCCCCGGCCTGAATCTCAGGCGGGCGTTTTTGCGTCTGCGTCACCCAGACAAGTACAAACCGCAAAGCAGCATGGGGCAACCATCGTGGCGCAGTTTGAAGGTCTGGATAATCGAGAGCTGGCTCAAGCTCTTAAGGGGCATACCGTTTGGGTATCCCGTGCCGCTTTTCCCAAAGCGGACGAAGACGAATTTTATTGGGTCGATCTGATCGGCTGCCGCTTTTTTGGCGAGCAGGACGGCCAAGCTGAAAGCTTAGGCGAAGTGGTAGAGGTGCTGGATAACGGCGCGCATTCCATTTTGGTCGTGCATCGTGGCTCCTGGGATGCCGAGGGTGTCTTTACACCTGAAAAGGACGAACAGGGTAGGCCGCAAGAAGAGCTGGTTCCCTTTGTGCAAGCCATTGTGCATACGGTGGATATGTCCGCCCGCGAGTTGCACAGCCACTGGGCGATCTGATCGTTTCAATCCTGTGCGCGTGTGGTGCTTTGGCTTGACTGGCCGGGTTTATAACGCGTATCTGCTTTTTCTCTTGCCGAGTCCTCATGCGATTTGATGCCCTGACCCTGTTCCCGGACATGTTTGATGTGGTCAGCCAGGCTGGTGTCACCGGCCGTGCGCACAAGCAGGGCATCTGGCAGATGCGGACCTGGAATCCGCGCGACTACACTACCGATGTGCACCGCACAGTGGATGACCGCCCTTACGGAGGTGGTCCTGGTATGGTCATGCTGGCTGATCCCTTGAACGACGCTTTGGATCAGGCTCTGGCTGACCGTGGCGATAAGCCGGAAGTGATTTTACTTAGCCCTACAGGGCGACGCTTTAATCAGGCTGTGGCTCAGGAGCTGGCTCAAGGCCCCGGCGCGGTTCTGGTTTGTGGTCGCTACGAAGGGATAGATCAACGCTTTATTGATGCACGCGTCACCCAGGAGCTTTCTTTGGGTGATTTTGTGCTGTCTGGCGGTGAAATCGCGTCGCTGGCGATTATCGACAGCGTGGTCCGCCTCTTGCCCGGCGTGTTGAATGATGCCGATTCGGCTCGTCAGGATTCTTTCCATGCCGACAATAGTGGCTTGTTGGACAGCCCTCATTACACGCGTCCCGAGGTTTATCGCGATCAGGCTGTGCCTGAGGTCTTGATGTCCGGTCATCATGGTCGCATCCAGGCATGGAGGCGTGAGCAGTCTTTGCGTTTGACCGCTTTGCGGCGCCCGGAGTTGATCGAACAGGCCCGTCAGCGTGGTGAGCTTAACAAGGCAGATGAGCGTTTCCTGGCCTCGCTGGATGACGGGGGAGTGTCATAAGCGGCTTGGGATGAGTGTGGCATTGGGCAAGTAATCTGATGGTGTGCTGCTTAGGGTGGCTCATGAGGGGGTTATGAGTAAAGTTGAGCAACAAAATCGCCAGTCCTGGAATGCGGCAACACTTGCCCATAATAGCCATAAAGGGGATCAGGCTCAGTTCTTTCGCCGTGGTGGTTCTACTTTGTTTCCAGAGGAGCTGGAGCTGCTAGGTGAACTCAAGGGGCGCTCACTGCTGCATTTGCAATGCAATTGCGGGCAGGATAGTTTGAGTTTGGCCACGCTTGGGGCACTAGTGACTGGGGTTGATATCGCCGATGAAGCGATTTCCTTTGCGACGGCTCTGTCTCGAGATACGGGTATTCCGGCTGCGTTTCATCGCGAAGACGTGGTGCAGTGGTTAAGGCAGGCTGCCAGTCAGGGGCTGCAATACGATATTGTATTCAGTAGCTATGGTGTCTTGTGTTGGTTGCCGGATTTAAGGGCGTGGGCGCAGGGCGTCGCTTCTGTTTTGAAGCCTGGAGGGCGTTTGGTGCTGGTGGAGTTCCACCCCTTTGCGCTTTGCTTTGATGAGCACTGGGCGCTGAAATACGATTACTTCAATACCCAGCCCATGGTGTTCCCGGAAGGGGTGGGTGATTACGTAGCGGAATCAGGCGAAGGGTTGCTGCTTTCAGGCAAAACTGAAGGTATGCAGGAGTTTGAGAACCCGCATCCCAGTGTGGAGTTTAGTTGGGGCTTGGCTAAACTGGTTGGTGTCTTGCTGGAGGCCGGTTTGCGTTTGCGAAAATTGGAAGAGTATCCGTATTCAAATGGCTGGAAGGGTTTTAAGCAGATGCATGAGGGTCCGGGGCGGCGAATGTATGCACCCGTAGGCCAGGCTGGCGTCCCTTTGATGTATGGTCTTGAGGCAAGTCGGGACTGAGCACGCCATTGTTGGGCACGGTTGTGCCATGATGCAGCCAATCTGGGCTATCTATCCTGCTTCGTCATAAAGCACCCCAAAGGTTGGATGGGCATCCAATCTTTGGGGTGTCGTTTATTGCAGCCAGTTTTTTGTGCTGGGAGGCCGTTAGTTCAGGCGAGTAAATTGCTGCTGGACTTTAGCCAGGGTTTCGCCAAACTGAATGACGCGCTGTCGTTCCTGTTCCACTACGGCTGCTGGGGCACGCTCCACAAAACTGGCGTTGCCCAGTTTGGCTTCGGCCTTGCTGATTTCGCCTTGCAGGCGTTCAATTTCCTTGGACAGGCGGATACGCTCCGCTTCCACGTCAATCTCTACGTGCAGCATCAGTTGCGTGGTGCCGATCACTTGTACCGGTGCGCCTGCATCGGTAGGCAGTTGATCGACAATTTCCACGCTTTCCAGCTTGCCCAGCGCAGCCAGATACGGGCTGTTGGCTTTTAGGGTTTCGGCATTGCCTTGGGCAATCAGCGGTACGCGCTGAGCGGGCGAAATGTTCATTTCGCCACGCAGGGCACGGATGGCGTCCACTTGGGCTTTCAGTTCGGCAACCTGGGCCACGGCCTGCTCATCAACCGCGGCGGGGTTGGCAATTGGGTAGGGCTGGACCGAAATGCTGGTGGTTTCGTCAGCGGCACGTTTACCAGCCACCACCGAGACCTTCTGCCACAGTTCTTCCGTGATGAAGGGGATGATAGGGTGCGCTACGCGCAGCACCACTTCCAGTACGCGGATCAGGGTGCGGCGGGTGCCCAGTTGCTGCTCGGGCGTGCCGTTCTGGATCTGAGTCTTGGCCAGCTCCAGGTACCAGTCGCAGTACTCGTCCCATACAAAGTGGTAGATGGCATTGGCGACGTTGTCGAAACGGTAGTCGGCAAAACCGCGCTCGGCGTCCTGTTCCAGGCCTTGCAACAGGCTGATGATCCAGCGATCAGCAAAGCTCAGTTCGGCGGGTGCGTCGGCGTGCAGCTCATGACCTTCGGTGTTCATCAACACAAAGCGGGTGGCATTCCACAGCTTGTTGCAGAAGTTGCGGTAGCCTTCGCAACGCTTCATGTCGAAGTTGATATTGCGGCCCAGAGTGGCGTAGGCGGCCATGGTAAAGCGCAGTGCGTCCGTGCCGAAGGCGGGGATGCCGTCGGGGTAGTCTTTCTTGGTGCGTTTGGTAATGCTTTGTGCCTGCTTGGGGTTCATCAGGCCAAACGTGCGTTTGTGGATCAGGCTTTCCAGATCGATGCCGTCGATCAAATCCACAGGGTCAATGGTATTGCCCTTGGATTTGCTCATCTTCTTGCCTTCCATATCGCACACCAGTCCGTGAACGTAGACGGTGTTGAATGGAACGCGGCCGGTCAGGTGCATGCTCATCATGACCATGCGGGCAACCCAGAAGAAAATAATGTCGAAACCAGTGACCAGCACGCTGGAGGGCAGGTAACGGGCCAGATCTGGAGTTTCTTCAGGCCAGCCCAGATCGGTAAAGGGCACCAGGGCGGAGGAGAACCAGGTATCCAGCACGTCTTCGTCGCGGCGCAGTGGGCCGGTCACGCCAGCGGCGCGGGCTTGTTCCAGAGCTTCTTCTTCGGAACGGGCGACAAACAGGCTACCGTCTTCGGCGTACCAGGCGGGAATTTGGTGACCCCACCACAACTGACGGGAAATGCACCAATCCTGAATATTGTTCAGCCACTGGTTGTAGGTGTTGGACCAGTTGTCGGGGTAGAAGCGCACACGGCCATCGGCCACCACATCCAGGGCAACCTGGGTGATGCTCTTGCCGGGGTGCAGTGAATCTTCCGGAGCGGGCTTGCTCATGGCTACAAACCACTGGTCAGTCAGCATGGGTTCAATGACTGTATTGGTGCGGTCGCCACGTGGCACCATCAGCTTGTGTGGCTTGACGGCCTGTAGCAGGCCCTGGGCTTCTAGGTCGGCCACGATTTGCTTGCGCGCGGCAAAGCGCTCCAGGCCTTGATAGGCTTCGGGAGCGGTGTCGGCAATGTGGGCATCCAGTGTCAGGATGCTGATCATTTCCAGGCCGTGGCGTTGGCCAACAGCATAGTCATTGAAGTCGTGAGCAGGGGTCACCTTCACGACACCGGTGCCGAAGGCTGGGTCTACATAATCGTCCGCAATGATCGGGATGGAGCGGCCGACCAGGGGCAGGGTAACGGTCTGGCCGATCAGGCCGATATAGCGCTCGTCTTCAGGGTGCACCATCAGGGCAACGTCGCCCAGCATGGTTTCCGGACGGGTGGTGGCCACCGTCAGGTGGGTCAGATCACCCTGGGGTGTAGTCAGCGGGTAGCGGATTTCCCACAGATGACCGTCTTCTTCCTCGCTGACCACTTCCAGGTCGGATACGGCGGTGCCCAGTACGGGGTCCCAGTTCACCAGGCGCTTGCCACGGTAAATCAGACCTTGTTCGTACAGGCGGACAAAGGTTTCCAGCACGCCACGTGACAGGTTGTCGTCCATGGTGAAGTATTCGCGGCTCCAGTCACAGGACGCGCCCAGGCGGCGAAACTGGCTGGTAATGGTGTTGCCGGATTTCTCTTTCCACTCCCAGACTTTTTCCAGGAATTTCTCGCGACCCAGGTCGTGGCGGCTGATGTTCTGGGCATCGAGCTGGCGCTCCACAATGATCTGGGTGGCAATCCCGGCGTGGTCGGTGCCAGGAATGTAGACCGTATCGTCGCCTTTCATGCGGTGGTAGCGCGTCAGGCCATCCATGATGGTCTGGTTAAAGGCGTGGCCCATGTGCAAAGTCCCGGTGACGTTCGGTGGTGGGGACTGAATGACAAAGGGTTCGGACTGATGATCACCCAAGGGCTGGACGTGCTGGCCTCCCTTGAAAAGGTCGGCTTGCTCCCAGCGCGCGTACCAGCGCGTTTCGATTTCCTGGGGTTCAAAGCTCTTGGATAATTGCTCGTCGGAGGTCGTTGCGGATGAGTTGGTCATGGTGATGCGGTCTGCCTGCCCCTTTTGGCACGTTCGGTGCCAGATAGGGCGGGACTAATCCTGGGTAAAAAACGAATGTAAGATGCACTATTTTAAGATGTGGCCGTGCGTCTTTGGCGTGGTAAAATGCCGGGTTGCCGTAAATCTGATGAAAGTGCTTGTTTTCATTAAAAAATTTAGCGCGAACCGTCGGATCTGCATTTTGCTTTACGCAGCAAAGACTACACTATATTGTTCTTATTTGGATTTTCACATGGCTATTGAACGCACTCTGTCCATTATCAAGCCCGACGCTGTTGCTAAAAACGTGATCGGTCAGATTATTTCCCGCTTTGAAGGCGCTGGCCTGAAAGTGATCGCTGGTCGCCTGGTTCACCTGTCCCGTGGCGAAGCCGAGCGCTTCTACGGCGTGCACGCCGAGCGTCCTTTCTTCAAGGATCTGGTCGACTTCATGGTTTCCGGTCCTGTATTCGTACAAGTTCTGGAAGGTGAAGGCGCCATTGCCAAGAACCGCGAATTGATGGGCGCTACCGACCCCAAGAAAGCTGACGCTGGCACCATCCGCGCTGACTTCGCTGAGAGCATCGACGCCAACGCTGTTCACGGTTCCGACGCTCCTGAAACTGCTGCTGTCGAAATCGCTTTCTTCTTCCCAGAGTGCAACGTTTACAGCCGTTAATTGGCTAAACCGCGCAGTACCGGCGGCACTCTGATCAAGACTTGCCCGGCCCACTGGAACTCTGGTGTGCCGGGTAAGTCCTACAAGAAGAGGCTTTTTTGCATTTCTGCAAAAAATGAGTCGCCAGACCGCGTGAAGGTATTATTTTTATGTCATCGCTCGAACCTACCAATATTCTGGGCCTGGGCCCGGAGCAACTTGTTGAACTGGTTGCCCAATGGGGCGGCAAGCCTTTCCGCGCGCGCCAATTGCAGCGCTGGATACACCAGCGTCAACAGGACGATTTTGGGCAGATGACAGATCTGGCGCGCGAGTTCCGCGAGCAGCTGAGCGCCAATTGCGTTGTCACCGCGCCCAGCATGTCGCACGAACACATTTCTACCGACGGCACTCGTAAATGGCTGTTTGATGTAGGCAGCAATAACGCCGTCGAAGCGGTTTTCATTCCCGAGGATGATCGGGGCACCCTGTGCATTTCCAGTCAGGCTGGTTGTACCGTGGCCTGTCCATTCTGTTCCACGGGTTACCAGGGTTTCAACCGCAACCTGACAAGCTCTGAAATCATTGGTCAGCTTTGGTTTGCCCGCCGTGCTTTGCTGGGTGCGCCTGAAACGGCCCGTATCGGGGAAGCTGAACAAACCAGTACGCGCGTCATCAGCAATGTGGTCATGATGGGCATGGGCGAGCCCTTGCTTAATTATGATCAGGTGCTCGGTGCCTTGCGCCTGATGCTGGACGATAATGCCTACGGTCTGTCGCGCCGTCGCGTGACGGTATCCACCTCCGGTGTGGTACCCATGATGGATCGTTTGGCCAAAGATTGCCCGGTGGCTCTGGCTGTGTCGCTGCATGCGCCCAATGATGCGTTGCGCGACCGTCTGGTGCCGCTGAACAAGAAGTATCCGCTGGCCGAGCTTCTGGATGCCTGTAATCGCTATCTGGAGCATGCCCCGCGTGACTTCATTACCTTTGAATACATCATGTTGGACGGCATCAACGATGCCGACCAACATGCGCAGGAATTGCTGGATATCGCGCGCATTGTGCGCTGCAAATTTAATCTGATCCCTTTTAATCCTTTTCCGCAGTCCGGTCTGAAGCGCTCCTCTGCCGCACGGGTCAAACAGTTTGCCCAAAGGCTGATGGATGGCGGAGTGGTCACTACCGTACGAAAGACGCGTGGCGACGATATTGCGGCTGCTTGCGGGCAGTTGGCGGGTGATATTCGTGATCGCACCCGTATCGAGCAGCGTTTGCCTGATCGGGCCGTCATTCAAATCAAACAGGAACGTGCATGAGCGAGACTCTGGATCCTACCAAGCAATCGGCGCCGGAAGCGGGCTCAGGTGTGGGTCCCACACTCCGTGAGTTGCGTCTGGCGCAATCGTGTACGCTGAACGAAGCCTCCACCCGCCTGAAGTTTTCGGTTCGGCAACTGGAGGCTCTGGAGGCTCAGGAGTGGAGTCAGTTGCCCGGGGGGCAGCCCTTGCGTGGCATGGTGCGCAATTATGCGCGCTTTCTCGAGACCGATGTCTCGGCAGTGCTGGTCATGCTGGAATCTCAGGTCAGTGATACTGCAGCCCCCAAGCCCGTACCGCGTGATCATTCCGGTTCGGGGCTGGCCAGTACGGATTTGGGCCTATATGCCGAATCACGCGGTGGTTCAGGCTGGATCTGGATTCTAATCATTATTGTTTTGTTGTTGGTAGCCGGTTTTTACGCCATTGATCGGGGCTGGGTTCCTGATCAATGGTTGGTGTTTGATTGGCTTAAGGATTTGAAGAAATGACGCAGGGTCCCGGAACTCCCTCTGCTTGCCAGCCCTTGCCGGTTGGTGCTCAACCCAAACGGGTGACGCGCACGGTGGATGTGCGCTGGGGCGATCATGTCGTGAAACTGGGGGGCTCGGCTCCTGTCGTGGTGCAGTCCATGACCAATACGGATACGGTCGATGCCATTGCAACGGCCATCCAGGTCAAGGAGTTGGCGCGTGCGGGTTCCGAGCTGGTGCGTATTACCGTCAATACCCCGGAAGCCGCGCGAGAAGTGCCGGCGATCCGTGAGCAATTGGACCGCATGGGTGTCAATGTTCCCTTGGTGGGGGACTTTCATTACAACGGGCACAAGCTGCTGGCCGACTTTCCGGAATGCGCACAAGCCTTGTCCAAGTACCGGATCAATCCGGGCAATATGGGCGGAGGCAAGCGTCGGGACGATAACTTTGCCAAGATGATTGAAATCGCCTGCCGTTACGACAAGGCCGTGCGTATCGGTGTGAACTGGGGCAGCCTGGATCACGAGCTGATGGCCCGCATGATGGACGAGAACAATCAACGCGCACACCCTTGGACGGCGCAAGCTGTCATGCGTGATGCCCTGGTGTTTTCGGCCATCAGCAATGCCCAGCGTGCCCAAGAGCTCGGTCTGGACGGCAAGCGTATCGTGCTGTCTTGCAAGGTCAGCCATGTGCAGGATTTGATTACGGTTTATCAGGATTTGTCCGCGCGTTGCGATTACGCCCTGCATCTGGGTTTGACCGAAGCGGGGATGGGCAGCAAGGGTATTGTGGCTTCCACCGCCGCCTTGTCCGTCTTGTTGCAGCAAGGCATTGGTGACACCATTCGTATTTCCCTGACGCCCGAACCCGGTGGCGATCGCGCCCGTGAAGTGGTGGTGGCTCAGGAAATTTTGCAGACCATGGGTTTGCGTGCCTTCACCCCTATGGTGGTGGCGTGTCCGGGTTGTGGTCGCACCAGCAGTACGGTGTTCCAGGAGCTGGCCAACGATATTCAAGGCTATTTGCGTGACCAGATGCCCGTCTGGAAAGATCTGTATCCCGGCGTGGAAACCATGAACGTCGCGGTGATGGGCTGTGTGGTCAATGGTCCAGGGGAAAGCCGCCACGCCGATATCGGCATCAGCTTGCCGGGAACCGGGGAAGTGCCCTCGGCACCCGTCTATGTGGATGGCGAGCGGGTGGTGACCCTGAAGGGTGATACTATCGCTCAAGAATTTCAGACCATTGTCCAGAATTACGTTGAGCGCCGTTATGGCAAGGCTCCAACGGTTTGATCAACACGCTTGTCAGTCTATGGCGAGCAAACCATTAGAATTATGACGCAGCAGTTTCAAAAGCTCCGCGCCCTGACGGGCATGAAAGACACCTTACCGGGTGAAAGCGCACAGTGGGAAGCCCTGGAGGCTCTGGTGCGGGACTGGTTGGCCAGCTATGGCTATCGCAATATGCGTACCCCCGTACTGGAACATACCCAGTTGTTTGCTCGTGGTATTGGCGAGGTCACCGACATTGTCGAGAAGGAAATGTATTCCTTTACCGACTCGCTCAACGGCGACAAGCTCACCATGCGTCCCGAATTTACGGCGGGCATGGTGCGCGCCACTATCGAACATAATCTCTTGTACGATCGCCCTCATCGTGTTTATGCAATGGGGCCGGTGTTCCGTCATGAGCGCCCGCAGCGTGGCCGCTACCGTCAGTTCCATCAGATCGACGTGGAGGCCTTGGGTCTGCCCGGGCCGGATGTGGATGCCGAGCTGATCGTTATGCTGGCCCGTTTGTGGAAGAAGCTGGGTTTGACGGACATTCGTCTGGAGCTGAACTCCCTGGGGCAGGCGCAAGAGCGTGCCGCCCACCGTGCGGCCTTGATCGAACACCTGGAAGCCCACAAGGATGTGCTGGACGAAGAGGCCCAGCGCCGCATGTATACCAATCCCTTGCGCGTGCTCGATACCAAAAATCCGGCCATGCAGGAAATGGCCAATGCAGCTCCACGCCTGTTCGACTTCCTGGGTGAAGAGTCCCGTGCGCATTTTCAGGGCGTGTGCGAGCGTCTGGATGATGCCGGTATTGCCTACACACTGAACCCGCGTCTGGTGCGTGGTCTGGACTACTACAACTTGACTGTGTTCGAGTGGGTAACGGATCGCCTGGGTGCACAAGGTACGGTGTGCGGTGGTGGCCGTTATGATGGCCTGATCGAATTGATGGGTGGCAAACCTTCGCCTGCCGTGGGTTTCGCCATTGGCATGGAGCGTTTGCTGGATCTGTGCTCGCAAGATGGCGAGCAGCCAGCCATTCCCGAATGTCAGGTTTATATGGTTCACCAAGGCGAGGCTGCCCAGCGCAAGGCCTCACTGTTGGCCGAGCAATTGCGTGATGCCGGTTTGCAGGTGATCGTCCATGCAGGCTCCAGTGGCTTCAAGTCCCAGTTCAAACGGGCTGATGCCAGTGGCGCGCAGGCCGCCGTTATTTTGGGTGACGATGAACTCCAAAAAGAACAGGCCAGTGTGAAATGGTTGCGTGCTGCGGATGGCGCCGAGCAGCAACAGTCTGTTGATTTTTCTGAACTCGCCAGTGTTTTGTCAGCAAGGATTTGAGCATGGCCTACGATCTTGAAGAACAGGAAAAACTAGATGCCATGCGAGCATGGTGGGACCGCTGGGGCACCTTGTGCATTGTGCTGGCGTTTGCCGCGTTGGCTGCGGTAGCGGGCTGGCGCGGTTGGCAGTGGTACCAGGGCCATCAGGCAGGTCAGGCCATGGGTTACTTTGAGGCGCTGGAAAGTGCTGCTGCCCAGACCGGCGAAGAGGCTGATGCCCGCGTGCTGGCTGCCAGTACGACCTTGCGTAACGATTTTCCCAAGTCTGGCTACACCTCTCGCGGTGTTCTGCTGGCTGCCCAGGCCTTGCAGCAACGCGGCAATCTGACGCCTGCTCGAGAGCAACTGGAGTGGATGGTCAAAACCAACCACGACCCCGCGCTGACCCCGCTGGCACGTCTGCGTCTGGCCGGTATCTTGCTGGAACAAAAGAATTATGACGAAGCGCTGGCTCAACTGGCAAATCCTCCTGCCAGCTTTGCCGGTCTGTTTGCGGATCGCAAAGGCGATATTCTGGCCGCTCAAGGACAGAACGATGCAGCGCGCGACGCCTGGAAACAGGCCGTGGAGTTGCTCAAGCAAGACCCTATTTCGCAGTTGGTCCAGATCAAACTTGATGCCCTGGCAGGAGCTTAACGCATGTCTCTTTCTACTATTCGCCCATCCTCATCCTCTGCCATGCGTGTCTTGCGTCTGAGTGCTCTGGCTTTGAGTCTGACCGCTTTGGCTGGTTGCTCCATGTTCTCCAGCAAGGACCCACGTTTCGAGCCCACTCCCTTGACGGAATACACTCCCGGTGTGGCCGCCAAAATTAGCTGGAGCACCTCTATTGGCAGCGGGGCAGATTCGGGCTTTGCACCGCAAGTGACTGGCTCTTCGGTCTACGCTGCATCGGTCTCGGGTCAGGTCAGCAAGGTGGATCTGGATACGGGTCGTGTGCAGTGGTCAACCAATGCCGGCAAGAAGTTGACGGCTGGTGCAGGTTCGGATGGCGTAGTGACGGCCGTGGCTTCAGTGGATGGCAACGTGATTGCGTTTGACGACTCGGGCAAGGAATTGTGGCGCAGCCGTAGCAGCAGTGCCGTGAATGTGCCTCCTGCCGTTGGTGCTGGTGTGGTTGTCGTGCGCACTAGCGACTACCGCCTGCAAGCCTTTGATGCCAGTACGGGTGATTTGCGTTGGAGCTTACAGCGTCCTGGTCCGGCCTTGTCCTTGAAAACCAGCATGCAGATGCGCATTATCGACGGTTTGTTGCTGGCAGGTATGCCCAATGGTCGCCTGATGGCGATTGACGCCGCTCAGGGAAATCTGGTGTGGGAAGGTAGTATCTCTGTTTCTCGCGGTGCAACCGACCTGGAGCGCATTAATGACGTTGTGGGTGCTCCCCAGGTCGTCGATCCTTTGTTGTGCGGCGCCACCTATCAGGGGCGCGTAGCCTGCTTTGACGTTTCCCAAGGTGGGCGCTTGGTGTGGGATAGGGAATTTTCGGCCGGTACCGGTATCGCAGCGGACAACCATATGTTGTATGCCGCCAATAGCCGCAGCCAGATTGAAGCGTTTGCCATGACTGACGGGCAAACGATCTGGACGCAGAATGCGTTGCGTAACCGTAGTCTGGCTCCTTTGGCCGTCATGCCCCAGGCGCTTGCCGCCGGTGACATGGAAGGCTATGTTCACTTTCTATCGCGACTGGACGGCACCTTGTTGGGCCGGGTCAGTGTCGGCGGTGGTGCCATTGTGTCGCCTTTGGTCGGAACCCCACGCGGGGTTCTGGTCCAGACCGGCAATGGTAATTTGGTCTTGGTTGGAATCAATTGAAAAGCGTTTCTTTTAAGCCCGTAGTGGCTTTGGTCGGTCGGGCCAACGTTGGCAAGTCCACTTTGTTCAACCGCTTGACGCGCTCGCGCGCGGCTCTGGTGGCGAACTTCCCGGGCCTGACCCGCGACCGTCATTACGGCGAAGGCCGGGTGGGTGAACGTCCCTATATTGTGGTCGATACGGGCGGTTTTGAACCTGTCGCTAAAACCGGCATGTTGCTGGAGATGGCTCGCCAGACTCAGCAAGCAATTGCCGAGGCCGATGTCGTTGTCTTTTTGGTCGATGCCCGTGAAGGTGTCAATGCCCTGGATCTGGAAATTGCGCAGTTGCTGCGCAAGCTGGGTCAAAAAGTGCTGTTGGCCGTGAATAAAGCCGAAGGCATGCGTTATGAGGCCGGTGGGGCAGAGTTTCACGAACTGGGTCTGGGCCAGCCTTACCTGATTTCCGCTTCGCACGGCGATGGCGTGGAAGAGCTGATCAATCTGGCTCTGGAGCAGGTGCCCAGCCCCGATTCTGATAGCGAGGGCCAGGACGATGAGGAGTTTCAGCATCGTATCAAGTTGGCGATTGTGGGCCGCCCCAATGTGGGCAAGTCCACCCTGATCAACACCTTGGTAGGTGAGGATCGCGTGATTGCATTCGACCAGCCTGGTACCACGCGTGATGCCATTGAAATCGAGTTCGAGCGCAACGGGGTGGAATACACCCTGATCGACACGGCCGGTTTGCGCAAACGCGGCAAGGTATTCGAGGCGGTGGAGAAATTCTCTGTTATCAAGACCTTGCAGGCGATTGAGGCATGTAATGTGGTCTTGCTGATGATTGATGCCCACACGGAAATTTCCGACCAGGACGCCAGCATTGCCGGCTTCGTGGTAGAGACCGGCCGTGCGCTGGTTGTCGGCATCAATAAGTGGGATGGGCTGGACGAGTACCAGCGCGAGTGGATCAAGCGTGAGTTCGATCGCAAACTGCGTTTTTTGAGCTTTGCCAAGATGCATACTTTGTCGGCTCTGAAAGGGCAGGGCATCAATCCCTTGCTCAAGTCGGTCAATGCCGCACACGCCGCCGCGTTCGCCAAGCTGTCGACTCCCAAACTTACGCGTGTCATGCAAGAAGCGGTGGAACAGCAACAGCCGCCACGCAAAGGTATTTTCCGTCCCAAGTTGCGGTATGCTCACCAAGGTGGCATGAACCCGCCGATTGTGGTGATTCACGGCAACGCCCTGGATGCCATTTCGGACAGTTATCGCCGTTATCTGGAGACGCGTTTTCGCGAGGCCTTCAAGTTGGAAGGCACGCCTTTGCGCATCGAGTTCAAATCATCTAAAAACCCTTATCTGAAGGACGCGTAATGAGCCGTTTGTGGAGTGATCATGTAGCAGGGCTTTCTCCCTATGTACCGGGTGAGCAGGTCAAGCTGGATAACCTCTTGAAGCTGAACACAAACGAGCATCCTTTCGGTCCGTCGCCTAAGGCATTGGAAGCGATCCGCCAGGCGGCGACCGACGATTTGCGTCTTTACCCCTCTTACAGCGCGCAGGAGCTGCGTGACGCCGTGGCGCACAACCATGGCGTCAAAGCCAATAATGTCTTTTTGGGCAATGGCTCGGACGAAGTGCTGGCCCATGTGTTCAGCGCCCTGTTCCTGCGTGGTGTGCGTCCGGTCCTGCTGCCCGATATCACGTACAGCTTCTACACCACTTACTGTTCGTACTTTGGTGTGCCCGCTGATATCGTGCCCCTGCGTGAGGACTTCACGCTGAACGTGCAGGACTATGTGCGCAAGCGCAGCCTGCCGCCCGCCGGCATTATCTTTGCCAACCCCAATGCACCTACCGGTATTCCGCTGTCTCTGGAAGATATCGAAACCATTCTGGCTGCCAACCCGGATACCACGGTTGTTGTGGATGAGGCTTACGTGGATTTCGGCGGTACCTCCTCGGTCAGCCTGCTGGAAAAGTATGACAATCTGGTTGTGATCCAGACTATGTCCAAGTCGCGTGCCTTGGCAGGCCTGCGTGTTGGTTATGCCCTGGCCAGTGCCGACATCATCCAGGCTCTGGAGCGGGTGAAAGACAGTTTCAACTCCTACCCTATGGACACGATTGCCCAGGTGGGCGCCGTGGCTTCCTTGAAGGATACGGAGTATTTTGACCGTCAATGCCAGGCGGTGATTGATGCTCGCGAACAGTTGCGTGCTGATCTGGAGCAGTTGGGTTTTGAGGTTTTACCCTCGAAAGCGAACTTTTTGTTGGCAACGCACCCTAAGCATTCGGCAGCGGGTATTCAGCAAGCCCTGCGCGAGCAGGGGATTTTGGTTCGTCACTTCCGTCAGCCACGTATTGAGCAATATTTACGTATTACGGTAGGATCGCCCGAGCAATGTGCCCGACTGTGTAACAGTTTGCGGCAGATTTTAGGGCAAGGCGCCTGATATACACTTATTAGATAAAAATCTCCAGTTTGGAACGTGCGAATTCAGGGAAAACCCGGTAAAGTAGTGGGATTCGCTTCCATTTCTGGAAAAACAACATAACCGGAGCCTCACCAATGAGCAATAAAGGGCAAATTCTACAAGACCCGTTTTTGAACGCGCTGCGCAAGGAGCATATCCCTGTGTCGATCTACCTGGTCAACGGCATCAAGCTGCAAGGTCAGATCGAGTCCTTCGATCAGTATGTCGTACTGCTGCGCAATACCGTCACTCAAATGGTGTATAAGCACGCGATCTCTACCGTCGTTCCTGCACGCCCTGTTACTTTGGCTGCGGATGAGCAGGCTGAATAAATCCTCACCCAGTTCTTTGTACTCTGAAAGACCCGTCTCGCGGAGCCCGCGGGCGGGTCTTTATTTCTGGAGCAAGCGTTGAAGGCACTGGTCATTAGTGTGGATATGGGCGAGCTGGACTATAAAGCTCATGCGGAAGAATTCGTCATGCTGGCCGAAGGTGCTGGCGCCCAGATTGTGGAACAGTTGGTCGTGCGTCGTTCCCGCCCAGATTCTGCTTACTACATTGGTACAGGCAAGCTGGAAGAGGCCGTCGCGCTGGCCAAGGCGACAGAGGCCGAAGTGGTGCTGTTTGACCATGCCTTGAGCCCGGCACAGCAGCGTAACCTGGAGCGTAAGCTGGAATTGCGCGTTGTCGACCGGGTTGCTCTGATTCTGGATATTTTTGCCCTGCGGGCGCAAAGCCATGAAGGTAAGTTGCAGGTCGAACTGGCGCAGTTGCAGCACCTGACTTCCCGATTGACCCGGATGTGGACTCACCTGGAACGCCAAAAGGGCGGGATCGGGATGCGTGGTCCAGGTGAATCACAGTTGGAAATGGACCGCCGCATGATTGGCGACAAAGTCCGTACCTTGCGAGAACGTCTGGCCAAGGTGCAGCGTCAACGCAGTACCCAGCGCCGTGCCCGCACTCGCAGCGGGACGTTGTCGGTGTCACTGGTGGGCTATACCAACACGGGTAAATCCACCTTGTTCAATGCCTTGACTCGGGCGGATGCCTACGCGGCCGACCAGTTATTTGCTACCTTGGACACCACGACGCGCCGTATCTGGATTGAAGGGGCTGGGCAGGTCGTGATTTCGGATACGGTGGGCTTCATTCGGGAATTGCCGCCGACCTTGATCGCGGCTTTCCGGGCCACTTTGGAAGAGACCGTCCATGCGGATTTATTGCTGCATGTGGTCGATGCCGCCAACCCTCAACGCGATGAGCAAATCGCTGAAGTTCATAAGGTTCTGGAGGACATCGGGGCCCATGAGATACCTCGTATTCTGGTCTACAACAAAATTGACCAGGCTGGCTATGAGCCACGGGTAGAGCGGGACGAACATGGTACTATTGCCCGAGTCTTTGTTAGCGCTTTAGAGCGCATCGGATTGGACGGGTTGCGTGCAGCAATCGTCGAATCAGGTCATTTCGCGGAAAACAATGCGTCTGAACAATAAAATATTCAATCTCAATGATCCCGGTTGGGGACGAGACAGTGGCAAAAACGGTTCCGAGCCACCTCGCCGCCCCGAGAAACAAGATGGCCCGCCTGACCTCGACGAGGTGTGGCGTGACTTCAATAGTCGCTTGGGATCTCTATTTGGCAAAAAGGGACGTCGTTCCCCTCCGGGTGGCATGCCTCCGGGGAGTGGTAATGGCCCCTCCATGCCTAAAGGCTCCCCCAAGCTGCTGATTATCGGCGGCGTGGTGGCGGTAGGTCTTTGGATGGCCAGTGGCTTTACCATCGTGCAAGAAGGTCAGGTTGCCGTGGTGACTCGTTTTGGCGAGTACACCAAAACCTTGAATCCCGGTCTGCAATGGCGCTGGCCTGCTCCGATCGAAGATTACCAAACTGTCAATATTTCCCAGTTGCGTACCTTCGAGGTGGGTTACCGAGGAAGTGCGCGCAACAAAGTCCTGCCTGAGTCCCTGATGCTGACGACCGACGAGAATATCGTTGATATGCAGTACGTGGTTCAGTACCGCCTGTTGCCTACCGGTGCACCGGACTATTTGTTCAACACCAATAATCCGGACGAATCGGTACGTCAGGCGGCAGAAACCGCCATGCGTGAAGTCGTGGGCAAACAGCCTATGGATACCGTTCTGTATTCCGGCCGTACGCAGATTGCGTCGGACGTGCAGCAACTGGCTCAGTCCATTCTGGACCGTTACCGTACCGGTATTCAGATCAGCACCGTGGCTATCCAGAACGTGCAGCCGCCCGAGCAGGTTCAAGCGGCCTTTGATGATGCCGTCAAGGCCGGTCAGGACCGCGAGCGTCAGATCAATGAGGGTCAGGCATACGCCAACAAGGTATTGCCCGAAGCTGCTGGTCAAGTGGCTCGCATGATGCAGGAGTCCGAGGGTTACAAGGCTCGTGTGATTGGTGATGCCAAGGGTGACACCGCACGTTTTGGCAGCGTTGAGGCCGAGTACGTGAAGGCTCCGGGTGTAACGCGGGATCGTCTGTACCTGTCCACGATTCAGGAAATCCTGGAAAGCACCAGCAAGGTACTGGTTGATACCCGTAGCGATAACAACATGCTCTATTTGCCTTTGGACAAGATCGTGCGTCAGGTAGGTAGCCGTACCGATATGGAGCCGTCAGCCCCGGTCGTTTCTGCGTCGGTTCAAGGGCAGGTAAGCCGTTCGCCCGCACCAGCTTCGGTACCCAAAGCGCCGGCACCTGCTAACTCAGCCGGCCTGGATACTTCGCTGGGTTCGCTGGTCAGCCCTTATTCCCCATACGCACGCTAGGAGAGCTTGATGCAACGTTTATTTCCTGCTCTGGTGGCCCTGGCGGTAATTGTCGGTCTGCTGCTGTCTTCCGTATTTATCGTGCGTGAGCGCGATGCGGCGCTGGTTTTTGCCCTGGGTGAAGTGCGCGATACCATTACAACGCCCGGTTTGCACTTCAAGTTGCCGCCGCCATTTGAAAACGTGGTGTTCCTTGACAAGCGTCTGCAGACAATTGAAACCAAGGACCCCGAGCGTATTCAGACCGCTGAAAAGAAGAACCTGTTGATCGACTCTTACGTCAAATGGCGTATTTCCGATCCACGCCTGTTTTACGTGACTTTTGGCGCAACGGATCGTGGTGCGGTCGAGCGTTTGCAGGCTCAGATTCGTGACGCTTTGAACGCTTCGGTGAACGTCCGTACCGTGAAAGAAGTGGTGTCTACCGAACGTGATGCCATTATGCGCGAGGTGCTGACTGCCGTTGAAGCTCGTGCTCGTCCTTTGGGTGTGGAAGTGGTTGATGTGCGTTTGCGCCGCATTGACTTCGCTCCCGAGATTTCGGAATCGGTGTACCGCCGTATGGAAGCCGAGCGTACACAAGAAGCAAACCGCTTGCGTGCAACCGGTGCCGCTGAAAGCGAGCGTATCCGTGCCGAAGCCGAACGTCAGCGTGAAGAGTTGCTGGCAGATGCCTACGCACAAGCTCAGGCCATTCGTGGTCAGGGTGATGGTGAAGCCGCTGCTATTTACTCCGATAGTTATGGCAAGAACCCCGAGTTCTACCGTTTCTACCGCAGCCTGGAAGCCTATCGTAGTGCTTTCAGCAAGCAGACCGATACGCTGGTCATCAGTCCTGACTCTGATTTCTTCAAGTATTGGGGCGAGCAAGGATCACCCGCAGCACCTGCGAACTGATCCCCGCTAGAGAACTTAGGGCCGTTGGGTGTTCCACCCGCGGCCCTGATCGTTTATACTAGCGTGTAAGTTACTAACACCACTTCGCATGCGACTTAGGCGGCTTACAAGCCCTAAGTCGCTTTTTGTTTGGCTGGAACTTTCGTTTATAAGTAGTCCGAGGCACGAGTATGTCCAATTGGTTGTTGCCAGAGAGCCTGGCTGATATCTTGCCTGCAGAGGCGCGTCGCATCGAAGAGCTGCGCCGCGATTTGCTAGACTTGTATCGTACTTACGGGTTCGAACTGGTCGCTCCGCCGCTGGTGGAGTATCTGGAATCCCTGCAGGCGGTTTCTGGCACAGATTTGAATCTGCGGACCAGCAAAGTCGTCGATCAAATCTCGGGTCGTACGATGGGCGTACGCGCCGACATGACCCCCCAGGTAGCTCGTATTGATGCTCACTTGCTTAACCGCGAAGGCGTGACTCGGCTTTGCTACTGTGGTTCGGTCTTGCATGCTCGTCCGGCTGGTTTGCTGTCGGACCGTGAGCTATTGCAGATCGGCGCGGAAATCTTCGGCCATGCCGGTATCGAATCCGATCTGGAAGTGGTGCAACTGGCGCTGGAAAGCGTGGGTCGGGCAGGGGTGCATCATCCTCGTCTGGACTTGAACTACCCCGATCTGGGGCGCTTCCTGATCGAGCGCGATCCTATTTTGAAAACCCGCGTGGCAGAAGTGTGTGAGCTTCTGAACGCCAAGGATGTGTCGGGCCTGCGCGCCCTGGGGCGTGAATCGGGCTGTTTGCCTGAAACCACCCGTTATCTGCTGGCTTTGACCTCGCTGTACGGCGATGGCAGCGTGTTGGAGCGTGCCCGCAGTGTTCTGCCGGACGAGCCCGAAGTGCGCGAAGCCCTGGGCAGCCTGCGCAGCTTTATTGATGCCTTGCCCGGCCACGAGATTACGGTGGACCTGGCCGATATCGGCAGCGGTTATGCCTACCATTCGGGCCTGATCTTTTCGGTTTATGCGGAAGGCTGGCACGATGCCCTGGTCAAGGGCGGACGTTTTGATGGCATTGGCCGCATGTATGGCCGTGCCCGTCCTGCAACCGGTTTCAGCCTGGATTTGCGCAAGCTCTCGGCTGGCCTGCCGCCGGCTCAGGCGGCCCGCGCTGTACGTGCCCCCTGGGGCAATGATGCGGCCCTGAGTGCAGCGGTCAAGCAGTTGCGTCAGAACGGTGAAATTGTGATTCAGATGCTGCCCGGTCAGGAGCTGAATCTGGATGAATTCGTGATCGACCGCGAGCTGGTCTTGTCGGACGGTCAGTGGCAAGTTAGGGCGCTGTAAACCAGACGGTTTATGGCGCTGGTGATTGTTATCGGTCCGGCACCGCGCCGGCCTCCTTTATTCTGATACTAGACATGAGCAAAAACCTTGTGGTGATTGGCACCCAGTGGGGTGACGAAGGCAAAGGCAAGATCGTCGACTGGCTGGCCGAGTCCGCGCATGGCGTGGTTCGTTTCCAGGGTGGGCATAACGCTGGCCATACATTGTGGATTAATGGCAAGAAGACAATTCTGCGCCTGATTCCTTCGGGCATCATGCACGAGCACGTCACTTGCTACATTGGCAATGGCGTGGTGCTCTCGCCCGAAGCCCTGCTGACCGAAATTGCCGAGTTGGAAGCGGCCGGTCTGGACGTGCGTTCGCGCCTGCAGATCTCGCCCGCCTGCCCACTGATTCTGCCCTACCACATCGCTGTGGACCAGGCTCGTGAAAAGCGTAAAGGCGACGGGAAGATTGGTACGACCGGCCGCGGTATCGGCCCAGCCTACGAAGACAAAGTGGCACGCCGTGCCCTGCGTGTTCAGGACTTGTACGACCCCGAAATCTTCGACGAGAAACTGTCGGAAGCGCTGGATTACCACAACTTCGTGTTGACCCAGTACCTGGGCGCCGAAGCGGTCTCCGCCGAGCAGGTTCGTGATCTGGCCATGAAGCACGCTGAACAGCTGGCTCCTATGGTGGCTGACGTGTCCAACAACCTGTACCAAGCCAAAAAAGCAGGGCAAAAGCTTCTGTTTGAAGGTGCTCAAGGTGCGCTGTTGGATATTGACCACGGTACCTACCCCTTCGTTACCAGCAGCAACTGTCTGTCCGGTGCGGCTTCTGCGGGTTCGGGTGTCGGTCCTCAGGAACTGAGCTACGTGCTGGGCATTGCCAAGTCCTACACGACACGTGTGGGTTCGGGTCCATTCCCAACCGAATTGCTGGATGACACCGGCATGCGTCTGGCTACCGTGGGCAAGGAATTTGGTTCCGTAACCGGCCGTCCCCGTCGTTGTGGCTGGTTTGATGCGGCTGCCATGAAGCGCTCGGTCATGATCAACGGTATTTCCGGACTGTGCATCACCAAGCTGGACGTGCTGGACGGCGTTGAGCAAATCAAGATTGGTGTGGGTTACCGCTACAAGGGCGAGTTCCTGGACGTTTTGCCTTACGGTGCACACGCGGTTGCTGAAGCCGAACCTGTTCTGGAAGAAATGCCCGGCTGGACCGAGTCCACAGTGGGCGTGACCGACTACGACAAGCTGCCTATCAACGCTCGTCGTTATCTGGAACGTATTGCTGAACTGTGCGATGTGCCTATCGACATGGTTTCCACAGGGCCAGATCGCAACGAAACTATTGTATTGCGCGATCCGTTTACCAAATAAGCGATTTATCGCGGTATAATGCCTTGCACCGTTGTACGGTGCGTACAGAGCGGCCTGAAGGGCCGCTTTGTCGTTCTGGACGCTGCGTTGGCCTACCAGACTCTTGTTTTGCAGGTACCAAAGCGCAGCTAGTGCATTTATATCTGGAATACATATGAGTCTGCCCCCAAATAGCGATACTGATGAATGGGTTTCCTGGGAACAATACAATCGCCTGATTGAGCAATTGGCCCTGAGCATTCACGAATCAGGCTGGAAATTCGACAAAATTGTTTGCCTGGCTCGAGGCGGCATGAGAGTGGGAGACGTTATTTCGCGCATCTATGATGTGCCCTTGGGTATTTTGGCCACCAGCAGTTATCGTGAGGCCGCCGGTACCGAACAGGGCGATCTGGATATTGCGCAATACATCACCATTACCCGTGGCACCTTGGATGGCAATGTGCTGCTGGTCGATGATATGGTCGATACCGGCAAGACTTTTATGCGTGTACGCGATCACTTGCGTGCACAGTTTCCTGCGATCACCGAGCTGAAAACCGCTGTTTTGTGGTGGAAAGGCCACGCACAAGTCGACCCAGACTACTACGTGTCCAAGTTGCCCACAAATCCCTGGATTCATCAGCCTTTTGAGGACTACGATAGCATTCGCCCTCATCAGCTGGACGCCTGGATCCGTAAGGGTACAGGTCAGGCTTGATCGTTGGTATTCAGATACTTGGTGGATAGCCTAATTGCGCCTTGCTTGGTGTATGCCTGCAATCGTGCTACCATGTTGGGCTATCTGTTACGCTAACTCTTTTTACAAAGGTCAGGGATTACATGTCCATTGTTCGCCTGAAAGAAAACGAACCTTTTGAAGTTGCTTTGCGCCGCTTCAAACGCACTATTGAAAAAACCGGTCTGTTGACCGAGCTGCGCTCGCGCGAATTCTACGAAAAGCCAACGGCTGAGCGCAAGCGTAAACACGCAGCCGCCGTGAAGCGCCACTACAAACGCATCCGCAGCCAGCAACTGCCCCCACGCTTGTATTGATCCCTGAATCTTTTGTTCAGGAACTGCTCGCCCGTGTCGATGTCGTAGATGTCGTCGGGCGATATGTGCAGTTGCGTAAAGGCGGGGCCAACTTGCTTGGCCTGTGCCCTTTTCACAACGAAAAATCCCCTTCATTTACAGTCAGTCCGACCAAGCAGTTTTACCATTGCTTCGGTTGCGGCGCTCACGGATCGGCTATCTCGTTCCTGATGGAACACACCGGGGCTTCATTCCCCGAGGCGGTACGCAGCTTGGCTGGGTCCGTCGGAATGACTGTGCCCGAAGCAGATCGCACCCCACGCCAACGTGCTGCCGATGCGCGTCGTAAAGACGAGCTATCGCGCCAGCATCATATTCTTGAGACGGCACAGGGGCATTACCTGCGTCAGCTAAAACAATCTCCCATTGCGATCGATTATTTAAAACGTCGTGGCCTGGATGGGGAGACGGCTGCCCGTTTCGGCCTAGGCTGGACAGGTACCGAGCGACGCGGGCTATCGGCTGTTTTTCCGCAATACGAAGACAAGCAACTGGTTGAGTCCGGCTTGGTGATCGAGTCCGAGGATGGTCGTCGCTACGATCGTTTTCGTTCGCGTGTCATGTTCCCGATCCGCAGTACCAAAGGCCATATCATTGGCTTTGGTGGCCGTCTGATCGAAAAAGGCGAACCCAAGTACCTGAACTCACCAGAAACGACGCTGTTTTCCAAAGGGCATGAGCTTTACGGCTTGTGGGAAGGGCGTCAGGGCATACGCCAAGAAGGCTTTGTCCTGATTGTTGAAGGTTATATGGACGTGGTGGCGCTGTCGCAACATGGCTTGCACAACGCTGTGGCGACATTGGGCACCGCGACCACCGAACACCACATCACCAAATTAATGCGCGCCAGCGACAGGCTGGTGTTCTGCTTTGATGGTGACAGGGCTGGGCGCAAAGCTGCCTGGCGTGCCTTGAATACCTGCTTACCCTTGGTTCGTGATGATGTCTCCATCCGCTTCATGTTTTTGGCGGATAACCACGACCCGGATTCGTTTGTTCGTGAGTACGGCGCGCAAGCGTTTCGCGAGCAAGCCCAGCAAGCAGCGGCGTTATCACGCTTTTTCCTGGATGAACTGGCTGCCCATCATCGTATGGACGAGGCAGAAGGTCGCGCGGCCTGTGTACACGAAGCGTTGCCTTTGTTGCTGGAGCTGGCCGACAGCACTTTGAAGGTGCAGATTCAACATGAATTTGCCCGCATGGTGCTGCTCACTCCGGAAGAGCTGGCGCAGCGTTTGAGTACGGTAGAGCCGTTGCGTCGAGCTGTTGTCGATACGCCACCGGCACAGGACGGCCTGGTCGCCAGGCCTGCTGTACCGATACAAGCTGCGCCCGCAACGGATGAGATGGCCCCGTTTGAGGACGGCTTTGATGGTTCCTTTGCCGACAGTTTGCCGATGGATGGTTGGCAAGATGAGCCCGATTGGCAGCCTCAGGAACAATACCAGGAGCGGCCGGTTTCAGGGCGAGGCAAGGGTGGCAAGAATAATCGCCAACGGCAAGAGCGTGCTGTCCTCGGTGGCAGCCGTACCGTGACCCCGATGGCCAAGCGATTGCTGCGCTTGCTTATTGGGCATCCCACTTTGGTGGGAGGACTAGGCGATCAACAGCTTGAAATTTTGGCACAAAGCCCCCACTTACGGTTGGTGCAAGAGCTGATCGCCTTAAGTAATATCAGTTCGGCGCGTCACGCCGGCGCGTTGCTGGAGGCCGTGGACCCCGAGTCTGACTTGGCCCCAGTGCTTGAGGCGCTGGCCACGGAGCTTTTGGGCGAGGAAGAATTGCCCGATCCCCAAGGCGAATGGCGTGATGCGCTGCATCGCATCGAACTGGATGCGATCAAGGCAGAGCAGTCGGCATTGATCACTACGGGCTTGAAAGAGCCCGAGCAGCGTCAGCGTTATCAAGAATTGACACGCCGTATTGCTTTGTTGAATGCTGCTTATACTCGGCAAGTGAAGTAAAATAATGGGTTATGTGTGGTGTTTGTGGCCGGCCAGGGGGTTAAAACTGGTACGCAAGCAAATGCGGCGGGTTAGCGGATTGTGAACCACCTTATGCCTTGAGCCCATGAGCCAGGGATTAAATGACTTAGGGTTCGCTCGCGCAACACGCCCAGGCGCAAGCCGGTTGTGAACACGCTCATCATCAGGCTCTTTTGCCTGTACGACTCGGTGGCTACACATTTAGTGCCACAGGGGTAAATGGCGTCTATGGAAGAAAATATGACTCAAACGACTGGTAAAACCTCGACGACGGTCTCTCGGTCTGCTAAGAAAACCTTGGCCGCGACAGCAAAATCAGGGGCATCAAGCTCGGTAGAGCTCGATGAGCTTCACGAAAGTGGAGAGCCAGGCGCAGCGCCTGCCAAAAAGGCAGCTAAAAAGGCGGCTGCTAAAAAAACGGTAGCTAAAAAAGCGGCTGCCAAGAAAACAGCGGCTAAAGCCGCTACCGGCGGTCGCCGTGGACGTCCTGCAAAAAATGCCAATAACGACGGTATCGATTTTGTCGATGACGACGAAATGGGCGAAGAAGAGGTCATTCCTGATCTCAAGCCGGTGGCCAAGCGTGGTGCCAAGCGCGCCAAAGCCGAAAAAGACGTTTTTGGGGTACGTGGCCAACTGAGCCCTGAAGAACAGGAAGCCCGTCGCAACCGCCTCAAAGCCCTGATCAAGCTGGGTAAGGATCGCGGTTACCTGACCTACAGTGAAATCAATGACCACCTGCCCGATGATCTGGTGGATGTCGAAGCCATTGATGGCATTATCGGCACCTTCAGTGACATGGGTATTTCGGTTTACGACCAGGCTCCCGACGCTGATACCTTGCTCATGAGCGATAACGCGCCCATGGCATCCAGCGACGACGATGTTGAGGACGAAGCTGAGGCTGCGTTGACCACGGTGGATTCCGACTTCGGTCGCACGACTGACCCTGTGCGTATGTACATGCGCGAAATGGGCTCGGTGGAACTGCTGACTCGCGAAGGTGAAATTGAAATCGCCAAGCGTATCGAAGATGGTCTGAAGCACATGGTGATGGCGATTGCCGCCTGCCCAACCACGGTTAACGAAATTCTGGCCTATGTTCAGCGTGTGCGTGAAGGCGTCATGCAGATCGACGAAGTGGTTGACGGCCTGGTGGACGATGATGGCGAGGAATACGCCGGTTCCGGCGTGAGCGCTGACGATGAGGACGAAGGTCCAGCCGGCGGCATGAGCAGCAAGCAGATTGAATACCTGCGCAACAAGTCGCTCAAGAAATTCGACATCATTGGCGAATGGTTTGACAAGATGCGCGTGTCTTTCGAGACCGATGGCTACAAGAGCCCCGGTTACGTGCAGGCACAGGAAACCATCCTGAACGAATTCATGGGCATTCGCTTTACCGCCAAGATGGTGGAAAAGCTGGCCGACACCATGCGTGAGCAGGTTGCAATTGTGCGTCAGCACGAACGCGAAATCCTGAACATCTGTGTGGATCGTGCTGATATGCCACGTGCGCATTTCATCAAGGCTTTCCCAGGCAACGAAACCAATCTGGATTGGGTGGTGCAAGAGGTTGCTGGCAACCACGCTTACAGCGCCATTCTGGAACGCCATATCCCTGCCATTCAGGAAGTTCAGCAAAAGCTGATCGACCTGCAAACCAGCGTTGTTCTGCCTTTGAAGGATCTCAAAGAAGTCAACAAACGCATGACCACCGGTGAAGCCAAGGCTCGTAAAGCCAAGCGCGAAATGACCGAGGCCAACTTGCGTCTGGTGATCTCGATTGCCAAGAAGTACACCAACCGTGGTTTGCAGTTCCTGGATCTGATTCAGGAAGGCAATATCGGTTTGATGAAGGCGGTGGACAAGTTTGAATACCGTCGTGGCTACAAATTCTCCACCTATGCAACGTGGTGGATTCGTCAGGCCATTACGCGTTCGATTGCTGACCAGGCCCGCACGATTCGTATTCCGGTTCACATGATCGAAACGATCAACAAGATGAATCGTATCAATCGTCAGATCTTGCAGGAAACCGGCGTTGAACCCGATCCCGCAACCCTGGCCCAGAAGATGGACATGCCCGAGGACAAGGTTCGCAAGATCCTGAAAATCGCTAAAGAGCCCATCTCCATGGAAACGCCTATCGGTGACGATGACGATTCCCACTTGGGCGATTTCATCGAGGACAACAACACTGTTTCGCCATCGGATTCGGCTTTGCACGGTTCCATGCGCGACGTGGTGAAAGATGTCCTGGATTCCCTGACGCCACGCGAAGCTAAAGTGCTGCGCATGCGTTTTGGTATCGAGATGAGCACCGACCAGACTCTGGAAGAGGTGGGCAAGCAGTTTGATGTCACGCGTGAGCGTATTCGTCAAATAGAGGCCAAGGCTTTGCGCAAGTTGCGTCATCCTAGCCGTGCTGATAAGTTGAAGAGCTTTCTGGAAAGCCAGTAAGTCTTTAGCTTGTTTGCTTAGGCAAAATAAAAAACCCGGCCTTTTCAGGCCGGGTTTTTTTTGTGCTCAGTGACCTGCCTTTTGAAATGTCTTTTCAAGGGTTGGGCCTTGCGCTCGATAAAAGCTTACTTGTTCTTTAGACTTGCCTGTCGCAATGAGTTTTATTGCTTTGGACGACGCTGTTAGCATAGATGACCTTGCTGTTTCAGAAGATCATGACGGATCCAGATCCAGCTTGAATACGCAGCCTGTGCCGTTCGGTCCACCTTGTACGCTCAAGCTCCAGCCTTGAGCCAGCGCCAGTTGGCGGGCCAGTGCCAGTCCGATGCCTCTGTGGCCCTTTGCACGCAGTCCTGTGGGCAGTTGCTTGCCTTGGCTGAAATGGCGCTCAAAAATCAGAATTTGATCTTGCTTGGCGATGCCGGGGCCGTCATCTTGCAAAGCCAGGACGGAGGGCGCAATCCAGCTCAGTTGTAGTTTGCAGGGTGCGGCATGGTCGATGGCGTTGCGCATCAGGATGCGCAGCAGCATGGACAGGGCATAGGGGTCCAGGGTGTAGAGCAAGGTGTCGGGCACCAAGTTGCTCCAGCGTACTTGGTGGCTATTCGCATCCAGCAGGGCGACGGCCTGCCAGGTTTGTTGAGCCAGTTCGTGAACGTCCACCTCGCGCACATGGCGCTCTGCGGTATAGGCCAGGCTTTCGGCGGCATCCAGACTGGCGGTGACCGCATCGGCTTGCGTCATCATGCGTTGTAGACGCTGTTGTTGTGGGCCTTCGGGCAGTTGCAGCAACAAAAGCTCGCAATCACTGCGTATGGCGGTGAGCCCTGTACGGAGTTCATGGCCCAGATTAGCGGCGAACTCGCGTTCATGAGTCAGCAGTTCTTCAACCTGCTCCTGCATGCGATTAAAGGCCCGGATCAGACGTCCAGCCTCATCGTCCTGGTGCTCGGGCAGGCCGGAGCGCCCAGGTGCCCAGTTTTCCAGGTGACGGGACAGGGTCAGCATGGGAGCCACGGCGTGGCGAGCGACCCGGCGTCCGAGCAAAAACACCAGCAAAATCGTGGCAGAACCGATCAGGAGCAGAATCAGACCAAACTCGCGCACCCGGTCTTCGTGAGGGGTGGCGCGATACACCAGATACAGTTGCCCTTGCTCTTTATCCTGGCGCAGTACGTGCCAGGTATCGCTGCCTATATGGAACTCGTAAATCCCCGGTCTGGGGACGCGGGCAAATTCAGGTAGGTTTTCCAGGGTTTGGCCTGGCAGGAACCAGTAGCTGTCCAGTTCTGCCCCCAAGGCTTCGCTACGGTTGTAGGCGCTATCGGGCAAGAGGCTAGGGTTGCGGGCGTAGGAGATCAGCATGGCATTGACCATCTCGTCTTCCATGCGTGCAAAGGCCACATAGGCCAGCCCACCCATGATGATGACCAACAAGGCGGCAATCAGGGTCAGGGCCCAGGACACGCGCTGGGTGAGGGTGCTCATGAAGCGGCTTCGGCGTGGCGCTTTGGCCATCTCTTAACTCTCCTGTTGCAAGCGCCAGCCCATACCAGGCAAGGTTTCGACGGTACCTGCACCTGCTTCGGAAAGAGCACGGCGCAAGAGATGGATTTGGCTGCGCAAGGCCTCGGGTGAAGGCGCACCCTGAGGCCACAGTGTTTTTTCCAGAGAGCGGCGAGTCAGAATGGCTTGCGGGTCGCGTAACAAGGCTTCCAGCAACTGGCGGGCTTTGAAGCTCAGGTGCAGCTCTTGTCCATCCACACTGACCAGCGCCGTATCCAGGTTGTATTCCAGACTGCCCCAATGTAGCGAACCGTGCTGTACTTGTGGTGGGCCACGACGCATCAGGGCGCGTAGCCGCGCCTCGACTTCGGCCAGAGCAAAGGGTTTGATCAGATAGTCGTCGGCTCCCAGGTCAAAGGCGGTGAGTTTGCTTTCGAGCTGGCTGCGAGCCGTCAGGACTAACGTGGGGATGGGCGTTTGTTTGGATTGGCGCAGGGCCTGGAGGACACCGAAGCCATCCAGACCGGGCAGGCCCAGATCCAGTACCAGCGCATCAAAATCCTGCTCTTGCAGCAGTGTCAGCGCACCATTGCCGTCGTAGGCGGCATCCACCACGAAGCCTTTCAGCTCCAGATAGGTATAAAGATTTTCGGCAATGGTGGTATCGTTTTCAACAATCAGGACACGCATGACAGCTTGTTCCACAGGGTTGGGACAGTTCTTGTTCAGCTTACTGCACTTGGGAGCGATCAGGGTAGACGCAGAAGTACGGGTACCCAGCCATTTATCTGCAAGCACTGAGCCAGGGCAAAGACGGGCCAGATCAGGAAGTAGGGCAAGGCGTCGCGCAGGGTACGGGCCAAACCTGTCAGGGACACACGCAGCTCATCTGGGCTGTTCCACAGGCTCAGGCGTGGGGCCAGACGAGGGACGCGCTGGCAGTAGTCCTGATAATCCTGGCCAAAAACCTTTTGCAGCAAAACCTGCTCTTCGTCGATCACATTATTGAAGACGGCGTAGACAAATAGTGCCAACACGGGACCAAGCAGCAGGCTGCCAGATAGTGCGCCCATGCCGGTGACAGCACAAAGTGAGAACAGATACAGCGGGTTGCGGCTGATGGAGTAGGGGCCTTGGCTGATCAGACTGGAGCCTTTGTGCCCACCCAGGTACAACATACACCAGCAACGGCCCAGGACGGCAATCAGCACCAGACCTAGACCGGCCATGCGGGTGAATTGAAAGACCAGCGAATCGCTGGCCCAGGTGGGGGCAAAGAAAGGCAGAATCACGACCATCAGGCCACCAAACACCCCCAAGGTTCGACGACGCTGTACCTGAATGCTGGCCAGATGTTCCCAGGCCTGTGCGACGGTGGCGCGCTTGCTATGGGAAGCAGACCAGCGTTTGGGGTTCACAATCAGCGGATAGAAGGCCAAGCTGCCTAACAACCAGACAATGGCCAGCGAGGCAAAGACCTGCGGCAGATCGAGACGTTCTTGGTCGGTTTCCAGCAAGCCCAGCAAGAACGCGCACAGCAGGCCTGCCAACAGGCCACCCCAGCGCAGGCGGGACTGGTTCAAGGCCCAGCCTGCAAAGTACAAATGCAGTAGACCGGCTCCCACCGCTACGACTGCCCCCACACCCAGCAAGGGTTTGATTTCGGGTATCGACAGGTACATGGACGGCAGTCCGTAGGAGGAGGCAGAGCGCTGCAACATCAGCATCAGCAAGGGAACGGCCAGGAACAGGGCGGTGCCGAGCAGCATGATGCGCTTGCCTGCCACGGCATCCTGTCCACGCAAACGCAACAGTTTCCAAGCGGCAAATGACAGTCCGGCGGCGGCAATCAGGCCGGTCAACAAGCCTTGCGCCTCTTTCATTTCATGGGCCATATGGCCGGGCTGATGGCTGATAGCCAGCAAGGGGTTAAGCGGTGACCAGTCCTGAGTCAGGCTGGCCAACCAGAGAAACAAGAAAGTGACCCCCAGAACCTGGGTTAACAGGTAGAACAAAGCGTTGCGCTGCACCTGAATAGATGTGCCGGACATAAAGAAATCTCGCCAAGAATTCGAGGGAACCGGAACTGGTTCTCTGCTGACGGGCTCAATGTATCGTTGGCAGCGTAAAATCCGCGTGAAATCGTAATGTGCTTTGGCGGGCCGATAAGGAAGAAAACTCGTTCCCGGCTTCAGTCATGGGGGGAGGATAGAAGCCGGGCATGCGTTTTTGGGTCTGCTTTAGTGATCGCGCTGATGCACACAGCGGCCTGCGCTGTAGCTGGCTTGAATGCAACGATCGTCACCCAGCAGGGCCAGTACGAACAGTTGCTCTTCCAGCGAGTTCAGCATGGTGCTGCGGCGCGCCATCAAGGGCGTTGCCTTGGGATCCATCACAATAAAATCGGCCTCGGCACCCGGAGCCAGCGTACCGATTTGGCCTTGCATGTCCAGCGCGTGGGCAGCGCCTTCGGTGGCCATATAGAACATGGATGCGGCGGTCAGGTGGTAATTGTTCAGACGGGCTACCTTGTGTGCTTCGTTCATGGTGCGCAGCATGGAGAAGGACGTACCGCCGCCCACGTCGGTGGCCAGGGTGTGCAGCACCTTGCTGTGGCGAATGGACTGGAAGTCGAACAGGCCGGAGGCCAGGAACAGATTGGACGTGGGGCAGTGGGCCGCGATACTGCCGGTATCGTGCATGCGGGCGCGGTCTTGCTCATCCAGCCAGATGCTGTGGCCGTAAATAGCACGGGGGCGCAGCAGGCCAAAGCTGTCATATACGTCCAGATAGCTGCGGTTCTTGGGGAACAGCTCGCTCACCCATTTGATTTCGTCCTTGTTTTCTGCCACGTGGGTTTGCAGAAAGACATCGGGATAGGCGCGGGCCAGTTCACCACAAGCGGCCAATTGTTCCGGGGTGGAGGTAGGGGCAAAACGGGGGGTCAATGCGTACAATTGGCGGCCCTTGCCGTGCCAGCGCTTGATCAGGTCTTCCGAGTCGCGTGCGCCCGACTCGGCGGTATCTTGCAGATAGTCCGGGCAGTTGCGGTCCATCATGACCTTGCCCGCAATCATGCGCAGATTGCGCTCGTGGCTTTCTTCAAAGAAGGCATCCACGGATTGACGGTGCACACTGCCGTAGACCAGAGCGGTGGTCGTGCCGTTGCGCAGCAATTCGTCCAGAAACACGCCAGCTACTTCGCGGGCATGGTCGCTATCGCCAAAACGGCCCTCAGTCGGGAAGGTATATGTTTCCAGCCAAGGCAGCAGGCCGCTGGCAGGGGAGGCAATAATGTCGGTTTGCGGGAAGTGCAGGTGGGTATCGATCATGCCCGGCATGATGATTTTCCCGCTCAGATCCACGGTTTTTGTACCGGCAGGCAGGCTGCGCGACAGTTCGGCCCAGTCGCCACAGGCCTGAATCTGGCCTTGCTCGTTGACCAGCAACAGACCATCACTGTGGTAGCGCACGGCTTCGGAAGGATCTTCCAGTGTGGCGGGGTCTGCAACAAAGTACAGCAGTTGGGCACGGTAGGCGCAGGCGGAGTGTAAAGAGGTAGTCATAGTGTCCTAGAAGTCGAGGTCGCATCAGCGACTGAGCTGGCCCATTTCATAGGCGTGGGCCAGCAATTCGGCGGCGACAGCCACGGCAATAATCGAAGGGGCCTTGCCCTTGATATCTGGCACGCCAATGGGGCAGATCAGTTCCTGAATACGGGATTCGGGCATACCGCGCTGTTGCAGGCGGCGCTCGAATTGACGGCGTTTGGTCATGGAACCGATCAGGCCCACATAGGCGGTATCGGGGCGGCGCAAGATCTTTTGGCACAGCGCCAAATCAAGGCCGTGATTATGCGTCATTACCAGAAAATAGCTATTGCTTGGTGCTTGTTCAATCAGGGCATCGGGGATGTCGGTAATTTCCAGGCTGACATTGCTGGGTACCTGGGCGGGAAATAGCTCGGGGCGCTCGTCAATCCATAGAACCTGGCATGGCAGGGTGCCCAGAATCTGCACCAAGGCCTCGCCCACGTGACCAGCCCCAAACAGCAGAATGGTCAGGGGTGGGGGCGGCAGGTCTTCCATCCAGACGCCTTGCGAGCCGTCGTAGTCCAGTCGGGACTCGTCCACAATCGAAGGGCTTTGAATATCAACCTGCTTGTTACCGTCCGAGAGCAATTGCGAACGGCGGCTGGTCGCCTGACCGGCCCGCACGGTGTTGTCCAGTTCTTCCAGCCAGCCCAAGTCTGACGCATCCAGAGTTTCGTACAGCAAAGTAACCACCCCGCCGCAACATTGGCCCAGACTGGGGCCTAGCGGCAGACGGCTCAGGCTCCAGTTGGGGCCGGAGGACTGGCTGAGCATGACGCGTGCCTGCTCCGCCGCCACCCATTCCAGGTGGCCGCCACCAATGGTCAGCCATTGCTCTGTTTGACTGAACAGCATGGCGGTGCCAGCGGTGCGCGGGGTGGAGCCTTTTGCCAAGGCCACCGAGCACAAAACCAGCCGCTCACCCGCTTTCAGGCGGGCGAGGGCAAGAGAGGGCCAGCTACTCATTTCGCTTGACGAATAGTCGCAACTGCTCGCATGACGGCTTCGGCAGTCGCGGGAGCGTTCAGCTCTGGCTCGATCTGGTAGTTTCCTACGCTGGCGACCGCATCGCGGATTGCGTTGAACACGCAAAAGGGCAGCAGCAAGGGCGGCTCGCCCACGGCTTTGGAGCGGTGAATCGAATCCATGGCGTTGTGGCCATCGAACAGATTGACGCGAAAGTCTATGGGGCAGTCGCTGATGGCCGGGATCTTGTAGGTTGACGGCGCATGCGTGGTGAGCTTGCCTTGGGCGTTCCATACTAGCTCTTCCGTCGTCAGCCAGCCCATGCCTTGAATAAAGGCGCCCTCAACCTGGCCAATATCCAGGGCCGGATTGATGGATTTGCCGACATCGTGCAGCACGTCGGCACGCAAAAGACGGGATTCTCCGGTCAGGGTGTCGATCAGAACTTCAGCGACGGCAGCACCATAGGAAAAATAGTAGAAGGGGTTACCCTTCATGACTTTAGAGTCCCAGTGCAGGCCAGGGGTGGCATAAAAACCATCGGACCATAGCTGGACACGGGCCTGATAGGCGTGCTCAACCAGTTGGAAGAAGGGCATGGTCTGGTCACCGATCTGGACCTGACCGCGCTCGAACTTCACGTTGGATTCTTCAACCGAGAACAGCTGGGCCGCCACTGTCGTCAGGCGCTGGCGAATCTGGTAGGCCGCATCCTGAGCGGCTTTACCGTTCAAGTCGGTCCCGGTAGAGGCGGCGGTGGCCGATGTATTGGCTACTTTGGTGGTATCGGTGGCCGTGACCCGGATATGCTCCAGATTCAGGCCCAGCTCATGGGCAACCACCTGGGCCACCTTGGTGTTCAGGCCCTGGCCCATTTCCGTGCCACCGTGGTTTACCAGGACGGTGCCGTCACGATAGACGTGAACCAGAGCACCGGCCTGGTTAAAGGCGGGCACGTTAAAGGAAATACCGAATTTCACCGGCGTCAGTGCCAGCCCCTTTTTCAGAACTGGGCTGCTGGCATTGAATTGACGAATGTGTTCACGGCGCTGCCGGTATTCACTGGTCTCTTCCAGCTCGGCCACCAGTTCGTGAATGATGTTATCGACCACGGTTTGATCGTACGGCGTCACATTGCGGTCTTCTTTTCCGTAGAAGTTAATGCGGCGCACATCCAGTGGATCTTTGCCCAGACGGCGGGCAATGGTGTCCAGTGCCACTTCCATCACCAAAGCCCCTTGCGGTCCACCAAAGCCTCGGAAGGCCGTGTTGGATTGGGTATTGGTGCGACCGCACAGCGCGCTCATGTCTACATCAGACAGGTAGTAGGCATTGTCAAAGTGACAGATGGCGCGGGTTGCCACCGGGCCGGACAAGTCGGCAGAAAAGCCCGAGTTGGCGGTCATGTCCAGACGGGCGCCCAGCAGGCGGCCTTCGTCGTCGTAGCCAATATCGTATTCGTAGTAGAAACCGTGACGCTTGCCGGTAATCATGAAGTCGTCGTCGCGATCCAGACGCAGCTTGATGGGGCGTTGTAACTTGACGGCGGCCATACTGGCCACGCAGGCGTACAGGGCCGATTGGGATTCCTTGCCGCCGAAACCGCCGCCCATGCGACGGCATTCCACGTGAACCTTGTGTGCGCCAACGCCCAGGCAGTGGGCAACCAACTGCTGCATTTCCGAAGGATGCTGCGTGGAGCACCAGATATGCACGGCGCCGTATTCCTTGGGCACAGCGTAGGAAATCTGACCTTCCAGATAAAACTGTTCCTGACCATTGCACTGGAATGTGCCTTGCAGACGGTGCGGTGCCGATTCCAGCGCTTTCTTGGCGTCGCCTTGTTTCAGGCTCATCAAGGGCAGAACACCGGCATTGGCCGCCTTGGCCTCTTGCGGAGTCAGGATGGCAGGCAACTCTTCATAGCTGATCTTGCCCAGACGCGCGGCACGGCGTGCCTGGTCGTGGGATTTGGCGATCACCGCAAAAATGGGCTGACCAAAGTAATGCACCACGCCATCGGCCAGAATCGGGTCGTCATGCAGAATCGGGCCACAATTATTCGCGGCGGGAATGTCCGCAACGGTTAGCACGGCAATGACGCCGGGTGCATGGCGCACGGCGTCCAGATCCACTTCCAGCAAACGGGCATGGGCTTTCTCCGACAGGCCCAGCGCAATGTGGGCTGTGCCCTGCAATTCGGGTAAATCGTCGGTATACGTGGCGGTGCCGCTCACGTGCAAGTCTGCCGATTCGTGCAAAAAGGACACGCCGACGCGTTGCGCCGTGGCGGTGTTCAGGTGGTCGATACTGTCAATTTTCATCACAAAGTCTCCAGGCTGGCTTGAGCTCGGTGAAAGACATTCAACTGGGCGGGACTCAAAGCGTGTTCAGGGTGGGTTTCCAGGAAGAAGCGGTACAGCAAATTGGCCGCACTTTGGTTGCGGTATTCACTGCTGGCACGCATGTCGCTCAGGGCCTGGTAGTCCTGCTGGAGTGCCTGCATGGCAGCCTGTACGTTTTCCTCGTTCCATTCCTGGCCTTGTAGCACCTGCTCGGCGTGGCTGGCACGTTTTGGAGTGGCGGCCATGCCACCAAAGGCGATGCGGGCCTGTTTGACGATTTTGCCATCCAGCTCCACCGCAAAGGCGGCGCACACGGCAGAAATGTCCTGGTCGAACCGCTTGGACAGCTTGTAGGTGCGAAATTGCCATTGGCCCTTGTGGCGTGGGACCAGCAGGCCTTGTACAAACTCGCCCGGTTCCATGGCGGTTTTCTGATAGGCCAGATACAGGTCTTCCAAAGGCATGACGCGCTCAAGCCCACCTTTGCGCAGCACGACACGAGTGCGCATGGCAATCAGGGCCGGCATGGAGTCACCAATAGGCGAACCGTTGGCCACGTTACCGCCCAAAGTACCGGCGTTGCGAATAGGGAAGGAGGCAAAACGCTGGCGCAGTTCCGTCAATTCGGGGTGGTCTTTGATCAGGGCATCAAAAGCGTCGTTCAGCAACACGCCTGCACCAATGTAAAGATCGTCCTCGGTGGTTTTCAGCTTGCGCAGTTCAACGACTTGGCCGATATAAATAAGATGCGGTAGATCGCGGAATTGCTTGGTCACCCACAGGCCTATATCGGTACTGCCAGCCAGAATGCGGGCTTGCGGATATTGCTCGCGCAATTGGGCCAACTGGTCCAGGGTGCGGGGGGCGTGGAAGGTCTGACCCTGATATTCATAGGCCAGCATGCCGTCCTGACGAATGGCACGCAGCTTGTCTTCAATGGATTGGCGATCCATGCTGACTGCCGGGTAGCTGTGCATGGCCTTGGCCGCATCAATAATGGGGCGGTAGCCGGTACAGCGGCACAGATTGCCCGAGAGCACATCGTCGATCTGTTCTCGGGAAACCGGGCCGTTTTCAGGTGAGTGCGTCATGTACAGACCCCACAGCGACATGATGAAGCCGGGCGTACAAAAGCCGCATTGGGCGCCGTGCCAGTCCACCATGGCTTGCTGTACAGGGTGCAAGGTGCCATCGTCCTGGCGTAGATCTTCAATGGTGTAGAGCACCTTGCCATCGAGCGTAGGCAGTAGCTGGATACAGGCATTGACGGCACGTAATTGCAGTTGATTGTTCTGGTCCAGTTCGCCAATCATGACCGTGCAGGCGCCGCAATCACCTTCGGCACAGCCTTCTTTGGTGCCGGTGCAGTGCAGATCCTCACGGATATACTGTAAAACGGTTCGCGTGGTCGGGGCTTGGGCCACTTCCTGTACTTCGCCGCGATAAATAAAACGAATTGGTCTTGTCTCCATGATCTCACTCGACTGGTTTTTTACGGATCGAAGATAGCATTTGCTTAGGACGCGAACATTTGCTTGGAATGATGTTCACTATATAGGCGTATGAGTGTCTACACGGATCAACGGCGCGGGCCAGCGCTTGTATTATTGAGACCATGCCAAAATTACGAGAACAACTAGATCTGCATTTGCTGCGGGTATTGCAGTCGCTGCTCAAAGAGCACAGCGTCTCGCGTACGGCTATCCGCTTGGGCATGTCCCAGCCAGCCGTCAGTAATGCCTTGCGGCGCTTGCGCGAAATCACGGGCGATCCGATTTTGTTGCGCGGTAAAAAGGGAATGGTGCCTACCGAGCGCGGTCCCTTTTTGCTGGCTCATGCTACGGAAGCCTTGCAAGCGATCGAGCGAATTTCTGCTAGCGCGGAACCCATGGATCCCAGTCAGTCTACTCGGGTTTTCAACCTGGGGGCACCGGACTATCTGGACGGTGCTTTTATCCCGGATATTGCGGAGCGGGTGCGTCGTCAGGCACCGCAGGCCCGCTTGGTGGTCCATACCATCAACCCGGATCTGGACTACGTGCAGGCCCTGGAGGAGGGCGAACTGGACGTGGTGATCGGCAACTGGCTGGAGCCTCCGGAAAAGCTGCATCTGGCGCGCCTGTTTGATGACGAGGTGGTCTGTATGCTGGGCCGTCATCATCCGCTGGCGCAGCGTGGCCTGTCCTTGCAGCATTATCTGGAAATGCCGCATCTGGCCCCTTCAGCTCATGTGACGGACAAGCGCGGCTTTATTGATGGCTGCTTGGCCGAGCAGGGCATCAGCCGTCATGTACAGATGGTAGTGCCGTATTTCGGTCTGGTGCCTGGCATTTTGAGCCGCACGGATATGGTATTTACCACTAACCGCCAGTTTGCCGAGTACTATGCCCGCATTCTGCCGATTACGGTTCTGCCTTGCCCGGTTCACTTTCCACTGATGCGTTTTTACCAGTTGTGGCATCCGCGCACGCATAATGCGGCAGAGCTGCTGTGGTTCAGGCGTTGCATTGCCCAGGCCGCCGGCAGGTTGGATGGATTATCAGAGGGAACTCCATGAGCTTGAGTATTGATTTGAACTGCGACATGGGCGAGAGCTTTGGCCCCTGGGTTATGGGCCATGATGAGCAGGTGATTCCGTGGGTGACGTCGGTCAATATCGCCTGCGGCTTTCATGCCGGCGATCCTGGCACGATGCGTCAGACGGTGGCCTTGGCGCTAAGCCATGGCGTGAAGCTGGGTGCCCACCCCGGTCTGCCAGATCTGGCAGGTTTTGGTCGGCGGGTAATGGCGGTTACCCCCGAGCAGGTCTATGACATGGTGGTGGTGCAGGTGGGGGCCTTGGCTGCCGTTGCCCGCACACAGGGTGCCGCCCTGCATCACGTCAAGGCGCATGGCGCGCTCTACAATATGGCCGCCCGCGATGCGGCATTGGCAAAAGCCATTGCCCAGGCGGTAGCCGATATTGATCGCAGCCTGATTCTGTATGCGCTGGCAGGCAGTGTGCAGGTGCAGGCCGGGCGTGATGCGGGCCTGACGGTGGCACAAGAGGTGTTTGCCGACCGCAGCTATCAGGACGATGGCAGTCTGACACCCCGTCAGCAAGCTGGCGCCATGATTACCGATGCCGAACAGTCCGTGCAGCAAGTCATGCAAATGATAGAGCAAGGCACCGTTACCAGCTTGTCAGGTAAAACGGTGCCTTTGTCGGCCGATACCCTGTGTCTGCATGGGGATCAGGCCGGTGCGGCCGAATTCGCGCAGCGTTTGCATCAGGCCTTCAAACAAAGTGGTGTGCGCGTTCAGGCTGTCTGATCAGGATTTGCGTTCAGGCAGCTTATGGCGCGCGGTATCGGTGCTGGCCAGTTCTTCCAACTCACCTTCACTGAGCGTTTTATACATTTCTATCGACGCCCCTTTCAGGCTGGATACGGGAGTCTCTCCTCGTTTGGCGGACAAAGCAGCGCCGGCGGCTTTTTGTTGAGCTTGAGATAAAGCGGGCATGAAGCACCTCCGTTAGAGAAAAGTGGTCACGCCTGTAGTGTGCCAAATGAACAGGACGGCCAAGCAAGCAAATGTGAAGCTTGTTTGCCGTCTTGAACAAAGATCGGGGAAATCGCCAGTTCAGGACACTTTTCGTTTCTGAATCAGATACATAGCCATACCAAAAACCAGGCCCCAGAAAGCGCTGCCGATATTGAGCAGGCTCATGCCCGAGGCGGTAGTCAAAAAGGTGACCAGCGCCGCGTCACGAGTATCCGGAGCCTCCAATGCCATGTGAATGCTGTTGCCTATCGTGCCCAGCAAGGCCAGACCCGCGATGGCGGCAATCAATTCTGTGGGGAAGGCTGCAAACAGGCTGACGACAGTGGCACCAAAAATACCGGCGGCAAAATAGAAAATACCGGCCCAGACACTGGCACGATAGCGCTGACGCGGGTCTGCATCCACTTCCGGCGTCATGCACAGGGCGGCGCTAATGGCGGCCAGATTGTAGGCATAGCCACCGAAGGGGCCAAAGATCAGGCCGACAATCCCGGTCCAACTGATGACGGTGGAGTTAGGGGCATCGTAATTATGGGCTTTCAACACGGCCACGCCTGGAATGTTCTGCGAGCTCATGGTCACGATGAAAAACGGAATGCCGACACCGATCAGGGCAGTCCAGGAAAACTCGGGCCAGACCAGTACCGGCGTTGCAGGCGTCCAGCTCAAAATATCCATTTTCAGCAAACCTTGCAGGGCGGCAATCGTGACACCGGCTACCAGTGCCAGAGGCACGGCATAGCGGGGCGACCACTGGCGCACCACCAGGAACACGATGAACATGCTCAGGCACAGCAACCACTGAGTCTGCATGGCACCAAACAGGTCCAGGCCAAAGCGCAGCAAGATGCCGCCTAGCATGGCGCCGGCAATACTGCGCGGCATGTACTGCATCAGCTTTTGAAAGCTGCCGCTAAGACCGCAAATTGTGGTCAGCAGAGACGAAAACAGGAAAATACCCACTGCCTGAGACATGGGCAGGCCAAGCAGGCCGGTGGCCAGCAGTGCGGCGCCGGGGGTGGACCAGGCGGTCAGAATCGGAATCTTGTAGCGTAGTGAAAGACCTGCCGACAGCAGGCCCAAACCAATACCCAAAGACCACATCCAGGAACCCAGCTCGGCAGTGCTGGCTCCGGCCGCCTGCGCTGCCTGAAAAACAATGGCAGCGGAGCTGGTATAGCCTACCAGCACGGCAATCAGCCCCGCCGACATATGAGAGATCTGAAACCAACTTAATAAGCGCTGCAGAGACCCGGGGCGGGACAGGTGTGTGGAGGACATGGATGCGTGTGGTGAGGGTCGTAGAGGCTCAAGAAGAATAGGTTTGGCTTATATAACGGCTGGGGGTTTCGCCCAAAATAGATTTGAAAACACTGATAAAGGCACTGATAGAGGTGTAACCCAATTCCCTGGCCGTGCTCTTTACGGACATTCCCGAACCCAGTTTTTGCAGGGCCAGCATAATCATGAATTGTTGACGCCAGCGCCCAAAGCTCATCCCTGTGTGTTTTAGCATATGTCGGGCCAGGGTGCGCTCACTCATGGCCAGCGCTTTGGCCCAGTCGGCCATCGTGGGACGTGCGTCAGGCTGTTGCTGCATATGCTGTGCAATCGTTTGCAAGACCTTGTCCTCGGGCACAGGCACATGCAATTGGCGGCTAGGCATCTGATTCAGGGTTTCCAAAAGGACCAAGGCCAGTCTGTGCGTTTGGCTACCCGGTTCGTAGTCAGCATTCAGATCGCTTAAATGAATAATCATTTCGCGCACCATGGGGCTCAAATCCAGGGTGCAGCAGTGATCCGGCAATTGATCCAGGCCGGGCTGTATGTACAGGAAATGAATCAGCGCCTGATCGTCGGCGCGGGCGCGATGACGAATCCCGACAGGTACCCAGACGGCACACAGCGGTGGCACCATCCAGTAGCCCTGGTCAGTTTGCAGAGTGACGGAGCCATATTGCGTCATGATCAACTGCCCATTGGGATGGGTGTGCAGTGGATTTTCGGTCGTACTGCCCATCTCCATTTTGATGCTGAAGACAGGTCCGCCCTGAGGATTGGTGCTAAAACTCATGGTTTGTCTGGTTTGAGGTATAAGTTGTCATAATATCCTGTTCGCGCCGAGTATGAAACAAGATAGACTAGGGTTTTCACCTACTAACTGCCTGTTATGTCCCTTGCTCGACCTTCCTGGCTCTCCCATCCCTTGCTGGTGCTGATCGGTGTTTTGCTGATCGCCGGCAGTCTGCGGGCTCCGATTACGGGGATAGCCCCCTTGCTGGAGCTGATCCAGGCCGACCTGTCCTTGTCCTCGACACAGGCTGGGTTGTTGACCGCCATGCCTTTGTTCATCTTTGCCGTGGTCTCATTGCTGGCTGCCTCCATCGCCCGTAAGGTGGGGCTGTCCCGTTCCCTGTTTATTGCTTCCGTGCTGATCGCCATTGGCGTGGTGGTACGCGTCCTGGGGGGCACGACGGAACTGTTCGCCGGTATCGGCTTGCTGGCCATCGGGATTGCACTGGGTAATGTGCTTTTGCCGTCCCTGGTCAAACGCCATTTCCCCCTGCGTATTGGCTTCATGACCTCTTTGTATGTGCTGTTTATGGGCCTGGTGGCGGCTTTCAACTCTGCGATGGCCGTGCCAATGGCAGAGTGGACAGGCCAAAGCTGGCGCTGGTCGTCCCTGATTGTGGTGGGTGTCATGGCACTGGCCAGTGTCGCGGTGTGGGCCACCCAACTGGGAGCGGATCGCCGTGCGGCTCAACGTGCACCAGCCGCGGCTGCCAGCAGCGTGTCAGTGTGGCGCTTGCCCCTGGCTTGGCACATCACCTTGTATATGGGTTTGAACTCGGTGGCTTACTACATGATTGCTAGCTGGTTGCCTGTGATGTTGGTCAATTATGGTTTTGAAGCGGATCATGCCGGCCAGATTCACGGTTTGATGCAGCTGGCGACGGCCATTCCCGCCTTGCTGCTCATGCCTGTGCTCAGTCGTTTGCATGATCAGCGTGCCGTTGCCTTGGCCGGCGCCTTGTTGCAGACCCTGACCTTTGTGGGTTTTTTGGTCTTGCCGTCCTGGTCTCTGCTGTGGGCGGTCCTGTTTGGCATCGGTAGCGGTAGCGTGTTCTTGATTGCCCTGGCCTTGATCGGCGTGCGGTCGACCTCCACTTCGCAGGCGGCGTCCCTGTCAGGAATGGCGCAATGCATGGGCTATTTGCTGGCTGCCTTTGGTCCGCCCGCCATGGGCGGCTTGCATGATCTGTTCGATAGCTGGGGCTGGGCTCTGGGCTTGTGTATTTTGGTCAGTTTCGCAATGAGCTATGCCGGTTGGCTGGCGGCCCGCCCTGCATTGACTGGTAAGGCTTGAGCCGAATTTGTAAGCCGTAAAGAGCTGGTTCGTCGAGAGAGGGTTGAAAAAAAGCCTGTGATTGCGAGATTCTTGCAATCACAGGCCTTTTTTTGGGGACGACTGGCGGATTGCTTGTTCTGCCACGGCTATTGGGAAGTAGCAAGTTTGCCTGTCTTGACGTTGTTGTAGCTATATAGCGACGCCCATTGCTTTGGGGGCAATTTCTGTCCTTATTCTTTGATGCGCAGTGAAAGGGTGTGCAGGCCCAAGCCGCCCAATGCCAGCAGGGCGCCGACCCAGGCGGTGGAGGTCCAGCCCCAACCAGCCGCAATCGTCAGGCCGCCTAACCAGGCTCCCAAGGCATTGGCCATATTGAAGGCGGAGTGATTCAAGGCAGCAGCCAGTGTTTGGGCATCTCCGGCCACGTCCATTAAACGAATTTGTAAGGCTGGACCCAAAGCCACCAAGGTGCCGATCAGCATGATATTCAAAGGGCCAAGAATAGGGTGGTGGGCCGTAATCATGAACAAGAGCAGCACACCGGTTGCCCAGATCAGCACCAGACGGATACTGCGATCCAGATAGCGGTCAGCATAGCGTGCGCCCAGCAGATTACCCAAGATCATACCGACCCCAAACAGAGCCAGTACAACGGGAATGGCGCTTGCTGACAGCCCGGCCAGCTCCATCAGCGTGGATTTCACATAGCTGAATACCGAGAACATGCCGCCAAAGCCAATTGCGCCTATACCTAGAGTCAACCAGACTTGCTTGCGTTTCAGGGCGCCTAGCTCGCGCAAGGGACTGGCCAAGGTATTGGGAGGGACAAAAGGCACAAACCGCAGCACCAGTGCCATGGTGATCAGGGCAATGATGCTGACAAAAGTAAAGGCCGCCTGCCAGCTCAGCCATTGGCCCAAAGCGGTCGCAATGGGTACACCTAATAAGGTGGCGACGGTCAATCCCAGCATGACATAGGCCACCGCCTGTGCGCGGCGATGGGGCGGCACCAAACGGGCGGCCACCAGAGCCGCAACACCAAAGTAAGTGCCATGTGGAAAGCCTGCCAAAAAGCGGGTGACTAACACGGTTTCATAGCTGGGGGCGATGACGGTCAGAAAATTGCCTATGGCGTAGGCGCCCATCAAGGCAATCAAGAGGCGTCGCCAAGGCCAGCGCGCCCCGAGCACAGCTAACACTGGCGCGCCGATAACCACGCCCAGCGCATAAGCGCTGATTAAATGGCCCGCAGTGGGAATATCGATACCGAGATCCTGGGCGACATCAGGCAGCAAACCCATGATGACAAATTCGCCCGTACCGATGGAAAAACCACCCACTGCCAAGGCCAGAATCGCCAGCAGAACCTGGCGTGGGGATAAAGAGTCGTGTGATGAAGACAAGATAAAAGCCTGAGAAACAAGAGGGGTGGCACGTCCACCCGTAAGAGGCCTTATTGTCACGCAGTCCTGGTGTCTGGCTCAAGATTTCTAGAGCTTGAATAAGGTTATGTAACTGCAGGGTATTGAAGTTCTTTTTAAATTTTTAGTTTTTATTACGTCCTAGCACAAATTAATTTAATGATCTACAGCGTTAGTCCGAAGCAACGTATAGAGATTTTTTTATATTTTTTATATAGAATCACGGTATTGGGTGTTTTGTATCCAATCATTTTCCTGTGGTAGCTTTCCCCTGATTTTGCAAGAAATCGGGGGTTTTTTTTGTTTTACTTATTTTGAGTTTCAATCATTGGTACATTGACGGTCTAATGTCGAAGCGGCATTCAGCCCTGGCTCAATGCCTTTTTTCAGGCGATTGGGTGGTGTTAGGAATTAAAGAGTGGGCCTGTGCATGTTTGCAGCAGGCCCATTTTTTTTAAGCTGATTTTCTCTTTCTTTGATTTATTGGCTTATCCAGGATAAGTTGATTTTTTGATTATGTCCGGTCATAAATTGTCAAGGTTAAGCGATCCCTTGAAGGGAGTAAAGCAGATAATTTCCAGACTGTATCAAGACTAACCCTAATTTCTGCCATTTTTGTCCGGCTTAATGAAAGAGTAATTTTGCCTGTTTGTATATCTTTTATGACATTGTAAATATGATTATTTTTTATATCTCATTATCATATATTTGATGGTTTTTAAGGATTTGCTTGGCAGGAAGTATTGTGTTCCGAGCTTCTTGCTTGAATCCAATTCAAGTTCATGAGGGAAGAATGCAAGTTGTGTAGATAAGCTCCCAAAGCGTAGCTTGCAGGTCGGCAAGCTATTGTATTGTTTGCTTGTTCAGTCGCTTAATTAAGCGGAAAGTCTTACTGGAATGTTCTTGAATTCGTCTAACTTGTTTAGTGTGGTTAAACGCATTTGGGGTATTGACGAAAATATGAGCTGTTTTTTAATTTCAATTCATGTCTTTTTTTTACATGCTGGGAAGGGAGCGATAGGCAAACATATCAGTGATACAGAAGGGCAAAGTGTTGTTTTACGTTTGATCACCAGGTGAACCCTTTGTATGCTCGGACTGCTGGCTGGCCAAGCCGGGGTGCTGCGTTAGAATCATTTAGGCAGCATACTCAAGGAGGTGGTCATGAAAGTTGCATTGGGCCAGATGGCCGTATCCAGAGATTCGCAGGAAAACCTGAGCGCATGCTTGGGGTTGATCGAACAGGCCTTACGGTCTGATGCGCAGTTATTGGTGTTGCCTGAGGGTGTGCTGGCCAGAAATGTGGCCGACCCCGAAGTGGTCCTGAAATCCGCGCAGACCCTGGACGGGGAATTTGTCAGCCGCCTGAGCGTTGCGACCCGCGATACCGATTTGACCGTGGTGTTTTGCATTCATACGCCGGCAGGGGAAGGTAAGGTCTGGAATACCTTGGTGGTGCTGCGTGATGGTCAGGTGCTGGCGCATTACAACAAGCTCCATTTGTATGATGCCTTTTCGGTGCAGGAGTCGCGCTATGTCCAGCCGGGCACTGAAATCCCTGCCTTGATTGATGTGGCCGGTTTCAAGGTCGGTTTGATGACTTGCTACGATCTGCGTTTTCCTGAACTGGCCAGACGCTTGTGCGTGGATGGGGCTCAAGTCTTGCTGGCGCCTTCGGCCTGGCTGAAAGGACCGTTGAAAGAGCACCATTGGCGTGTGCTGACGACGGCGCGTGCTTTGGAGAACACGGCCTATATGGTAGCCGTGGGGGAATGTGGCGAACGCAATATCGGCCAAAGTCTGGTGGTGGATCCTTTGGGCGTGATCGTGGCCCAGGCGGCAGAGGCACCGGCCCTGCTGTTGGTGGATCTGGATCGGGAGCGTCTGGCGTATGCTCGCCGGATTTTGCCCGTGCTGGAAAACCGTCGTTTTGCACCGCCCGAACTGGGTTGATTACACCCGCTTAGCCTGCTTTTCTGAAGGTCAGATTGACCCGGCCCGAGCCCCAGTGTGGATGGGCCGGGCCTTCCAGTCTGCGCACCCCATGGAAATTCAGTCTGGATGGCCCCCACCAGACCAGCACATCGCCATCGCGTAGACGCAGGGTACGCACCGGGTCGCTGCGTTTTGCGCCACCCCATAAAAACAAGGCTTCACGTCCCAGGGACACCGAGATAATCGGGTGCTGCAAGTCGCGCTCGTTTTTGTCCTGATGCAAGGACATATGCGCCTGCTCATCGTAGTAATTGATCAGGCAGGTATCGGCCTGAAAAGGGCCTTGGCCCGACTCCTGGGCAATGTGCGTTAGCAAATCCTTGAATACAGCAGGCATAGCTGGCCAGGCCAAACCTGTTTGCGGGTCTGTAGGACTGTAGCGGTAGCCGTGCTCGTCCGATGTCCAACCCAAAACGCCACAACTGCTTTGTGCAGCCGACATGCGATGTCCTGATGGAACCTGCATATGTCGCCAGGGGGCGCTGTGCAGCAGTTCTTGAATGGCCTGTGCCAAGGCGCAGGCGTAGGGCAAGGCCAAACCAGGCAGGGCTATCAGGCCGGTATCCAGAGTCAGCACATGGCCGGGAACGGGATCGAAGAGTGAGAGTGTGGACATGCGAGAGTGGGCGAACCAATCAGGGACCAGAGTATAGTAATCGGGATTGTATGTGTGTGACTTTCCAGTAGAGGTGTCTATGGTCGAGCTACTTATTCCACAACGTCAGCACAGCATTGGAGCATTTGAGGTGGGGCGCGTTTTGCCTTTTCGCCAACGGCGTATGGTGGGGCCTTTTATCTTCTTTGATCGCATGGGGCCGCAAGCGCTGAGGGCACCGGTAGGAACGGAAAACGATGTGCTGCCACATCCGCATATCGGCCTGTCTACCGTCACCTATTTGTTTGAAGGGGCCATGACGCATCGTGACAGTCTGGGCGTGGAACAGGACATTACGCCGGGCGCGCTGAATTGGATGAGCGCCGGTTCAGGTATTAGTCACTCCGAGCGTTTTGAACCCATGCGCACGCAAGGCGGCCGCATGGATGGGATCCAGGCTTGGGTGGCCTTGCCGGAACACAAAGAAGAACAGAACCCGGACTTTGTGCATTACGAAGCCGAGCAATTGCCCCTGATTCAGGACATAGGCCTGGAAGGCCGCCTGATTGCCGGTTCGGCGCTGGGTTTGTCTAGTCCTGTTAGTGTGGACTCGCCCCTGTTCTATATGGAGTTGCGCGTTCAAGGCGGTCAGTCCGTACCCTTGCCAACCGGCCATGAAGAGCGCGCAATTTATATCTGTGCGGGCGAGCTGGAAGTGGGGGGACAACGCTATCGAGCCGGTCAGATGCTGGTCTTTGCCAAAGGCGACAGCCCCCGTATCCTTGCTGAGCAAAACAGCCACTTGATGCTGCTGGGCGGTGAGCCTTTGGGGCCACGCCATATCTGGTGGAACTTCGTGTCCTCGAGCAAGGACCGTATCGAGCAAGCCAAGGACGATTGGCTCCATGGCCGAATCAAGCTGCCACCGTTGGATGATGAGCAGTTCATTCCTTTGCCGGCAGTGTAATGGTTATGTCTGCTGCGGGGCCCTCGGGGCGTGTATCTGAACCGTGACGTCATGGTCAATCGGGGTTTTGACCGAGCGGGCAATAAAACAGTATTCGCCCACGCGATCATGAAGCGATTTGGCCAAGGCAGCGTCACTGTCTGGTGTGATTGTGACACGTGGGCGCAAGGTAACACTCTCGAATTGACCGGCCCTGTTGGCCTGTTCGATCATGCTGCCAACAGGGCGGTCTTCATAGGCCGTGACCACAATGCCGGCTTCTGCCGCCAGTCCCAGATACCACAGCATATGGCACTGAGCGATCGATGCCAGGAAAAGCTGCTCGGGGTTCCAACGGTCCGGATCACCTCGAAAGGCGGGGTCTGAAGAGGCGGCAATAGTGTCAAGGCCGGCCGCGCTTAGCTCATGATTGCGTGAGTAGGAACGGAGTGTATGGGTGCCGTTTCCAGTGTTGCCGGTCCAGTTGATCAACAATTCATAGTGGTGCGTTTTCATGGCGGTGTTCTGGCAAGGTCGCAGGGAGCCAAAAGCGTAGCAGCGAAGGCGCCAAACCGTACACAAAAAAAAGCCCTGGAAAGAATCCAGGGCTTTGAAGGCTTGCTCATCAGGCTGGTGGATTTGCCTGTATCCGCTCTATGAGCAGACTGGTTTTTTGATTGATGGGCAAGCCTGGCAAACGGAATAGTACCGCTTGCGCAGAATGTTTAGGAGGCCAATTGTACGGATTGGCGCCAAGCGAAACAAAAAAGACCAGTTTGATAGCAGGGCTATTGCATATTGGCTTATAAGCATTGATTGGCGCTGCTTATCCATTAATCGCGAACAGGGATATTCAGGCCGCGTTGTACTGCCGGGCGGGCCTGGAATTGTTGCAGAACGCGAGCCACGTTCTTGAATTGCTCGTACTCCACCAGCTCGCCTGCGCCGTAAAAACCAATCAGGTTGGCAATCCAGGGGAACAGGGCAATATCGGCGATAGAGTAGTGGTTGCCCACCATCCAGTCCTTGCCGTCCAAGTGCTTGTCGATCACACCCAGCAGACGCTTGGATTCGTTGACATAGCGGTCGCGAGGGCGCTTGTCCTCAAAGTCCTTGCCGGCAAATTTGTGAAAGAAGCCTAGCTGACCAAACATGGGACCGACGCCCCCCATCTGGAACATCAGCCATTGCAGGGTTTCATAGCGCTGGGCTGGGTCAACCGACAGGAGCTGACCGGATTTTTCGGCCAGATAGATCAGGATGGCACCGGATTCGAACAGGGCCAGCGGCTTATTGCCGGGGCCATTGGGGTCCAGAATGGCCGGGATCTTGTTGTTGCTGCTGAGCGAAATAAACTCCGGGCTGAGCTGATCGTTGCGCTCAAAGCTGACCAGATGCGGCTCGTAAGGCAGGCCAATTTCTTCCAGCATGATGGAAACCTTGACGCCGTTGGGGGTGGGCAAGGAATACAGTTGCAGATGCTCGGGGTGCTGAGCGGGCCATTTGCGGGTGATGGGAAAGGCAGAGAGATCGATGGTCATGACGTCCTTCACAATGGGGCGTAGAGGAAGTGTTGATAGTAGCAAGCGGGCTGTCGATAGACTGCCGCAGCCTGCTTTTCAGTAAGGTATTAGTCTGCTTACCGGCCACGCGGGCGCAAGGGATCCAGCAGGGATTTCAGACCGTTATGATCCAGTTCGTGCATCAGGGCCAGTAGTTGACCCAGCCGCCCGGAAGGAAAGCCTTCGCGGGCAAACCAGTTCAGATAATGCCCCGGCAGGTCCGCCAGCAAGCGACCTTTGTATTTCCCATAAGGCATGGTGGTGTTCAACAGGGCAAGCAGGTCGTCGCTGGATTCAAGCATGGGTGGTTAACGCAGATGTTCGGCAAAGAAGGCTAGTGTACGTTCCTGAGCCAGTTTGTAGGACGCCTCGTGAAAGTCAGGGCGGTGGTCGCAGCCAAAACCATGACCGGCAGGCTCATACACGTAAATGGCCACCTCCTTCTGAGCGTCTTTGATCGTCTGAATGGCACTGGCGGGAATGGAGTGGTCCTGGGCACCAAAGTGCATTTGCACCGGAATCTTGGGCTGTTCCTGGGCGTTCTGGGCAATCTGCGAACCATACCAGCAACTGGCCGCTTTCAGACCCTGCACGCGGCAGGCGGCCAGCCAGCTCAAGGAGCCCCCCCAGCAATACCCCACAATGCCAATCTTGCGCGAACCCAAGGCGTCCACGCAGGCCTGGATATCCAGCAGGGTTTTATCCTGGGCAATGCCGTTGCGCAGGGCCAGACCGGCTTGCACGTCCTGGGCGGTGTAGCCCAGTTCTACATTCTTTTGCTGCCGATCAAACAGGGCGGGAGACAAGACCCGGTAGCCCTGCTCGGCAAAACGCTCGCAGGTGTTGCGTATGTGTTGATTCACACCAAAGATTTCCTGCAACACGATCAAGCCGCGTTCGGCCTTTTCGTCGCCTGCGGCATAGGCCTGGAAACGGTGCTGGTCTGCGCTGGTCAAGCTAAGCGTACTCATGGCGTGTCCTTTAGCTGTAAAACAATAATTCTCTTTTATAACAGTCGCCCATACTGGGAGGCCAGCCTCAGGACGTTTACAATCCACCCAGAACGGCGGGGGTGTCTAGCTCTCGCCCAAGCCCCTCCTACTTCAATGGAATAATGATGCGTGACGTGCTAATGGACAGTCTGTTCTGGACGATTGTGATGCCCTGGTTCTTGTTTTTAGGGCTATTTCTTGTTCCCAAGAAGCCTTCTTGGTTGCGAAACTACGCCTTTCCCGGCGTGTTTATTGCAATTGGTCTGGGCCTGGTGGCTGCCGTGGCAGTGGGTGTGGGGATGTTCAGTCTTGTGCTGGGCGTGATTGCCTTTGCGGTCTGTTACGAAAAGCCGAAAGCCAGCGCCTGAGTCAGGGATAAACCGTTTGAGAAAAACCATCGCGGCGTGCTGCCAGCGATGGTTTTTTTGTCGCCGTGCCGCCCCAAGGCTCGGCGCCTCCGGCGAAACCTCCCCCTCGGGGATGAGCCTGGACACACAGCAGTCCATTGCGGACTGCTGTGTGCCTAGCGAATTCGAGCGGCATACAAGCCGCGAGGTGGAGCGCAAGCCGTAGGCGCAGCGTGGGGGTTTTTTTTGTTTCACGATGACTCCAGTACCGCAATTCGCTGGACTGCGCCAAGGCTCGATACAGCAGGTTTATCAATTACTTAGGCGAGTTCAATATATACCGGTGCTTTCCGAAACTTGACCCGGCTTCCCTTCGCGTGGCTCCCATGCGGCTCTTGGAAACCGGGCTTTTCGAGGAGCCATCATGGCGAAGATCAAGCTCACCAAGTCCGCAGTTGATGCGGTACACCCCCAAGACAAGGCCATCGAACTGCGAGATACCGTGGTGCCCGGCTTCCTGTGCAAGATTACTCCGGCCGGTCGCAAGGTGTTCATGCTCCAGTACCGCACGAACGCGGGCGAGCGCCGCCCGCAAGGCACCGACCATGAAGGAGTTTTGCCACACCTTCATGGAGGACTACTCCAAACAGCGCAACAAGCCCAGCGCGCAGCGCGGCTATCAGGGCGTCATCGACCGTTGCATCATCCCGATCATGGGCCGGATGAAGGTGCAGGACGTGAAGCGCCCGGACGTGGCCGCGCTGATGAAGAAGCTGGCCTACAAACCGACGGAGGCGAACAAGAGCTTTGGCGTGCTGCGCAAGATGTTCAACCTAGCCGAAGTGTGGGGGCTGCGCCCTGACGGCACGACTCCGTACCGCCATGTTCCGATGTATCCACCTGGCAAGGAAACCCGGCTGATCGTGGACGATGGGCTGGTGCGGATCTTCCGCCAGTTAGAGACGCTGGAAGCCGAAGGACTGGAAAACTACGTCATCCCCCTGGCGATCCGTCTGCAATTCGAGTTCGCCGCCCGCCGCTTTGAAATCTGCCCGCTCGAATGGGCGTGGGTTGATCTGGAAAAGCGCCGAGTCGTCTGGCCCGGCAGCAAGACCGGGGGGATCTCCAAGCCCATGAGCGAGGAAGCCTATCGGCTGCTGTCCACAGCGCCGCGCCGGGAAGGTTGCCCCTATGTCCTGCCGTCGCCGAATCACCCGACCCGGCACATGACCCACGGCGAACACTGCGGCGGCTGGACGCGCGTACTCAAGGCCGCTGGTGTACCGCACGTCGGCACGCATGGCATCCGCCACCGTGCGACGACCGACATTGCCAACTCGGGCGTGCCGACCAAGGTGGGCATTAAGCTCACAGGTCACAAGACCGTGGCGGTGTTTATGCTCTATGTTCATACCGAGGACAAGCCGGTGCGCGATGCGGCCGAACTGGTGGCGAATCGGCGGCTGGTGATTACGGGGGCATCCCGTTCTATGGAGGTGACAGCATGACAAGGAAGACGCCCGTGGCGGCGCGGAAACCCGCTGCCTTACCGGCCGGCTATGCCGGCATCCACGGCGGCATCGTGGAACTGCTGGATGCGGCGCGCCAGGCAGCGGCGCGCAGTGTCAACGCGCTGATGACGGCCAGCTATTGGGAGATTGGCCGCAGGATTGTCGAAGCCGAGCAGAAAGGCAGACGGCGGGCTGGTTACGGCGAGCAGTTGATGGCACGGTTGTCCGCCGATCTTACGGCGCGCTTTGGGCGCGGGTTTAGCCCGGATAACCTGGAGAACATGCGGCGCTTCTTTGTCGCTTACCCTCTTGAGGCAATTTCCGAGACACTGTCTCGGAAATCTGGAGAAGGACTGCCCACCGACAATTCCGAGATGGTGTCTCGGAAATTCGACCTCTCCGAACTGGCCCAGGCCTTCACTCTGCCGTGGTCGGCCTATGTCCGGCTGCTTTCGGTCAAGGATGACCATGCCCGTCAGTTCTACGAGACAGAGGCGCTGCGCGGTGGCTGGAGCGTGCGCCAGCTTGATCGACAGATCGGCAGCCAGTTCTATGAACGCACCGCCTTGTCCAAGGACAAGGCGGCGATGCTGGTCAAGGGGGCAGTGGCCAAGCCCGAGGATGCCGTCACACCCAATGACGCCATCAAAGACCCGTATGTGCTGGAGTTCCTCGATCTCAAGGACGAGTATTCGGAATCCGACCTGGAGGCGGCCTTGATCCAGCGGCTGGAGGACTTCCTGCTGGAACTCGGGGAAGGCTTCACGTTCGTCGGGCGGCAACGACGGTTGCGCATCGACCAGACTTGGTATCGGGTCGATTTGCTGTTCTTCCATCGCAAGCTGCGCTGCCTGGTCATCATTGACTTGAAGCTGGGCAGCCTGACCCATGCCGATGTGGGACAGATGCATATGTACTGCAACTATGCCAAGGAGCATTGGGCCTACCCGGACGAGAATCCTCCCGTGGGCCTGATCCTCTGTGCCGACAAAGGCCATGCCCTAGCGCGGTATGCGCTGGATGGTCTGCCGACCAAGGTAATGGCGGCCAACTACCGGACGGTGTTGCCGGATGCCGAGCTGCTGCAAAAGGAACTGGAGAACACGCGGCGGCTGCTCGAAGCTCGCGGAATGCTGTCCCTCAAGGACGACAAACTATAGTTGTGCGTCCCGGCGTCCCGGCGTCCCGCCGTCGGGCTCGCGGGCTGAGCCCCGTCGAATCACAGTCATTCGGCGCTGATCCCTGACGCCTCCGGCCTGGACCGTTGATCCGGGCCTGCGCGTGCTGCGCACTTGCCAACGGCGGGCGTGTGGCTGAGTGGGATATAGGCGGTCTTGCTGTTCCCTTCACCGTATCACGGCGTTCTCGCCGTCAATGACTTCGCGTGCTCGCACGCTTGCGGCCTGTCGGCCGTCTTCGATCCCTGACTGCTTGCGCTGCGCCGTGCTGGCCACGGTTCCGGGCAATTCCGCCCGAGCAACCGGAGCACAATCATGTCGCAACTGTCCTTTTCCTCGTTCGATGACGCTTTGCTGGTGCGTGACGCCCAAGGGCGCCAAATGCCGGCCCGGCATCGGTGGATCAAATTCTTGAAGCAGCGCGCCAGGCCATCGAGCTGAAGATGCAACGTGGTGCTGAGTTCACTTTCCCGGCGCTGGTCAAGGAGTACCTGCGCAACAAACTGACAGGCTTCGAGCATGAAGTCTTTGCGGTACTGTTTCTGGATACGCGCCATCGGCTGATCGAGTACCGGGAGATGTTCCACGGCACCATTGACAGTGCATCGGTGTATCCGCGCGAAGTGGTCAAGGAAGCGCTGCGGATCAATGCGGCGGCGGTGATCTTCTCGCACAATCATCCGAGCGGGAATCCTGAGCCAAGCAGTGCCGACAAGGTGCTGACGCAGCGGCTGAAAGGGGCTCTGACGCTGGTGGAGGTTCGCACGCTGGATCATGTCATTGTGGCGGGAGCCAATACAGCGTCGTTTGCAGAGAGAGGGCTGATCTAGCATAGGGGCCTCGGCCCCTTTTGGCTTAAATCGCGGCAACACCGTTGCCCAAAATTCCGCACCGCCCGACTGTAAATGGCAATATTGCTTTGGGCCGAGAGACATAGTGCCCGGTACAAGAGTTTCCGCTGGGCATTAACATCCCCGCTGCTGCACTTACTGTCGGTAACGGATACGGTCTTCAATCTTCTTTATCGCGTCGAGTGCCTCACGACCTAGTCCTTCGTCGTCGCATAGACCACGCAAATTTTGAAGGTCGTCGGCGTCACCAAACTGCCCAATCACTTGAATGGAAAAGGAGGCGATGCGCGCCAGACTATCCATGAACCCATGCTCTTCGTACGTCTTCTGCAACTCGCGATTGCTTAGTGCATCGCGACAGACAACCAGAGCCGTATTCGGATAGCTCTTTGCAACGTGAGTTCTTGCTCCATCCGAAGACAACATGCGAGATGTAGAAGACCACAGTGCTCCGGCACTTGCCGAAGCGGAGTGAGCCAGTAACGTGGTTCTCGCACTGAGCGTCTGCAGCGAGGATTCGAGTTCGTAATCGCTCAGCCGGCAAGCCCAGTAAGCTAATTCCCCGCAGGCTCGCATAGTTTCATCGACATCGACAGGCGATGCCGGAGCTGTAGGAAGTGGAAGGCTCAAAATTCCCATCGCTTCGTGCGCTGCGAAAAATGCCTCGACCGCATCTTGTGGCATGACCGACCGTTTGGCTGGCAACCTAAGCCATGGCTCAATAGCCTCAGAAACTGCGGGATCCCCGAAGTCTGCGAGCTGACGAATCAGAATGCCGACAAACGAAACATACTCGGTGCTCGCCCCTTTGAGTGCCTTGAAGAGGAACTGCCGCTTCTGATCGCCAGCGAGATTGTGGACCTCCTCCCAATAGATGCTGTCATATGGGTGATCAAATTGTCGCGAAAAGATATTCCATGCTTCCGTGTCGGCCTGCGGGCTTGGCTCGGAGACCACTCTTTCGATCTCATTTAAGACCACCGTTCTATAGTTTTCTTCTTCGGCGTCTAGTCCACCCAAACCCTTCAGCGCATCGAGGATTATGGAGTTCATGAACACGCCGAGTTTGTCAATGGAGTCCTCAAGCGCCGCAATCATCTTTTCCTTGACGCCATCATCTACGTCTCTCAAATGGACACAAAAGTCCATCGTGGCTAGCTGAAGGTGGTAAGGCAAGCTCTTCAATCGCTCAAGAAGATTCAATACATATGGCGCTGCCCATGATGCTTGCTTCGTGAGCCTAGTGATTCCAAGAAGGACGTAGAACTCGCTATGCGTGGTTGCTTCATTCCATGCCCTTTTTAGGGCATCACCAAAATTACGTCCTGGACTGTGGCGAAAGCTAAGGCTGCCACTATGGATAAACGACACAAGCTGCGACAGTGCGATCTTGCGATTGAACACATAGGCTTGGCCAAATATTTCATGCCGAAATGGCACCTTTTTGGCCCTTGCCTCCCTATAGAGATCACGGCTGGCTCCAACAAGCCTCTCTTCCATAGCACGACACGCCGCCATTATTTTATCGAAGTGGACTCCCTGCATCAGAAGCCAGCCAATTGCAGGAAGAAAAGCTTCAAACGTCGAAAGGATTGGCCGACGTGCGCATGTCTCAATTGAACTGCTATGCCATCCCTCGCCATTCAGTAGGAAGTGCAGTTCAGAGAGCTCTGCGAGCAATTCCGCGAGCAGCACGTCAATCTTTGCGTTCACGAAACGTCTAGCCGCGTCTCCACACTCCCCTCTGACGCAAGCCTCCAGGATGCCCTGGTCAGTATTTTTGTCGAGAACATCCCTTAGCGTTGAGTCGTCCTCAATCGCCCCAATGATGAGAACCTTGGAGCCATGGAACCTTGGGGATTGCAGCACAGCTTGCACACGCTCCGAATCTTTGCGCGCGGCGCGAACCAAAAATTCCGCAATGAAGGCGGAGAAAAACATCTCGTGGGAGAAGCTGATTCTCTCGCCACGCTGAGACACGAGCTGCGACTCGAGGATCACGCGCCGCGTTGTGTCTGTCACTCCCGTTGCATCGCAAAACCTGTCGAATTCTCGTACCGAAAAACTGAATGCAGTTTGTGAGGTTAGTTCTTCAGCAAACCCGCACAGCGCGCGAGTTCCCGCCGCTGCGGAATTTCCGAGGCGCCTTCGGGCGACCGTATCGAATATAAGGAACTTACTTGCCCCGGCGGGCAGAGATGCGGCGGCCTGTCCAATAAGTTCTGCTTCTAGACCTGAGCGCGCTATTTCAAGGAGGGCTTGGCAGTTCGTAAAATTTTCATCTTCCGGGCTAAGTTTTGCGAGCCGTGACTTCAGCGCGGATTGTGGCGGACTGACGAGAATCTCCTCAATTGATAGAAGATCTTGTCTATCCAGGGCACCTTGTGAGGTTAGAACAATACCCGCTCCATAGCGCAAGGAGAATGCTTGTAGGGCTCGTGTCAAAACAGTGCGCAAAGGTTCCGGACACTCATTGTAGCCATCAAGAAACAGAACGAGCTGCCTTCCAAGGTGTCGGCCCGCACTTAGAAGATCGCGTGCGGAAGTGCCGAGTAGTCCAAGTTCAGCGTCAATGATCTTTTGTAGCTTGCCCTCAAAGTCTTTGCCTTGAATGTGGATCGGTAGCACTCCGGCATGTAGACATTCCGTGGCGATGCGTGCACTCAGCAAAGACTTCCCACAGCCTGACGGCCCTCGGATCAGGAGCGCGGATCGTGACAACAGCGCCTTCTCCAGAACCTCAGATGCCGAAATCAGTCTGTCGTCAAGGTTGTATTGATCGTTTTCAAGTCGCTTACCAGTTGGTCCGTGAAACTCCAAGAAGGAAGACTCATACCTCAATAGAGTTCGTTCTGATGTGAGTACAGCCTCATGAATTGCCGCATCTCGTCCTGATACACGCTCAAGGCCAAAATGAGCTGCTAAGGCTTCGCATTGCTTTTCACTCAGCAGAGCTCCAGACGTTTCGCTGAGCACCGCCTCGATCACATCCTGCCCACCAACGGATACCTTGAAATCACTTGGTGGCAATGAGGATCCGGAAGGAATTGATGGCGCAATGGCTAGCAAGGCGTTGGGATAACCAGAAATAGTGCCGAATAGCCCTGCCACTGCATCTCGCAAGATGTTTTTGGCGTCAAGGGCTTGAGTGTATCCGTTGCGTAGCTTTCGACTACCGTACGATCCGACCTGGGTCCAACTGCCGTTCACACCGCCCATAACGGGCTGTATGTATCCCTTAGCTTCAATGACAAGCGTAGTTGTGCCAGAGAAGACTACAATATCAACCTGACGCCCATTAACGTTGAAGTTTGCGAATATGTAGGCCCATTCGGTACCCTTTTCTAGAGCGTCGCAAACGGTAGCCAGAACCTCGCGATCCGAGGCGTGTTCGATGCGTTCTCCGATGAAGAGACGAATGTCGTCCCTATCATGCCGTGTTGCGCCCATTAGTTTGGATCATCCATGAGATTTCCGACTTCGTAGTCGATATTTGAGTATTCCGGCCAGTTGCTTTTGTCTGGGTCTTGTAAAGGGTGCCAAACAGTACACAACGAAGTTGGCTGAGTTGCGTCCGGCCTTGATTAGTCCTGTCGCGTGAAAAACGAGTCCATAGTCCGCGCTTAAGGCAGATCTTCCTAAGATGCTACAGTGGAGCGGAATACATCTGTGAAGTGCGATGGAAAATCACGTAGTATCACTTCGATGTCATTCGGATACTGCCTGATCAACTTGCGGGCACCATTTCTGGATCTAGCAGACTCCCAAATCATCCCCTCTGATAAGGCCTGTGCAATCACTCGTTCCGAAAATCCTGCCTCGTAATACGAGATGCTGTCTTGATCTGGAAGCCCGTACTTCAACCTCTTCTGTAGAAGGTTAAGGTGGCCCGTGAGCGACTTGCCTAACTCTTCCGTCGCCCGTGCAACGAACGACTCTTTGACCGACGCAAGCAGCAACGAAAATTCAAAACCAAAGGTCTGCTCACAAAGATCAACAACCAAATCCAAATCGAACGACTTTTTGTACTTTCCATATGGATATGATGCGTCTAGTACATTGAGTTCTTGCAGAAGAATTGCGAAAGATCGACCTGCCAGCCATCCGTCGGCCAACGTTTTGAGTGCGCCCTCAGGCACGGTATCAATCAGCCGTTTTTCAGAAGATAGTTGGGCCAAAAGGGGCCACAGCAGATCGAGTAAGTCATCGGCCGATTTCGATGCCCCAATCGCACTCTGGTTCTCAATCACCCACGCTTCAACTACCAGGGCCTGGTCGATTCCCAAGAGTGTGCGCCCGAAGCGATGCTGGTCTTCCGTATTGGGAACACGTACTTCGATGCGCCGTGCCACGGATTCAAATATCCCTGCCAATAGCGCCTGTTGTTCTTGGTCCGCAAGAGAAAACGCCAACGTTTCGCTTGCCAAATCCTTTGCGTTGGCAACGAAATTCTCGGTATCCACATCGCTGCGATAGGTCATCAAGAAACTCTCAATGGCCTCAACAATCTTCTTTTTGGCCCTGAGTTGCTCTCGCAATGACCCAACGGAAAACTTTTTGCTTTGAAGCTCGGTAGAGATGTTTCCGATCGCCTCATACAGCTCCTCCCAATTATCGACGATCATGGTCGCGAACTCGGCCGGACTCGGCTTGCCCAACGTTCGTGTTCCCGTCTCGTTTTTCATCGGATCGAAGAGCGAAAGTAGCGTGCTTCCAGTTGGTTCGGCGTTGTCGGGGTTGATCAGATTGACGGAGTTACTCCAGCGACGTGATTCGGTATCTCGCTCATCGTACAGGCGGTGGTCTGTGAAGATCACGGTGCCTTCACCATACATGCCCGCGCGTCCAGCGCGACCCATCAGGTTATGAAAATCTCGCGCCTTAATAAGCTCCCGGCCCTGCATGGTGCTCGTCACAAGGAGATATCGGATAGGGAGGTTGACGCCCTGCGCAAGGGTTGAAGTGCACACGATCAATCGAATGAGCCGCTGCCGCATCGCGTATTCGATTGCAACCCGAATCCCTTGCGGCGTATTTCCATGGTGGGCAAAGATTCCGAGGGCAGCGCCCTTCGTCAGGTAAGCGTCGGCACCAAAGTTCTTTGAGTAGAGGTTTACGAAGCGTCGAATTTCCTCAGGGTCGCTGTACGCTGATGGCGGCTCTAGTGAAATTCCGCGCCGGAACGTTTGTTCGACCGCGTCTCTCATGATTTTTGCTGCGGAGGCCTTTCGGCCCGCATAAATCGCGACACCTCCATTTTTCAGAAGGCGCAAGCCAAGGTACAACGCGATAGAGCCGCTTTCTTTTGTCGGGAAGTATCGGTCCGTCTTTTCTCTGGGTAGACGCGGCTGCTGCTCTGGAATGATGACGCGGGGAACGAAAAAATCCTGCTCGCTGTCGGACGCGACATTGAATTGAAGCTGGCCATCTCTGCCCTGAGGGAGGCTTGCAAACGCGATCAGTCGCCTGGCCTGTAAGGACTTGTCGGAAACCACCCTTGACTCATCCTTGAGGAGCCATGTGGCAACTGCCGCCGCGTTTTGGATGACCGCAGAGATCAGTACGCTCTGGGCTGAGTTGGACAACAGCCTTTTGATTGAGGTTAGTAATAGTTCGTAAGTTACGCCACGCGTGCCGGTGTCGAACTGGTGTCCCTCGTCATAGACCACGAGACCGGCTCTCTGAACGATGTCGGGTTCCTGCCGCAGGGTGTAGAGGAGCTTCTCCGGTGTCAGCACAACAACCTGGGGCGCCGACTCGATCGACACGTCGAAGATATCGAACTCGATGTCCGGTTGCAGCGCGTCGCTCAATTGGTTGACGTTGTATCCATCGTCCCTGAATGCTCTTTCAAGATCGCTGGCTATCTCTTGGCACAGAGCACGGAACGGTGCGATGACCAAGGCCAGTTTGGTCCTAGCAGACAAGAATGCCGAGCGAATGACAAGTTCGGTTGCCCTAGACTTCCCGGCGCTCGTAGGCATTTGAACGACACCCGATTGCCCCTTGTAGAGGCCAGCCTCACCTACCATTCGTTGGGATGGCCACATCTCTTTGATTGACGTGGGCCGAGATAGGTAGGGCTGCCAGCTATTTCCGCTCAGTTCACTGTATTGCGGTAGCAAGGTCCAAGCCGAGTTTGCGATGCGTGTCGCGCTTATCGCGCCGAGCAAGTCCGCCATCAGCAGTTCGTGGGCAGAAGCGCCGGCATAAGACCAACTGCGCAACTTCCTGATCGCTGCGGTAGCCCTGTCACCCCCGCCACCGGTCTTGAAGTGCTCGCCTAGCGCACCAAGAAGGTCTGTCGCATAGGATGAGTTAACAATGTTGCCTGTCTGGCCCCATGGTTTGTCCATAGCGGTCTTTGCAGCAAGAGCGAGCGGGTCGCCTTCAGGGGGCGCGAGCTGAGAGAGCTTGGATATCTGTACCGCAGCATTCCCTGGCACGTCACCGAGGTAGAAGCCTGCCGCGGCTAACAAGCACAGGTTGAAGGAGAGATCCTGGTTGAGCAGCGAGTCATCAAACGCTTGAAGAACCTGGGCCGAGAAGATGACCTCGTCGCGCGTCGTGTGCGCGTCGCCTTCCGCGCCAATAACCTTCGCTACGGTTTCAGACGCAAAGTCGCCCACGGTTCCGACGGCCATGGGAAACTGCATCTCCAGATCCAGCCCTTCAGGAAGCGCAATGTGATCGTCTTCCGGCACACCATACTCGTACATCTTGCCCTTCGAGAGCGTGATCGCTGCTGCGAAACGAGTGCGTCGTTCAGGCTTCATTGGCAGCTCTTTCATAGAGGGCATGAACAAACGTCATCAGCGTTGCGGAATGCACAACTATCACCATGAGGTTGTCCACGTTTTCATGTCCCGTACAGTCGGTCTTCGAGATCTGGTTAGAGTCGTAGACGCTGGAGCAAAAGACGGCCGCTGCTCCGGACATGCGGAGGTAGGGCACCTCAAGTCCATCTTGGAACCGCTCGACTCGGTCCGCGCCTTCATCATCTGCCCGCGCAATGAGGCGACGTTTCATCGCATTGAGCGACTCTGATATCCGATACACGTCTTTGGCTGAGTCGTTGACCGCATCTTGCAATCGTGCCTTTGCCTTTTTTCCGCTGAGCTGTGCTTTGGACTCGAAGGAAATCAGGGTGTCTTTCTTGGACGGCTTGGAAGGGCCAGCGCCGCCAAACTTGAACCCGAGCACATCGGTGCCCTTTGGCGACTCGTTTCGTACCAGCTTGTCATCGTAGCGAGTACGTGGTGTCCAAAAGCCCAGTTGACTTTCAAGAAGGTCAGCGATCAAGATTTCTGCGAAGTCTCCAGAGCGCGTAGCAGGTCCAAAGTCCTCTGACTTGTCCGGGAAAACCAAGTCCGTCAAATACTGCGCTCGTGATTTCTTGGTTCCTCTCCTCAGACGATCAATCTGAGCGTCGAGGCAATAGTGCTCACGAAAGTGCTTTGCCCATAGCGTAAGCGCTAGGTCGTCAGAGTGGTCGATGTTGAGCTCATACACAGCAATTGCAATGCCATCCGCTGTTTGGACTTTGGCTCGGGTTTTCTTCAGCCAGGCGGTATGTGTTGTGGTCTGTGTCATCCCTGTCCTTCTTTTCTGTCTCCGTCCGGCAAGCAGTTTAGGTCACAGTGCTATGGAGGGCATCATTGGCAAACTGTTGCTTCTGGCTGGAAACTTTCATTCACCGTCGTTTCCAGTGATTTCATCGAGTTCCTGTAGAACCTGCTCTAGAAGTCGGTTGATCTCGCCAGCCGTCTACCGGCTCGGCAGGCGTATCCAGCGTCAGCAGGTAGAAAGCCACATCCAGCCAGCGGCCAAATTTGAAGCCCACTTCCTTGAAGGTGCCGGCATGCGTAAAGCCCAGGCTTTGGTGCAGGTGGATACTGCCGGCATTACTGGCATCAATGCAACCGACCAGCGTATGGAGATTGGCCTGACGAGCACGACGTATCAACTCTTGCATCAGGATTTTGCCCAAACCTTTGCCACGGTGTTCCGGGTGCACATACACACTGTGCTCCATGGTGTATTTGTAGGCGGGAAAAGCGCGAAAGCTGCCCCAACTGGCAAAACCCATCAGTGTGCCGGTTTCATCGATCACTCCGACCACCGGAAAGTCATTGGCGCGTTTGGTGGCAAACCAGCTCACCATGGCCTCGGGTGGGCGCGGCACATAGTCGTAGAGTGCGGTGGAGTTCACGATGGCATCGTTCAGAATTGCCAAAATGGCGGTTGCATGCTGCGCTTCATTGCAGTCTATAAAGTGCAACCCGCTCTCACTGTCTTTCATTGATCCGTTCCTGTCATGGGGTAGGCCGGGATTTCATCGCCAATCGCGACGAGGTACTTGGCGGCATGGCTATGTGGATTGCTAAAGCTCATGAGCGCCCGCTCTGGCCTATTGTGTGGCGTATTTTATTCCACTCTATTGGGTTTCTCATGGGAAATTCCCAGTAAGAAAATGCATGGATTTGCCCTGTTTTGGGGGCTTGAATTCCGCCATCCAGGCACACGCTTTAGGAAAAGAAAAACGCGCAGCGTGGGCTGCGCGTTTTTTGGGCCAGTATACAGATCAGTTATCTCTGGCACTTGCCTTGCCGGAGCGGCAGGGCAGGGGTACTGATCAATCGTAGCGCGCCGCAATATTGCGTTCGCCAATGGCCAGGCCTGTAGTCATTCCCAAGCCGGTGTGCATGACCGTCACTTGCGTGCTGCCATCGGCTTGCAGAACCGAAAACGGTCCAGGGCCTTTGGCGCCATACACGCCTTGCCAGCGTTGCAAAACCTGTACCGGGCAACCCAGCACCGTTTCTGCCAGAGCCAGCAAGTACTGATCGGTGTCCTCCTGATTGAAGGGACTGGCTTGCAGACCGTAGTCGTGCGAGTCGCCAATGATCAGGTCACCTTCTGGTGTGGGGCTGATCAGCAGATGGATGCCTTGATCCAGCAAGACACCATGGCGTTGTTGTACTTGTTCACGCAGCGTGTCTGCCAGAGGCAGATCGCTGAAGGCACCGTAGTGCAGGCAGGACAAACCCGTCAGCAAAGGGCGGTCCAAAGCCCAGCCGGTATCTTGCGCGCGCACTTTGAGCATCTGCAAACGGGTGACCGAGGGTTTGACAGTGTCGAGCAGGTCGCGATGCAGGCTGCTGTAGTCGTGGCCGGGGCACACAAAAATGCTGTTGGCTGTGAAGTTGCCCGCGCTGCTGTGTACCTGGCCTTCTTGCGCATAATGCACATGCGCCTGGGTGTACACATCCACGCCCATGGCTTGCAAGCTGCTGGTGATGGCGGGCAGGGCGTCGCGCGAGTAGATCTGCAAATCATCAAAGCCTTGCAGCGCTCCGTGGTGATGCCCCAAACGGCCATCAAATAGGGAGGCCAGTTCTTTGCCGTTGAGCATTTTGCAGGCGACGTTTTCTTCTTGGGCACGGCCCTGGGCAAAATCCTCCAGCAGTTCCAGTTCCAGATGATTGCGTGCCAGCACCAGCGAGCCATTGCTGCGTACATGGAAACCGGCTTGCTCAGCCAGTTCCAACCACAGACCGCGGCTTTGGCGAGCCAGATCCATCATGATGCCTGGTGCCTGGCCAGTGACCAGAACCTGACCGAAATTACGTATGGTGGCGCCTTGGGCCTGGTGACTGCGCTCCAGCACAGCGACGCTCAGCTTGCGGCGGGCAGCCGCCCAGGCATGTGCCATGCCCAGGATGCCGCCCCCCACCACGATTACATCGTAGTGTTGTGTGTTCATTACTTCTTGGCTTCCGATTTACCGTCGTAACGTTTGGTCCACTCTTCGATGATGCGCTCGCGGTTCTCAGCGGCCCAGACGAAGTTGTTGTCGATCAGACGTTGGTTCAGGTCTGTAGGCAGATGTGGGTTAGCCGTGGCGATGGAAGGAATGGCCAGCACGGCAAAGTTGGTCTTGTACAAGTGGTTGGCTTCTTCACTGGCGGAGAAGTCAGCCAGTTTCTGTGCGGCTTCCAGGTTCTTGGTGCCTTTCATGATGGCAGCGGCTTCGATTTCCCAGCCCAGGCCCTCTTTGGGGAACACCAGTTCCAGGGGAGCGCCTTCTTCTTTCAGGCGAGCGCCACGGTAGTCAAAGGACACGCCAATCGTGTATTCACCAGCAGCGGCCATATTGCAAGGCTTGGAGCCGGAGTGGGTGTAGGCACCGATGTTCTTGTGCAGACCGTCCATGAAGGCCCAGCCCTTGTCTTCACCAAACAGTTGCAGCCAGGCGCTCACGTCCAGAAAGCCGGTACCCGAGGAGGCGGGGTTAGGCATAACAATCTTGCCGGCGTATTCGGGTTTGGTCAGATCTTCCCAGGAGGTGGGCATAGGGAGCTTGTTTTTTTCCAGCTCAATGGTGTTGACACACAGGGCAGCGGCAAAGCCGTCCATACCAACCCAGCTAGGCGGGTTGTTCTGGTCGCGCATTTTGGCGTCGATCTTGTCCAGGCCTTGGGGAGCGTAGGGTTGCAGCATGTCCTGGCTGGCCATCAAACCCAGTGAGGAGCCGGCCAGACCCCAGACGGCGTCAGCCTTTGGGTTGTTCTTTTCAGCCAGCAATTTGGCGGTAATGATGCCGGTGGAGTCGCGTACCCACTGGATCTTGATATCGGGATTTTTTTTCTCGAAAGCAGCCTGATAAGCCTTGAGCTGATCGGCTTCCAGCGCCGTGTAGACGGTCAGGGTTGTAGCGGCTTGAGCCAGGGAAGCGGCGCCCATCAAAGCGGCAGCCAAGGAGCTCAGAACAATGGTTTTCATGGAGAAGTGTCCTTGTGACAGCAAAAGGGGGGTGGGGGTTAGAGGGAGTCGGCAGGGCATTCGCCCTGGGCCATGCGCTCGGTGATTTGCTCAATCACGGCGGGTAGTTGGGCAACGGTATCAATCAGGTAGTGGGGCTGGGCATGGGCAAAGGTGGCCGCTGCGCGATCGCGCAGGGTTTGGCGGCTTTGCTCGTCCAGAGCCAGAAATTCCAGCTCGGTCAGGCCAGCGGCGTTGCCCGACAGCAGCAAGCCCACGGTCCACATGCCGGCATTGCGACCTTCTTCGATACCGACCGGGGTATCGTCAATCTTCACGCAGGCACCGACATTCGTGATCTCCAGGCGAATGACGTTTTCCAACGCCATGGCAGGCCAGGGACGCGCTTGGGGGACTTCGTCAAAAGCCACGTGGTAGTCCACCAGCACTTGCTGGCGGTGCGCGTGTTGCAGCAGGTTGTCCAGCACCAGGCGCGGATAGCCGGAGCAGGAACCAATTTTCAGCCCTTGGCGGCGTGCCCAGGACAGCGTTTCGCGCGCACCGGGAATGGCGGTGGAAAACTCGCCCACGCGCTCGTTTTGCATGGGCAAGAAGGTGTTGTAGATACGGTCCACATCACTGTCATCGGGCTCACGATTGTGCAGGGCCATGAACTGGGCATGCACCTCAGGCAGTGCCAGCATGGCTTTGATGTGGTCCCATTTACCGATGCCCATGGCGCTGCGGGCCTGGTCCAGGTTCAGGGTCAAGTCAAAGCATTTGAAGGCTTCCACCAGAATTTGGGTCGGGGCAAAGGAGCCAAAATCCACCAGCGTACCGGCCCAGTCAAAGATCAGGGCTTCAAGGCGCGGGGCCTGGGAGCGTGGCGTGGCTAATGGCGTATTCGCGCAAGTAGGGGATGGCATTGCGGTCCTATCGGGTTGGGGAAAGGGAAGAGGTGGAACGCCAGGCTTGGCTGCGGCGCAAGGCGGCACGGCTCAGAACATGAACCAGCAGACAGACAAAGCCGGAGCTGAGCATGATGACCGTACACATGGCGGCAGCCGGGCCAATAAAGCCGGCATCATCCATATTCATGACCGCGACCGAGGCCAGCACGGTTTGCGGGCTGTACAGAAAGACCACGGCAGACACGGTTGTCATGGCCGATACAAACAGGTAGCGCGAAACCGATAGCAGGGCGGGCAGGCACAGTGGCACGGTCACGCCCATCAAGGTGGAAAGGCGTGGCGCTTTCAGGGACGCAGCCGCCGCTTCCAGCTCGCCGGGAATGGCTTTCAGAGCAGTGACAAAGTTCAGGTGAGCACTGGTGTACAGGTGGATGACGGTACACAGCACCAGCAAGGTCATGGAGCCGTACAGTCCCGCCAGGGGGTTCTCGGGGTGATTGAAAAAGAAGATGTAGCCCAGGCCCAGCACCAGACCGGGAATGGCCATAGGGGCCAGTGCCAGCATGTGCAGCATGCCGTACAGTCCTTTTTCGGCCTTGCCTCGGGCTGGCAGTTTCTCCAGTACCCAGGCACCCAGAAAGATCAGGGCCGAGCCCAGAACGGCGGTAAACAAGGCCATGGTCAGACTGTTACGCCAGGCCAACCAGCCGCCACCGTCCATATTGTTGAAGTCGTAGGACTTCAGGGACAGGCTCAGGTTGTAAGGCCAGAACTTGATCAGCGAGGCCCAGACCGCCATGCCCACAATCGTCAGAATGGCCAGGGAAACCAGTATCAGGACAGCGGTGAAATAACGGTCGCGCTGACGGTGTGGCAGGGGCGAATAGGCGCTCAGCGATCCTTGAGCCTGGCCACGGGCACGAGCCCGCAGGTGGCGATCCAGAAAGAAAGTCAGCACAGCGGGAATCAGCAGCAGCACGCCAATGGCGGCGCCTTTGGAGAACTGCAACTGACCGACCACGGCTTTATAGGCTTCCATGGCCAGTACGTTGTAGGAGCCACCCACGACTTTAGGTACACCGAAGTCGGTGACGGTCAGCGTAAAGACCAGGCAAGCAGCAGAAAAGATGGCATAGCGGCTGGCGGGCAGTGTCACCGTCAAGAAACGGCGCCAGGAGTTCGCACCCATGGCGCGGGCGGCGTCATACAGGCGAGCGTCGGCCAGGGCCAGCCCCGTGCTCAGAATCATCAGAGCATGCGGGAAGGTGTAGAAGGCTTCACCCAGCACAATGCCCCAGAAACCATAAATTGTCTCGCCGCCCAACCAGTGGCGCAGCAAGCCCTGATTGCCGAACAAGTAAATCAACGATAAACCCGGCATCAAGGAGGGAGCCAGCAAGGGCAACAGGCCCAGGGCACGGAACATGCCTGCGCCCCGTATGCAACAGCGTTGCAGGGCAAAGGCAAAGGCGTAGGCGGCGGGGATGACAATAATCAGCGTGGTTACGCCGACCAGCACGCTGCGGCCCACCATGGACATAAAGCCGGGTGCGCTGATAATCGACCAGAACTGCCCCACGCCCACTAACTGCCCGTCACCGTCCTGGATGGCGCGCAGCAAGATAAACAGCATGGGCAAGGCCAGAAAGAGGATCAGCAGGGCAAACAGGGCAATCAATAAGATGCGTCGTACTGCCGAGCCTATCCAGGCCGGCAGCACGGGGCGAATCAAGGGGTGGTTCTTCACGCTGGTTTTAGCTATAGGCAGGCTATACAGGGTGGTGGATGTCAGGGGCGCAGTGCCAGGCTGTGGCATGGAATCAGTGGTGGGCATGCAGCGCCTCGCTGGGAAGCTGGATTCGGCAGCGACGCGCGGCCAAGGGATCAAGCAAGCGGTCGCCCTGCTCGGGGTTGACGATGGCCTGCACGGTCAGTCCATCCATACCTTCCGGGCGCAGCGTCAGCTTGTAGTGACGACCCAGAAAGATGCCATCCACAATGTCGGCTAAAAAGGTATTGGTGACAGGAGCGGGGCTGTTGTTGTCCAACACACGAATGTTCTCAGGACGAATGAAGAGGCGTCCGGCGCGGGTGGGGGCTTCCTGGCTCAAGTCCAGGCGGACACGCTCTACCAGTACTGAGCAATCGTGCAAGGGGGTAAAGGGCAGCCAGTTTGCATCACCGATAAAGCCGGCTACAAACGGATCCGCAGGAGCGCGGTACAAGGCCTGGGGGCGATCAAACTGCACCAGGCGGCCTTTGTCCATGACGGCGATACGGTCGGCCATGACCATGGCCTCTTCCTGATCATGCGTGACCATCAGGGTCGTAATGGACAGTTGTTTTTGCAGATCGCGCAGCTCGCTGCGCAGGCGTTCGCGCACCTGGGCATCCAGAGCCGACATGGGCTCATCGAGCAAGAGCAGCGAGGGCGAGGGAGCCAGTGCACGGGCCAGGGCCACGCGCTGTTGCTGGCCACCGGACAGTTGTGCCGGGTATTTGTTTTCCGATCCGGACAAACCTACCAGGTCCAGCATTTCAGACACGCGCTGACGTACTTGGGTAGCCAGGTTCTTGCGTGGAGACAGGCCGTAGGCAATGTTCTGGGCCACGGTCAGGTTGGGAAACAGGGCGTAGGACTGGAACAGAATGCCGTAGTCACGCTGTTGGGGCGGCAGGAGGGTAATGTCTCGGCCTGCCATCACGATGATGCCTTTATCGGCTTGTTGCAGCCCGGCAATGCAGCGCAGCAAAGTGGTTTTGCCACAGCCCGAGGGGCCCAGCAAACACACCAGTTCACCGGCTTGTATGTCCAGGCTGACCTGGTCTAATGCGGTAAAGGAGCCGAACTGCTTGTGCAGTCCTTGTATGGTTAAAAAAGCTGGCTTGGCGCTCATCCCGGGGTTCCGACTTGTCATGAATGTCATGAACGTCAGTATGGGAGGCGTATATGGCGGCCCTATGACAGTACAACTAATTTCTGTAATACGAGCATCGGATAATTTGGGCTTTCCCTCTTCCCAAGGAGAGCAGCAGCATGCTGGCTCTGGAACTCAAGTCCTTTCATGCCACGGCGCATTGTGGCTCTATTACCAAGGCGGCCCAACAATTGGGCATCAGCCAGCCTACTGTCACATCCCATCTGCGGCAGTTGGAAACCCGCTATGGGGTCGAGCTGTTTTACAGGCAGGGCAAGGGTGTGTACCTGAGTCAGCAAGGGGAACGTCTCTTGCCGCAGGTCGAGCAATTGATGCAGCAGGCCGCACAGATTGATTTCAGTTTGCGTGATCTGCGCGATCTTAAAAGCGGCATGCTGCGGGTAGGCGCGACTGGGCCGTATTACATCATGGCGGTATTACGGAATTTCCATCAGGCCTACCCCGGCGTGAAGATGCGTTTGAGCATTGATAACTCGCAACGGGTTCTGGGGGCCTTGCATGACTATCAGTTGGATGTGATCGCGTCGTCGGCACTGGTTGATGATTCGCGTCTGGTACGTCTGCTGCTGGCCTCGGATCCATTGGTGGCTGTGCTGCGGGTAGACCATCCTTTGGCAAATCGCCAACGTGTGCGCATTATGGATTTGTGCCGCTATCCCATTTTGATGCGTGAGCAAGGGTCCATGACGCGCGAGCTGTGCCATCAAGTGTTTCGTCAGGCCGGACAGGAACCAAGCCAGATTCTGGAAATCGGTAGTCGGGAGGCGATCGGGTGGGCGGTGGTGTGTGGCATGGGGGCCAGCTTGCTGCCTTTGCGCGAAGTGCCTGCGCATCCGGATATTATCAGCTTGCCACTAAGCGATGTGTCGGTTCATTTGAGCGAGTTCGTGTATTGCCTGAAAGAACGCGCGCAGGGCCATGCCATACGCGCGTTTCTGGAGCAGGTGCAGGCCGAGTTGCCTGTACCTGTATAGCGAGCAGGATCAAGCCAGTTCAGCCAGACCTTTCTCAAAAGCCTGACGGGCTTGTTGCACGGCGTCGCGCCGTTCCTGAACGGCTTTGCGCTGGCTGGCAATCTGGTCTTCCTGTTGGGCCAGTTGCTCGCTAAAACGCTGGCCCAAGGTGCTTTGAGCACTGACCGCAGCCAGGTTGGCGCGGATGCGCTCCTGTTCGGCCACGGTTTCGTTCAGGCGCTCGACGGCCCGGTTCTGCGCGTGTTGGGCCTGGCTCAGTTGACGACGCAGCTCGATCAGCTTGTCCATCTTGGCTTGTTGTGTGCTGTCCTGGCCGCTGCCACGCCATTGCAGCAGCATGTTCTCGTCAATCTCCTCCAGGCGCAATTCCATATGGTCTTGCAGGCTCAGTTGCGCGGTGACGGTAACGGTTTTGCCTTTGGCCACGTTTACCTTCAGGCGGTGTTCCTGTGCGGTATCACTGTCGTGAGCATCTGACTTGAAGGTCCAGCCGTCCTGACGGGGCAACTGGATCAGCACCGTGCGGTCCTCATCCGCGGGGGCCTTGATCTCGTAGCGAAAGTTCTGCACGCGTGTCCATTCCGAACGGGCTACGCCGTCGGTCACACGGGTTTTGCTCAGGCGGTACTCATCCGTCTGTTCTTCGCGGACCTGCACTTTGTTGTCCTGGGCAAAGTAGATCAGGCGCTGCTCGCCAGCAGGCAGACCGGCCAGTTCTGCATCACCGATATGACCATCCGCCTGGTTAAAGACCGTGATGATGCCGGGCGGCAGGCTGTTGGCCTGTTCATTATTGACCCAGATAGCGGCCGTAGGATGATCACCCGCCTGGCCGCTGCGGTACACCGACAGGGATTCGGCTTGCAAAGAGGTATCGATAAACGGCACTGAGACCGTCTGGCCGGTGGGCACGCTCAGCTTTTGCGGCAGGCTAAAGCGCACTTGAGTCTGGCCTTCCTGTGCCTGGGTGCTGGCACCCGCGCCGCCCGAAGCCCACTGTTTGGCCATGCTGCTATCGGCGGCGTAGGCCGCGCTTTCCATCATGATGGGAGCGGGAGCGGCTGGCGCCATGCGCGCACGCACGGCCTCGCTGGCTGCTTTGCGGGCGCGATTCGCGCTCAAGGTGGCCTGGGTGTCTGCTTGCGGCGCGATGGAGCTGCCTACCGCCACCGGCAGTTCAGGGCGCTCGTTCCAGTAACGCTCCAGCAGACGTTGGCGCAGCATCACAGGCGAACCGGAGCTGAGGGTGACTTTCACATCCTTCCAGTCCTCGCCGCTGGTGTTTTCGAAAATGGCCCAGGCCTGCAGACGGGCCTTGCCGTCCTGCATCATCAGGCGATAGGCGCTTTTCCAGACCGGTGCGGGAATCAGGTAAGACAGGCGCGCTGTTTGGGTATCGGTCTTGTTCAGGACCAGTTGAATATCACGCGATTGTTGATTGCTCTGGCCCGCCAACACGTCGGTGGCCTGCTGCAACTGCTGCTGCAAAGTCTTGTCCAGCACTTCCAGGCTGGTATCCGGGCCCAGCTCCAGAGTCTGGATCTGGCCTTGCTCTGTCAGTACGCTCAAGATGGCCTGGGCGGGACGCTCATTAGTGGCTGCCGTTGCTTGCACCCCCAAGATGGCACCACGTACCAGACGGCCTTGCGAACTGGCGCTGACTTGCTGGCCGCGCAGGGCCTGCGCCAGGGTAGCGGGCGAGCGCAGGTCTTTGGCCGAGAAGGGCAGGCTGTCGAAGCTTTCTTTCAGTGGGGCCAGACCCGACAAAGTCAGGGAGTCAATGCGGTTCTTGCCATCGACGGCCATGAGGGTTTTCAGAATGTCATCGACCTGAGTCAGCGGTACACGCAACTGGGCGGTGCCTGCGTCGGAAATGGGGACTTGTCGCTCGATCTCGGCCATACCAGCGCTGGATAAGGTAATGGACTCGATCTGCTGAGCCCAGGCGTTACTGGCTGCCGAGCCCATCCAGACCAGGAGCAGGGCGCCGGTCAAAGAGCGCAGGCGAGGCGTACGCGCAGCGTGGGGCACAAAGTGGTTCATAGCGCTTCCTTATTCATCCGTAAGCGAAACAAAGGTGTGAAGCGCATTATGCCTAGCCTTGTGGGGCTCTGTCTGTCATTCGGGTAACAAAAAAATGCCACCGTCCGGCTTTTTCCCCCCGGAGCAAAAAATGCTTACGTCATCAAAAGCACGCAAGGCTCTGCTAGGATTTGGGCTGCGCGGCCTGTGCCAGCGCGTGTTTATTCACCCAGTGAAGGATCATTATGATGTGGACGTCGTGGGGCAATGCCTGGGCGGGAATGGGGCTTGCTCTGGTCTTGGCAATCTGTTTCGTCTGGCCTGCCCGACGCTTGTCCTGGAGCCTGCCCATCGAGCTGGAGCCTGAACTGACTGGGCGTTCGCCGCGTACCCATCGCCAATGGGGGTGGGTATGCCAGAGTCTGGCCTTGGTCTTGATGCTATGGGCCGGTTGGCGCTGGCAACTGACGCCAGCGGCGGTGGCGGCTTGCGTGTTTATCGCCGGGACGGCCTTGTTGGCCTGGATTGACGCGGAAACCGGCTATCTGCCCGATCGCCTGACTTTACCCTTGCTGTGGCTGGGTTTGCTGGTCAACCTGGATCACACTTTTAGCAGCCTGCCCTTGGCAGTGATGGGGGCGGCGCTGGGTTACGGATTGCTGTGGCTGTTGAACCATGTGTTCTTGTTGCTGACCGGACGCGCGGGCATGGGGTATGGCGACTTCAAGTTACTGGCTGCCTTGGGGGCCTGGTTGGGAGCAACTGCGTTGCCGGGGGTGTTGTTATCGGCATCGATACTGGGCCTGTTGGCGGCTCTGGTCCTGCGCCTTGGTGGGCGTTTGCAAGCAGGGCAGGCGATTCACTTTGGCCCCTATCTGGTGTTGGGAGGCTGGGTCATGTTGTTTTCGTTGCCTCGCATTTTGTAAAGAAAAGCCTCATGATTTTTATAACTATAAAAAAATGACCGCCGGTTTTCCCTTTGTTGGATTCTATGTGTGTTGATGCGTGCTAATTCGTGACCTTTTTCGGGAGGGGGGATCGACGCGGGGTTTCGTGGATTTTTCTGTTTAAGGTGGCTGCAATAGGCTTGAGTGTGCCTATTGGGTTTAAATCGTTTTCCTCACCGGGCTGTCGTGGTAAAACGTCCGGGGCCAGTCGGGCAGGCGGGAGTTCCGCCCGGGCTGTATGGGTAAGTACAACGCGGTTCTATGGACATTGTCCCGCTGATAAAGCAGACGGGAACCTGAGGATGAAGGCATGATTATTGTTGTTGGCGCCGGTGTGGCGGGTTTAGCGGCGGCGCGTCGCCTGAGTATGCAAGGCCAGGAAGTGACGCTGGTGTCTCCTCAGGAGCCCCAGCCCTCGTTTGGCGAGACCTTGTCCGAACGCGGGGCTGTGGTCTTGACCAGTCTGGGCTGGGCAAGCTGCCTGGACGAGACGGTTGCCTTGCGCTCTCAAGGGCGTTTTTCAGTATGGGGTGGCGCAGGATTGCGTACCGTGCAGGATGAGGACGGGCAGGGCTATTTGCTGGATAAGGCCCGTCTGGAGCAGGTGCTGTTTGAGCGCGTGCAAAAAAAAATGAAGGTCAGTATTCGCCAGACTCGCGTCTTGAGTCTGGAGCATCAAGCGGAAGGAGTCATTGCCAGGCTGGCAGACGGTAGCAGCCTGGAGGCCAAGGCCTTGATCGATTGCACCGGCCGTGCGGCTGTGTCCGCCGGTGCGGCAGCCGAGCGCCATCGTCTGGACAGACTGGTCGCTGCCTGGCATGTCTTTGATTTGCCCGAAGGAGCCGAGCCATTAGCCGCTTCTCTGGTGGAGGCGGTAGAGCTGGGCTGGTGGTATTTGTCCCCCATGCCAGGTCATCGCTTGATGGTGGCCTTGTTCTCGGACTCGGATCTTTTGCCTGATGGCTTGAGCCGTGATGGTGCGGTATGGGCCGGTTTGCTGGGCTGTGCTGATGCGGCACGGGTGCGTATGGAAAGCCTGGGTCTGGATAGCAAGATGGCCGACTACACGCCTAAAGTCAGCGCCGCTGCCAGCTGCACAGTGTCTTACTTCGTGGAAGGTCGTATTTTGCGAGCAGGCGATGCAGGCGCGGCCATGGACCCCTTGGCCGCCAACGGTTTGGCAACGGCCTTGTGGAGCGGATCACAAGCGGCGCAAGCTGCTGTGGCCCTGACACAAGGCAATTCGGAACCGGCTCGAGCTTACGAGAAAGACTATCTGCTGGGCTTGGTGCGCCATTTGAATTCGCAGCACGCTTTGTATGGGATGGAGCAACGCTACGCGGCACAGCCTTTCTGGCAACGTCGTCATCGCCCATTGGAATGATGGTGAAGAGGGTGGGATAGCTGAATAACTTGCGATAACACCGCCAGAGTAAAAAAGCCGAAGCAACATGGGCACTGTTTCGGCTTTTTTGTGCTTGGTTATTCTTCAGTGCAGCTGGAGTTTGTTCTGGGCGCTTTGAGTTGCATCCTGAAAGAAGTTCTACTGGTCGGCGGTTGTAGTGCCAGCAGAGAGCTTGGGCGCATCGAGATGATCCCCGCAGAATTTGCATGGCAACTATTCTCGCCCTCAAACACGATTTTCAAACCTTTTGTGTGCTGAATGTACAAAACAAAAAGCCGACCATCTTGCGATGATCGGTTTTTTTTTGAGGAATTTGTGGTGCTCAGCAGAGGACTCGGTCACACAGGCGCGACCCCGGTCGGGCTTGCATGCCCGACCTTTCTCGTCCCCACGTCAGGTGCTCAAGCACCTGTCTTTCTGGGCTGGAATGAAAAAAGCCGACCATCTTGCGATGATCGGCTTTTCGGAATTTTGGTGCCCAGGAGAGGACTCGAACCTCCACACCCGAAGGCACATGGACCTGAACCATGCGCGTCTACCAATTCCGCCACCTGGGCTTTGATTAAGGCTGCTGCCCGTCTCAAGCATTAAATTATAGGATGAGATCCCAAAGTAAAGCAAGCGTTTTTCACTCGATAAATTCAATTTCAATTTTTAGTTGATTGGCATTCTCATTATCATTATAGTGTGTCATGTGATATAGCATAAGAGTATGGACATGAAATTCAATACAGTGGATGTCGAGCGCATGCTGCTGGATATGGGCCAGGGCCGAAAGTACTCCGCTCGGGCCATGCAGCTCATGCTGATGGTTCTGCTCAAAGAGGGCAGTACTCACGGTTATCAGTTGATTCGCCGCTTTGCGCAGCTTAGCCAGAACAGCTATGTGCCCAGCGCGGGCGCGGTGTATCCCGCCCTGGCGTATTGCGCCACGCAAGGCTGGGTGCTGATCGAAGAAGAAGGTCGTCGCAAGATGTACAGCCTGACCAAGGAAGGTCAAGCGTATTTGCAAGAGCAAAAGGAAAAGTGCGATTACCTGATGCAGTCCCTGACCTATCGCGGGCGCAAGCTGGTGTGGATACGGCAGATGCTGGCCGAACACAATAGCGACGAGGATTTGAAGGCCGCGCAGGAGCAAACGGGCTGGTTGCCGGAATTTGTCCAGGTACGCCACAGCCTGAAGCAGGCCATGTTTGAACAATCGACCGCCAGTCTGGCGCGACAGGCGGAGGTGGTGGCCATTCTGGAAAAAGCCATCGCCGAAATACGGAACTTGCCCAAGGAGTCTGAAAAATGCAGTCCGAACAATTAACGCAGAAAGTGGCTCATACTCTGAAGTTGCGTTTGCTGACCGTGAAAAAGCGGCGCGAATTGGGTCCTGATATGGTGCGCATCACCCTGGAAGGCTCGGATCTGGACGGTTTTTATACCCCCGGCTTTGATGATCACGTCAAGCTGATTTTCCCCGACCCGGCCACCAAAGAGTTGCGTCTGCCCCAAATGGGCGATCGTGGCATGGTCTTTGCTGCCGGACAGGAAAAGCCCCCCATCCGTGATTACACGCCTCGCCTGTTCCGTGAACAGGAACTTGAGATGGATATTGATTTTGTGGTCCATGGTGAAGGTCCTGCATGCCAATGGGCCATGCAAGCCAAAGAGGGTGACAAGCTGGGCGTGGCCGGTCCACGCGGCTCCTTTCTGGTCAGCAAGGATCTGGATTGGCAAATCCTGATTGGCGACGAAACCGCTGTGCCTGCCATGGCGCGACGAGTGAATGAACTACCGGCCAACGTGAAGGTGCAGGTTTACGTGCTGGCACGTAATCTGCTGACCGTGGGTGCGATGGAAGCGCCGGACCATGTCACGGTGAACTGGATTCCTTCGCTGGCCGGTCTGAATGGCATTTTGGATGCCCTGCGTGCTGCGCCCGAGCTGAGCGGCATCGGCCATGTATGGGTCGCCGCAGAATATGCCATCGCTCAAAGCCTGCGCGAATACTGGGTCCAAGAACGCGGTCTGGACAAAGGTGCGATTCGGGCCAGTAGCTACTGGCGTCAAGGTGACCAGGGCGAGGATGCCCCACGTCTGGACTAAGCGGCTTTTTGCTGAGGGTAGGGCTGGGCGCGCAAGCGTCCGCCTACGTTCAGGACGGGCTGTAAATCCGTATCCAGCACGGCATTGGGATGAGCCAGACGGTGCTCGTCAATCAAACGGGCAATGGCATCCATGTTCAGCAGCAAGGTGCTGTCGATATCATGCTGGAAGCGAGCCCAATAGCCACCGCGACAACTGGAACCCAGCCAGCGCGGCTCGTAATCCCCGACCGTATCAGCATGCAGTTCACATACCACGGCCAGCCGGGAACATCCGGGGCGCAGGACAATGCGGTAGCTGTGCTGCTCTAAAGTCAGGTGATAGTAAAACGGTGCAGACAACATGAAATACTCCTGTTTAGCTCTTGGAAGGCGCTTCCGGGTGAGCAAGTTGGATTAAAAGACCCTTTGCCCGGTAGGGGCCAAGCATAAAAAAACCCGCTGGCAGCGGGTTCTTGTCTTGATGATCCCATTGATTGCCAGATGGCCATATCTTGAATCCACCTTGTGCGGGTACACAGGTTGGCATGGGTTGCCCCAACTCTTGATATAGCAATAAGCATAAAAGCGATTCTTATGAAGTGCAAGGGCCGCGTTTATTTCCGTCGGATATGAAAAAATACAGAAATAGTTTGCATCATTTAAAAATCGTGCTATAGTTATCTTCTGTCTTGCAGGGGTTGGTTGAAAAACAAATTCCGCAGTCAGAGCCCAGGTGGCGGAATTGGTAGACGCGCATGGTTCAGGTCCATGTGCCTTCGGGTGTGGAGGTTCGAGTCCTCTCCTGGGCACCAAAATTCCTAAAAAGCCGATCATCGCAAGATGGTCGGCTTTTTTCATTCCAGCCCAGAAAGTCAGGTGCTTGAGCACCTGGGGTAGGGACGAGAAAGGTCGGGCATGCAAGCCCGACCGGGGTCGCGCCTGTGTGACCGAGTCCTCTCCTGGATATCACCAATTCCTCAAAAAAAGTCGATCATCACAAGATGGTCGGTTTTTTGTTGTGTGTGTTCAAAGTGATGATTGGCCTTTTCTATTGATTGCAGCCTGGGTCTGACTCGTCTTGTGCTCTTGGCTTTCTCGCAGCTCCATGACCCAGCAGTTGCATGAGCTCCTGCCTGTAGTAGGGCAAAACACCTGTATGTCCTTGAGTCACAACATTGGGGTGACTGTATTCTGCGTTTTTGCCCCGGTGATCGTCACGGGATTGCTCTCCTGGGCAAGTTCGCCTGTGGCGCCCAGCTATCCCCTGCTTATGGCGGCGTTACTCAGTATCGTGGCTTTGCTGTCAGTCAGCCGCAAGCTGGGCTTTTTTATCTATGGTGGCTCCTTGTCTCTTGCCGTATTTATAAGATGTATTTAATATATATCTTTATGGGCGGTGGCGATTTCATCAACTGCCTCACCTCATGTTAAAGGGATAGAAAATGCAAGTTGGAATGCTGAAACTGGCGGGTCTGCGACATCCTGAATGTGCCGATAAAGTAGCCATTGCCTTGGCGGCTATCGATGGCGTGCAAGCGGCAGATGCCTCATTCGAAAATGCAAAGGCATCGGTCCGTTTTGATGAAACCCAGGTCTCGCTGGAAGACCTCCATGCTGCCGTTGAGCAGGCAGGCTATCAAATCGCCAAACCTGTGCATGGTGAAGATGGTGCTTGTTGCGGTGGTTGTGGCGGTTAAACTTACTACATCCTGGAGCTGAAAACCGATTGTAGAAACACAGTCGGTTTTTTTATGGCTGTACGAAGCAGGGGCAGGCACGGGTGTGATGGGGTGGCGCCCTGAGGGTTTCAGCTTGGTCCCGCCAGTGCTTGTTTGCCTATGCATTCACAAGCTTGTAAAGAAAGCAGCTGATTATGTAGTGATGATTCTTTATGTGGAAATGGCTGTGTTCAAACAAGAAAGGAGTCGCATTGCTGCTCGTTTTCTGACGCAGTCAGGCTTTGTCGCACTGATGCTGAAGGATATTGAATTGGTGAAGCAGCAAACTACAAAAGGCCGATCATTGAGAAATGATCGGCCTTTCGGAATTTTGGTGCCCAGAAGAGGACTCGGTCACACAGGCGCGACCCCGGTCGGGCTTGCATGCCCGACCTTTCTCGTCCCCACGTCAGGTGCTCAAGCACCTGACTTTCTGGGCGGGAATGGAAAAAGCCGACCATCTTGCGATGATCGGCTTTTTAGGAATTTTGGTGCCCAGGAGAGGACTCGAACCTCCACACCCGAAGGCACATGGACCTGAACCATGCGCGTCTACCAATTCCGCCACCTGGGCATATCGTTGTATGCTTATGGTTGTGCCAAAAGCTTTTTAACGACTTCGCTGCGTGAGCAGCAAAGAAAAAAGATTATAGGCATACTTTATTAATAATGGAAGTGTCCTTTTGAATAAAAAACATCAAGACAGTACTGAGGACCGTATTCAATCAACGGGCCGTTATGAGTTGCCGCCTGACTTTGACCCGGATACCCCGACGCGGGAAGTGATCTTGGCGGGGCTGCGCGAGGATGCAGACGGCCTGACCATGCAGGCTCTGGCGAAAAAGCTGGGCCTGGGCAAAGAAATTACGGTGGGTTTTGAGCGGCGTGTACGCGCAATGGAGCGCGATGGGCAATTGCTTATTTCCCCCGAAGGCAAAATTCGCAAAAACAGCCAAACTGGCTTTATCGCAGGCAAAGTGTTGGGCCATCGCGACGGTTTTGGTTTCTTGCAGCGCGACGATGGGCAGCCTGATCTGTTTTTGTCGCCACGAGAGATGGCCAAAGTGTTGCACGGCGACCACGTTATGGTGCGTATCGTCGGTGAATACCGTGGCAAACCAGATGCCTCGATTGTCGAAGTTACTGCGCGTCATACCAGTAAGCTGGTGGGCCGATTCTTGCGCGAGCGTGGCACGTTTATCGTGGTGCCCGAAGATCAGCGTATCAAGCACGACATCCTGATCCCAAGTGGAGATCAGGGCGAGGCCGAGCCCGGCCAGGTCGTCACGGTAGAGATCACCCAGCAGCCCGAGCGCCATCGCCAGCCTTTGGGGCGTGTCATTGAAGTGCTGGGGGAAATTGATGATCCCGGCATGGAAATCGAAATAGCGGTGCGCAAGTTTGAAGTGCCGGTCGATTTCTCCGAGAAGGCTCTCAAGCAGGCAGCCCGTATTCCTGCCAAGGTAAAGCCATCGGAATACAAAGGTCGCGTTGATCTGCGCGATGTCCCTTTCATCACCATTGATGGTGAAGACGCACGGGACTTTGATGATGCGGTGTATTGCGAACGCGTTGATATTGGCACGGGCAAACGCTCGCGCTGGGCGTGGCGATTGCTGGTGGCGATTGCCGATGTCAGCCATTACGTACGCTCCGGCGATGCCTTGGATGAAGACGCTCTGGAGCGGGGTACCAGCGTGTATTTCCCGCGCCGTGTGATCCCCATGTTGCCAGAAAGCCTGTCCAACGGGATCTGTTCTCTGAACCCGTCGGTAGACCGTCTGGTCATGGTGTGCGATATGGTCGTCTTGGCTGATGGTCCCAAGTCCGGCACCGTATCGGCCTATCAGTTTTATGAAGCGGTCATTCACTCACATGCGCGCACCACGTATTCCGATATCTGGAGCGCCCTGCAGCAGCCTACAGGTCCGGCCGCCGCACAGATTCAGCATGTGCTCGAACCTGTGCAGAACCTGTACTCCTTGTACCGTTTGTTGGCCGAGCAGCGCACTGCACGAGGTGCCATTGATTTTGATACGGTTGAAACCAAAATCGTGTGTAACCCCTTGGGTCGCATCGAGCGTATTGAACCTCTGGTTCGTAACGATGCCCACAAGCTGATCGAAGAGTGCATGTTGGCAGCCAACACCTGCGCAGCCGATTTCATTGCTCGTAGCCGTCGCAATGGTTTGTACCGTGTGCATGAGGGCCCAACGCCACCCAAGCTGGAAGCCTTGCGCGAATATTTACGTAGCTTGGGTCTGACCCTGGAAGGGGGCGACGAACCGACTTCTGCCGATTACGCCAAAGTGGTGGCCGCCGCTCGTGGTCGTTCCGACTTCGCCATTATTCAGACCATGTGCTTGCGTTCCATGCAGCAGGCTATTTACAGCCCGGAGAAAACGGGTCACTTTGGTCTGGCTTATTCACAATACGCTCACTTCACTTCGCCCATTCGCCGTTACCCGGACTTGCTGGTGCACCGCGTCATCAAGGGTATTTTGAAAGGCCAGCGCTACATTCCGGCGATTGCCGAAGAACCGGGCGATGCCGCCTTGCCAGCCAGCAAGCGTGATTTTGCACGCTGGGAAAAACTGGGTGCCTTGTTGTCGGCGCGCGAACGTCGTGCTGATGAGGCCTCTAAAGATGTGGAAGCCTGGCTCAAGTGCTGGTTTGTCAAAGAGCACGTGGGCGAGGAATACTCCGGCAAGATCAGTGGCGTAACCAGCTTTGGTTTGTTTGTAACGTTGGATACCTTGTATGTGGAGGGCCTGGTTCACGTCTCGGAGCTGGGCGCAGATTACTTCCAGTACAACGAAACCTCGAACGAGTTACGTGGTGAGCGCACTGGTCTGCGTTATCGTCTGACCGATGCGGTACAAGTGCAGGTCGCCCGTGTTGATCTGGAGGCGCGTCGTATTGAGTTCCGTCTGGTTAAAGGCGTGGGCTACAAAGCGGTGAAGGCGGCGGCCGAAGGGTCTGATCCGTCCGAGCGGCCCATCAAGAAAGCGGCTTCAACCAAGCCGCTGGCCTTGAAGGGCACCACGGCCTCCCAGCGACGAGCTTCTCAAAAGCAGGCCGAGCGGGATGAAAAACGCAGTACAGAGAAGGCAGCCAAGTCCGCCAAATCCACGCGCAGCCCTAGAGGGCGACGCCGATAGGCGTACAATGCCAAGCCGGGCTTTTTGCCCGGCTTTCTTTATTTGCTCTTATTTCCCCCAAGGATTGTTATGCCTCAGCAGGTTTTGGCCGGTTTCCATGCCGTTATTGCCCGAGTTCGTTTCAGCGCCGCTTCGGTGCGCGAGGTCTATGTGGATCAGACCCGGCGCGACAAACGGATGCTGGCCTTTATCGAACAGGTAGAGCAGGCAGGCTTGAAAGTCATGGCCGTGCCGGTCGAGCGTCTGGATGGTCTGGCCAAAGGCACACGTCACCAGGGTGTGGTGGCATTGGCTCTGGAGCAAGAGCTGGCCGTTGATGTCAACGAATTGCTGGATGATCTGGAAGAGGCCGGTCAGGTTCCTTTTTTGCTGATTCTGGACGGGGTCACAGACCCTCATAACCTGGGTGCCTGCCTGCGTAGTGCCAACGCAGCCGGCGCGCATGCCGTGATTGCGCCTCGTGATCGTGCCGTGGGTCTGAACGCGACGGTCTCGCGCGTGGCTTGCGGTGCAGCCGAATCGACCCCTTACATTACGGTGACGAACTTGGCCCGTACCATGCGCATGCTGCGTGAGCGCGATGTCTGGCTAGTCGGTACCAGTGATCAAGCCACCCACACATTCCACCAGGTGGATGCCCGCCGCCCCATGGCCTGGGTGATGGGCGCCGAGGGCGAGGGCATGCGCCGTCTCACCCGTGAAACCTGCGACGAGCTGGTTTCCATTCCCATGATGGGTGCGGTAGAAAGCTTGAACGTCAGTGTCGCCAGTGCGGTTTGTCTGTACGAAACCTTGCGTCAACGTAGCCAGGCCTAATTTCTTTTAAGTCTTGTTACTTACTTAATTACTTATTTGTATAAAAAACGGCGGGCTTCATTCGCCGCTTCACCAGATAATAAGTAATTGGCCGTCAGCCGGGCAAAACCCAATCGGTGCTGACGGTGTGTACACGCATTATGGGCTTTGAAACGATCATGGAAGAAAACGGCTTTATTACCTCTACCTTGCACTCTGACCGTCGTTTGGGTACGCAGTATGGCGCTATTCATCAGCCATTGCACCCATCGACCGAGTTCGGTTTTCAGGATGCGCGTGAGCTGGCCGCAGTCTTTCAGGGCAAATCCGGCTTTACCTATTCTCGTCAGGGCACACCCACCACGGCGGCGTTGGAAGCCAAGATTACGCGTATGGAAAAAGGGGTGGGCAGCGTCAGCTTTGCAACCGGTATGGCCGCGTTGACCGCGACCCTGTTTACCTTGCTGCGCCAGGGGGATCACCTGATTGCCAGCAAATATCTGTTCGGTAACACCAACAGTCTGTTGGGCACCTTGCGCGACCTGGGTGTTCAAACCACGCTGGTAGACGCAACCGATGTGGCCCAGGTGCAAGCCGCGCGTCAGCCCAATACTCGCATGGTGTTTCTTGAAACCATTGCTAATCCGGGCACACAGGTGGCTGATTTGAAAGGGGTGGGGCAATGGTGTCAGGACGAGGGCTTGTTGTATGTGGTCGATGCCACTTTGTCCTCGCCTTACCTGTCGCCCGGCCGCGAGTTCAAAGCCTCTTTGGTGGTCAACTCGCTGTCCAAGCACATTGGTGGCCACGGTAATGCTCTGGGTGGCATGGTGACAGATACAGGTCTGTTTGACTGGACGACCTATCCTAATATTGCCCAGGTATACCGCAATGGCAATACGCAGAACTGGGGCCTGGTACAGATTCGTAAGAAGGGCTTGCGCGATATGGGCGGCACCTTGTCGTCCGATGTGGCCCACCGTTTGGCTGTAGGCTCGGAAACCTTGCCGTTGCGTATGGAGCGCATCTGTTCCAATGCGCTGGCTTTGGCGCGCCATTTGAAGGCTCACCCCAAGGTGAAGCACGTGCAGTATCCGGGTCTGGAGGATCACCCCCAACACGAGCGTACGGCTCAGTTGTTCGGCAATCGCTTCGGCGGCCTGATGAGTGTCGTGCTGGAAGAGGGCATCGAAATTTTCGACTTCCTGAATCGTCTGAAAGTCTTTGTTCTGGCTACGCACCTGGGTGACAACCGCAGTCTGGTGCTGCCCGTTGCCCATACCATCTACTACGAGATGGGGCCCGAGCAGCGTGCCCTGATGGGTATTTCCGACAATCAGTTGCGTATCTCTGTGGGTATCGAAGAGATCATTGATCTGACGTCCGACTTTGATCAGGCACTGGCCCAGTCTTAAGTTCTTTGCACAGCTAGCCATGGTTCAGCCTGGCTTGTATCAGGGCTAGATGCTGCATCGCTTGTTGTAACTCGCTGCACTCCAGATTCGCGTAGCCAAATAGCAGATGGCGTGGGTCGCTGCCGTCCGCTTCCTGGCTGGCGGCCTGTGCCAAAGGGTATAGGCGTATGCCATAGCGAAGCGCTGCCGCAGCAACGTGATGGGCATCCGGGCCTTGTGAAGGCAGTCGGAAAGCCAGATGCATGCCAGCATTGTGTCCGCTGACCACTCCGGTATTTCCCCATGCTTTTTTCAGTCCCTGCAGCAGGGTATTGCGTTGCTCCAGGTAACGGCGACGCAAATACTGCAGGTGCCGAGGATAGTCATACTCATCAAAAAAACGTGCCAGAATAGCTTGTGTTAACCAGGGCGATCCATTGTTGAGCAAGGCCTTGCGAGCAATAAAGTCCTGGCTCAAATGGGGTGGACAGACCATATAGCCCAAGCGCAAACCAGGCCCCAATGTTTTCGAGAACGAACCCAGGTAAATTACCTGTCCGGGGCTCATGGCCTTGAGCGGCGCAGGTAGGGCCGGGCCATAACAGAAGTCTCCGTCGTAGTCGTCCTCAATAATCAAAGCACCGCTGGAGCTGGCCCAAGCCAGCAGCTCCTGCCTGCGCGGCACTGTCAGCGTGTGCCCCAAGGGGTATTGATGGGAGGGCGTGACAAAGGCTAGTTGGACCGCCCTGTTGGGCAATTGATCGGTGCATAAGCCGTGTTGATCTACAGGCACGGGAATGCCCTGAGTACGATGGCGTGCCAGTAGATGCCTGAAGCCGTTATAGCCAGGCGATTCGTGCACCGCACAGCTGTTTTCGTCCAGAAAGTGGGCCGCAATCAGGCTCAAGGACTCCTGCGTCCCTGCCGTAATGAGGATGTGGTCCGGGTCAGCCAAAATGCCTTTGCTGGCGGCCAGATAATCTGCAATTTGCAGCCGCAAACCCCATAAACCTTCAGGCGGTGGATAGTCCGTCATACCAGTGCCTGCATAACGCAATAGTTGATTGGATAGATAAATGAACTGGCGCAGCGGAAAGGCATGAAGCGAGGGGCGCCCAATCTTGAAATCAAAACGAACCGGCACACTGGCGGCGGGCACATGAACACCGCTGGCCAGGGCCGTGCTGGTACGCAGGTTGCGTGAACAGTGGGCCGTCTCCATGACAAAATCCGGCACCAGTCGACTGCGCCCGTTGCGGGTGGGCGTGGCGACAAAAAAGCCCCGGCTGGGTTCGCTATGAATCAGGTTGGAGTCGATTAGCAAATCATAGGCACCCATGATCGTGTTTTTAGAAACCTGCAGCAAAGAAGCCATACGGTTGATTGAGGGCAGGCGATTGCCTTCCTGCAAACGTCCCGAATAGATCAGGGTTTCAATTTGACGTGCAATTTGTCGCTTATACGGTGGGCTATGGGTATGAGAGAGCGTAATCGGTAAAGAAAACATGGCGGGACTGGAAAAATAATCAAAACCATCAAGGGCGAGCCAAGCCGGGCCACTATAGGCAGCAGCCTCTAGTTTTAACTTGAGTTAGCTCAAAGTGACGATTCGTTCGTGATAAATTTATCCGACTTCTTGATCTGCCAACTGGCCTCTTGTCATGGATATTTTTATCTCAGTAAGAGTGTTTAATTTATTGTAATTACGATATAAAAAAACCATTCCCATTATGTAATCTGTATCCATACCTTCTCAGTAAAAAATAACAATCGTTATAGTTGTTATGGTCTTGCCCTTTAGCAAGGCAATTGTTGGAGGTAATGGAATGTATAGAAAAATGATGACCCTGGCCTTCCTGTCTACCAGCGTCAGTGCGGCTCTGGCGGCACCGACGCAAGAGCAAGTGCGGGTAGACAACTTGTTTCAGCAAAACTGTGCGGTGTGTCACGCAGCCGACCGGGGAGGGTATATTGCTCCGGGCTTGCACAGTGATCGCCTGGTTCAAAGCGAGATTGCCTTGCGCGGCACCATCATGACTGGAATCCCGGATACCTTGATGCCGCCTTTTGTCGGACGTTTACCCGACGAGGATATTCGTGCCCTGGCCAAGATGATCAAGAACGAGCCCGTGGTGGAACGCAGTTGGGACATGGATCAAATTCGTGCCAGCGTGAAAGTACTGGTGGACGAATCCACCTTGCCCAGCAAGCCCAATTACGAGATCGACTCCGTCTACGACTTGATGGTCATCATGGCCCGGGGACGCTACGGTCGGGGGGATGGTTCTAATCAGGCACGCGCCGTTTTCATCAATGGCAAGAACAATCAGAAGGTAGGAGAAATCGCCACGGTTGGTGCGCCACATATCATGGAGTTCAGTCCCAGCCATGAGCGTTGGGGTTACCTGAAAAGCGATGATGGTCACGTCTACAAAATTGACCTGTACACCTTGCAGATTGTGCGGCAGGCCAAAGTGGGCCTGACGGGGACCGGTATTGCATTGTCCAAAGATGGTAAGTGGTTGGCACTGAGTTCTTTTGTGCCCAATAGCATGGTCATCCTGAAAGCCGACACACTGGAGCCGGTGAAGTATCTTGCTCTGGAGGGCGAGGACCCGGATGGCAATTTCATCAAATCCGCCGGCGGTCCCATCATTGGCAGCCGCATCAATAACAAGTTTGCACTGACGCTGCGCCAAGCCGGGCAGATCTGGATTATTGATCCGGACAAGCCAGACATGCCGGTCACCAAACTGGCCAAGGTGGGCCGCATGTTGCATGACACTTTCCTGACGCCTGATGGTCGCTACTCCATGGTGGCTTCCTACGATGACAACAAATATGTGGCGATCGACTTGAAGGACGACAAGGTGGTGCGTGATATTCCAGCTGGCTGCCAACCGCATGCAGGCTCGGGGGCGGTTACCGAAGTGAATGGTCGCATGCTGGCTTTCGGTACCAATATGGGCAGCTGCAAGCTGGGTTCGGTTGTTACGGCCTGGGATACCAAGGACTTTTCCGTGGTGAAACAAATCCCGGTAGCCGGGGCCACCGAATCGCCTGCCGCACATCCCAATGCACCGTATGTGGCGGTGGACATTATTGACAAGGACAAGCGCGCTTCCTGGATTCAGTTAATCGACAAAAACACCTTGTCGGTGGCGAAAACCCTGGATGTGGGCGGCCATGCCTTCTTCCCTAACTACAACCGCACAGGAGATTACTTGTACGTCAGCTCGGGTTACTGGGGGGACCGTCTGAAAATCTACGACAGCCGTAGCCTGGAGCTGGTAGCCGAGCACAAGATGGAAAGCCCATCGGGTATTTTCTCTCGCGCTCGCACTCGCTGGCTCACCATCGGTCAGCCTGAAACCCAAAAATTCTAAGCAAAGGAATGTCATGAAACAGCTTTTTATGGGTGTGGCTCTGGTTGGTCTTTTAGGCTCAGGTGCAGCGTTGGCGGCGGATAAACCCGCCGGTTTACAAGGTTCGCATGGGCAGTCACAACTGTCGGCCCAGGCGTCATCCATGTTGCCTTTATGTGCCTCTTGTCATGGTCTGGAAGGTGTCAGTACGGAAGGCATGTACCCCAACTTGGCGGGGCAGAAGGTGGAGTATCTGGTCAAGCAGCTGCAGCAGTTCAAATCCCGAGAGCGTAACGATCCCATCATGAGCCCGATGGCTGAACCGCTCAGCCCGGAAATGGTGAATGAACTGGCTGCCTACTTTGCCAGCTTGAAGTAAGTGTGAACTGGGCGCCAGTTTTTACTGGCGCCTTAAGGATGTCCTGCAATGAATGTGTTTCCCTTGTTCTTCAATCTGACTGGCAAAGCCGTTGTTGTTGTAGGTGGCGGCTCGGTTGCCGAACGTAAAGTTCGGCTCTTGTTACGTGCAGGAGCGCGGGTGACGGTGGTTGCACCGGAACAGACTCCCTGGTTACGGGCCAGCGCGCAAGCAGGGGCGCTAAGCAGCTTGTTCACTGCTTTTGTCGCCGAGCATATTCGCGAGGCCTGGCTGGTTATCGCGGCCACCGGACGACGAGAAATAAATCGTATCGTGGCTCAGGCGGCCGATGCCTTGCATCTGCCCTGTAATGTGGTTGATGACGGGCAACTGTCCACCGTGCAGGTTCCTGCCATGATCGACCGTTCGCCTTTAATGATTGCGGTTTCCTCGGCAGGGTCTGCACCTGTGCTGGCGCGGCGGGTTCGGGAGTGGATAGAAAGCGAGTTGCCTGAATCCGTAGGGGACTTGGCCGGTCTGCTGGCTCGTCGTCGAGCTGATATCAAGCAAGCTTTTCCCGAGGTGCATACTCGCCGTCATTTTTTTGACTACGTGCTTGATGGCCATATTCCTGACCTCCTGGCACAAGGAAAGTCCACCGAAGCATTGGCAGCTTTTGATGACGCCTTGCAGAAGCAGACTCCCCAGCAGCATGTTCAGGTCACCATTTTGCCTATCGCGGATTTGGAGGCCGTGGACTTGTTGACGCTGCGCGCTCTGCGAAAATTGAATCAGGCGGACTGGGTCTTGTACCTGCCTCTGATCCTGCCCGCGATTCTGGAAAAAGCACGCCGTGATGCCCGTTTGATGGCCTTGGATCAGGCCGGTGTGGTCTTGCAAGATACCCTGTTGAATCAGGCGTTCTGGACACCGCTATGCCGTTCATGGGCGCCAGGAGAGCGCATCGTCATTGCCTGGAAGTCTTCGTGGGATGTGCAACCTTTGCTTGAGCTGTTAAAGCAGCAAGGCTTGAGCTGTGAACTGGCTTAGAAGTGTTGGAGTGATGAAGAGCTAGGTGGTGTGTGCTTGCTACGTTATATGGAGCTGCTTGAGTGAGGCAAGAATTCTTGCCTCACTTTTTTTGTCTCTTGTTTGTGCAGGCTTATGGGCCTGGAAATGATGAACTTTGCCAGCATCCACATCCACATCCGCTTCAGCACCAGCATTGGCATCTGCACCAGCACTGGCACCGGCAGCATCATCATCGGTGTTTGTATTTGTACCGGTACAGAGTATGCAGGAAATCCGGGGTTCGGGTCCGTCTCCGTCCAGACTTTTATCCGAACTTGGCTATGTCTGGAGACTGTATTCGCCTCTCAGTGCTGCTTTACTGTTCTGGACAGTTGCTTTGCATGGTTTCGTGGCCGGGCAGGGAAGGGGATTGGGGTACAGCGAAAAGGGCTTTGACTGGCTTCTTGATTGGGCAGGCTCAGGCAGTAATTTCCCGGTTATTGAGATAGCAACCCGGATCTTCTGCCCATACATTGCCCGTACTTTTCTCTGCCCTGGTGCGCGTATTACCATTGCAAATATCCAGGTAGGCGCATCCCGCACAGCGTCCCTGTACAGGCCTTGGCCGTTGGCGCAGTCCCGCTAACAAAGGATCTTGATTGTTGGACCAAATCTCTGAGAAAGGCTGTTTCAGCACATTGCCTAAGCTGTAGTGCCACCACATGGTGTCCGGGTGTACATTGCCACGGTTATCAATGTTCGCAATTCCTTGGCCGGAGGAGTTTCCACCCCATTGACGCAACATGGTCAGAATTTTTTTAGCCTGATCTGGGTAGTGGCGTCGTACCCAGTGCAGGAAGAAAACGCCATCGGCATCATTGTTCCCTGAGGTAAATTCCTTGGGTTTTCCGGCTTTCTGATACGTCATGCAGGTCGTGAAAAGTTGTTCCATGGCCCGCCGGGTGACGGCGTGATGGCTGGCCAAAGCGCGATTGCTAAGACCTCGGCCCGCGTAATTTAGATGAGAGAGATAAAAGCGGTCGATTCGCTCCTGGTCCATCACTGCCAGCAGGCCATTGAGGTCAGCCGCATTTTCCTGGGTCAGAGTAAAGCGCAGGCCCACTTTCAAGTGTTTTTCGCGACACAGCCGTAAACCATGCAAGGAAGCAGCGTAGGCTCCGTTTTCACCACGAATACGGTCATGCCTGGCCTGCAAACCATCCAGGGATATGCCGACATAGTCAAAGCCGCAGTCGGCAATCTGGTCGATATTCTGTTCAGTAATCAGGGTGCCGTTGGACGATAGCCCTACGTACATACCCAGTGTTTTTGCGCGTCGACCCAAGTCGTAAATGTCTCTGCGCAGCAAGGGTTCACCGCCGGACAGAATCAGGGCGCGCACACCGAACTGATGTAGATCGTCCATGACAGAGCAGGCCTGCTCGTAGCTCAGTTCGCCGGGAAAGTCCTTGTTGGTGGAGGCAGAGTAACAGTGGCTGCAATGGAGATTGCAACGACGTATCAGATTCCAGATCACTACAGGGGCTTTGCTGGCACGCGTGGCGGCAACAGGAGAGTGCAGGGCAGCGATAAAACGGGATATCCGGAACATGCTCAAGGCCTCCGCAGACGCAGGCCGGTCTTTTTAAGAATGGCCGTGGAAAACAAAATGTCGTGATCGTGCAAGACACCCGGAAAGTGCTGCGTGATGTGCATGCTGATGTTCTTTGCTTGGGCACGGACCGTGTCATGGTCCTTGCCATGCAGCATGGCAAACAGGTTGTATGGCCACGCAGGCAGACGACGCGGGCGACGATAACAATGGCTGACTCCAGCTTGTGAACCTAACCACGTACCCACGGTGTCCAGGCGCTCGTCTGCAATATTCCAGACGCACATGCCATTGGCTACATAGCCCAGGGCGTAGTGATTTGGGATGGCTGCAATCCGTCTTATCAAACCTTGGTCCAACATGGTTTGAAACTGCTTTATGACATAGGCTTCGGAGACGCCTAGCGCCTGCGCCAGCCTTAGGTAAGGCTGCGGCTCTATAGCCAGCCCCTGCTGCGAAGCATGTATCAGTGCGGTATAGGCAGGGTTCAAATGCTCCATGTCAAAGCTCCAGTTTCAGGCTAAGTGCGTATTCCTGTTCTTTTGGAAAAGCGAAGACAGGTAAGCCGGTTTCGGTTTCGATTGTGGTCAGGCAAGCCTCAAGGTCTTGTGCGCTTGCTGTGGCCAGTACAAACCACATATTTAAGGCGTGAGCGCGTCGGTAGTTGTGGGCGACTTCGGGATGGCGGTTCACGGTTTTGACAACGCTGTCCCACCGTTTTTCCGGTACAGACATGGCGACCAGACAGTAAGCGCCGCCTAAGGCTTCAATTTGGAAGAGGGGGCCAAAGCGGGTCAGGACTCCGGATTGACGCAGGTACTGGACACGCGCAATCAGGTCGGATTCGCTTAAAGAAAGATCAGGAGCCAGTCGTGCAAAGGGGCGGGAGCAGATGGGGAAACCCTCTTGCAAGCGATTGAGTATGTGGCGGTCGGTGTCGTCTAACTTGACCGGCGCATGCAGTGGCGTCGTGTGAGTGTCAGTCATGATAGGCCGGGCCAAGCAGGGCTCCGCGTTGTTTGAAACAGCGAGTGGAAAACAGCACGTCCTGTGGGAACTGTCCCAAGCCTAAACGGCTATTCAGTTCCGCATGGTGAGCCAGTACGTGCTGGCGATCTTTGCCGTGAATCATGCAAAACAGATTGTGATTCCAATGTGGCGGGTGGGGCTGTCGTTGGTAACAAAGCGTGATGCCGTTTTGCCTGGCCAGTTCCTCACCCAAGGCGTCGATACGATGGTTGTCTACCGTCCAGACACACATGGCATTGGCGCTATAGCCCAGCGTGCGATGGCGTAAAACCAGACCAAACCGTCTGAAAACACCTTGTTCCAGAAAGCTGCGCAGGTGTTGCAGAACTTGTTTCTCACTCATTTGGGCATGCTCTGCCCAAGGTTTGAAAGGTTCGGCTTGTATCTCCAAGCCTTGCAAGGAGCGCTCCAGGAGTTTGCGTTCGGCGCTGCCTAATGCAGGCAGACTATGGCTTGGTGCCAAGGGGCTGGCAATTTTGACATGAGTAGTCAGGCTAAACCCCAGGTCAATGTGATAGGCCCGGAGCATGGGCAAGGACAAGGGCAACAAACCGGTGTATTGGGCGATGTGGTCCAGGGTTGCCTGCCGTTCTTGCTCATTCGCACAGGTCAGCACAAACCATAGATTGACCGCGTGTTCGCGTGCGTAGTTGTGGTTCACAGCGGGCAGGGTGCTGATCCAGTTCGCAATCCTGTCCAGATCCTTGGCTGGGATAGGCATGCCCACCAAGGTGCTGCTCATGCAGGTGGGGTTCAGCACCGGCCCGATACGGCTGATGATGCCATCGCTGCGCCAGCCTTGGAGATAGTCCATTACGGCTTGCTCGCTTAGTCCCAATAGCAGCCCCAGCTTACGGAACGGACGGGACTCCAGGGGGAAGCCGTGTTGCCAGGCATTCAATAGTTGAAAGGCAGAAGGGGAAAGATCAGAAACCAATGCGACCACTCCGATGCGTAAAAAACACCCCGCTGGGTTGCTGAATCTCCAGGCTGTCCAATCGCTTGAAACTGCGGGTGTCGTATACGCTGACTCGATTATCGTCTCGTGCTGAAATCCAGACAGCCTCGCCGCGTGGGGTGAACTCCATGTGGAGAACCGCTTTGCCTGCGTCCAAGGTCCGAATCACTTCTAAAGTGGCAACATCAATGACCTGTACCTTGTCGTTGTCTGGGAATGCAAAGTTCACCCAGACTTGCCGGCCATCGGGCTGAGCCATGACGAAAACGGGTTGGCCCTGAACAGGGATGCGAGTTTTTTCTTGCCAATCCAAGGTGCTGGCCACTAGTACTTCATGGCGTCCAATGGCAGGCAAAAACAAGTCCTGACCCGCTTGGGACCAGCCACGCAGATGCGGCATCTTGTAGACGGGCAGGGCGGTTTCGCCTTTGCCATAGCCTGGCAAGATTTTTCGGACTCCATTTTCAGGCTGCCATAAATCCAGCATGGCCAAAGCGTCTTCGCCAAACAGGCCGGCAATGTAGTAGCGTCCGTCTGGGGTGACCATGGCATCGTAAGGTTGGCTGCCTGCCGCAAAACGCCGTGTTGTGGGGCGCAGCGGGTCGGATAAGTCGGTGAGCCAGATTTCACCGGCCTCGAACAAGGAATAGGCGAATTGCTGATTCGGTAGGTCAGCCAGTCCAACCACCTTGGCGCGTTTGTCGGGGGCGTAGTAGGACGGAACCTCACTGACCAATTCCAGGGTTTTTGCGTCAAAAACCTTGATGCCGCCCGGTTCGTAGTTCTGTACCACAATCAGCTTGCCGTCCTGGGAGATCGCCCCACCTATGGCATTGCCGGACTGAATAATGCGGCGGACTACAACTTGTTTGATCAGGTCCACTTTGCTCAGCCCGCCATCACGTCCGAATATATAGCCATACCGTCCGTCGCGCGAATAAGTGATATGAGCGTGGGAGAGGTCACCCAAGCCCTCAATACGCGCCAAGCGACTGCGGTGACTGGTCTCAACAAGGGCTACGCTGCCTGTGGCGCGCTCGACGATCAGCCCCAGGTCGTTAGTGCCGCGTAGTGAGTTGGCACAGCCGCTTAACACGACAAGCAGGCTAAGAGTCATGAGTGCTTTCATGGTGCTGTATCCGAGTTCTGGAGAAGGAAGTTCGCCAGCCATAAACTTTCCGCTGGCTGCAAAAAGCGGTTCCAGGCAGGCATGGCGGTGCCGGGGCGACCTTGCATGATGGTCAAGGCGATTTGTTCTGGGCTTTGGCCTTGCAAGGCATCTGCCGTCAAGGCTGGGCCTAGACCTCCTTTCAAGAACAAGCCATGACAGGAACCGCACTCTTGATGAAGTAGTGTTTGTAAAGAGAGGCGCTGCTCTGAAGTCAACGTGACGTCATTTGCAGTGGCTTGTTGAGGGTCAACAAGGATGAGCAATACAGGCAACCCAATCCGGGCCAGAGTCCGTCTGCCGCAGCGTTTTAAAGAGAAGTGCAAACCACTCACATCAGTGCCCAGGATGATTCGGGTGTGAGTGCGTCTTGCGTGTTTGATGTGGGCTGCGGGTAGTCCGGGTGTAGCTGTACAACTTGCCCAATGATCAGCAAGGCGGGAGGGCTAAATGTCTGTGCTAGCTGTGGAAGTGTCTGCAATGTACCCAAGCCCCATCGCTGGCTTTTAAGTGTGGCGTCCTGTGCCAGGGCGATGGGCGTATGTGGGCTGCGTCCATGTTGGATCAAGGCCTGGGCGATATGACGGCAATTGGCCATGGCCATGTAAAACACCAGCGTACAGGTGGGGTCGGATAGGGAGGCCCAGTTCAGTTCCAGGCCTTGGTTGTCCCGCAAATGTCCGGTGATAAAGCGCACACTGCTGGCCAGCCCGCGATGAGTCAAGGGAATGCCTAAAGAAGCCGCACAGCCCGTCGCGGCAGTAATTCCAGGCACAACCTCGGCCCGGACGCCGTGTTGTTGCAGATAAAGCTGCTCCTCGCCGCCGCGCCCAAAAATAAAGGGATCACCGCCTTTTAGGCGGATAACGCGCTGATGCGTTCTGCTCAGTGATAAGAGGATGTCGTTGATGTCGTCCTGCATGCTGGGTTTGCACGCGGCCACCTTGCCAACATCGTGCAGGGTGGCTTCAGGGTTGATGCAGCTCATGATGGCGCGGCTGACCAAGCGGTCATAGACCACAGCATCTGCATGTTGCAGCAGGTATAAAGCGCGTAGTGTGAGAAGTTCAGGGTCGCCAGGCCCCGCCCCAACCAAATAAACCTTGCCGTGCATCGTTGCGCTCCTTGACGGTAGCAAGTACCGAAATACAGTCAAACAATGCAGAAAATTGTAGGAGAGCAGACCGCTCTGATATGGGCACGGTTGGTGCTCAAGAGAAGGGTGCAGAGCCTTGCTCCTGTCACTCAGATAAGGTGTTATCTGTTGTTAAGTCCGGCTCTCGTAAGGGAAATTAGGCTGAGAGTGGTTTTTGCGGCTGCAGAGAGGGGCGCATAAGCGGTTGAAAAACATTCAAAATCACAGTATCAGTTGGCTAATTTTGAAGTTTTAAAAGTTCAAATAACATATTTGCGACGGCCTGTTAAGTTTCGCGGCACAAATTAGGGAAAGTCCTGCAACTTGTATCAACAGTGAGCAATGATGCGGGTTACAGAGGTTTTTTGCTTGACACGGGTATTAAACGAAGGCTTAATACGCGGTAGCCAACCGGGGTGCTTATGCGCCCGGTAGCAATGGCAGACGGCAGTGCTTAGCTGCCCTTTCGTTTGTCACTATTAAGTCTGACCGCCACACACTGGTTCCCGCTGGGGGCCCGTAAAATAATTTTCAGGGGTATTTTCTCAATGAATAAAACCGAGCTTATCGAATTCATTTCCACCAAAGCCGATCTGTCCAAAGCTGACGCTGGTCGTGCGCTGGATGCGTTTATCGATGCCGTGACCACCACGCTGAAAGAAAAAGATACGGTTACTCTGGTTGGTTTTGGCACCTTCGCTGTGTCGGAACGCGCTGCCCGTTCGGGTCGTAACCCACGTACCGGCGAAACCATCGAGATCGAAGGCGCAAACGTGCCTAAGTTCCGTCCCGGTAAGGCTCTGAAAGACGCCGTGAATTAATTTTTAAATTAATTGGCGCAAAAGACTTGCAAAAAAAAATCTTTGATCCTATAATTCTTTTTCTTCACAAGAAGAACGGCATCACAGAAATGGGTGCTTAGCTCAGCTGGTAGAGCGGCGCCCTTACAAGGCGTAGGTCGGGGGTTCGAACCCCTCAGCACCCACCATTTCTTTTGCTAGTCGAATCAAGCACTTAGGTAAAACTAAGTGCTTTTTTTGTGCCTGTTTAGCCCGCTTTTTGGATAGCCTCAACCAACTAGGATTGGCTTGCTACCCATTCAACTACGCCCTGCATTGAAGCCTGTTTAAGTTTAGATGGTGTGCTGGGAAAATGTAATGGCTTGTAAACAGATCCGCACAAACGGTACCTGGGAATACATATTCAAAAAAGCCGGGTTACTGGAAAAACCTGTCCATATGACCTTCGTCTCTGAGCAAGGGGGCGATGAGTATGCCCAGCGGTTTGATGTCCTTTACGGGATTGGGGCATCATTTCTTCAGCGCATCAGCCAGACGGCCGCATCCTGACGATTAGCGCTTTGGACAGAGAGTGCCAACCGGAAGCCCATCCATTCCCGAAGAATGTCGCAGCACAGCGCACGATTGTGCGCATGCATGAGGATTGGCCGTTGGCCAGGATTACTGTCGGCTGGGTAGATAATTGGATCATCAGAAATGAAAAGGGTGGGGCTGCTGCGCCAGCTACCATGAGTGCCTGCGTAGGGGCTCGTTGCACCGACTGGGGAGTGAGAAAAGGCTACGTCCAGTTTCCTGATCATTCACAGCGTCTCGTTACCGGATGGGTACGCACATCAAGTTGGATGCTGCGCTGTCGGGTGGCGGACGTGTTGATATGGGGCGGGACCGTAGGCTTGAGTGCGGTGAGTACGAAAGGAAACTGGCGATCATTCAAGAGGGCCGACTTCCGCGAACAAGGACTGATCTGCCGTATCCGCCAGCTTTGGAGTGCATTTTCATGCGACGGTGAAGTGGTTGGCATGCTAAATTACGCAACCCCCTCCAGTTGGCGGAGGCCCGCAATAAGTCAGGATGAAATGGCAAACGAATATAACTTAATGCTTGTGATCGGCGCTGGGCTCAGTCTTATAGCTGCCCTGCTGCATGTTGGGGTGATCATTGTTGGGCCTTCCTGGTATCAACTGTTTGGCGCAGGCGATCGCTTTGTGCGTGCGGCTCAGGCTGGCCGCTGGTTTCCTGCGGTGTTTACAGCAGGGATCGCCTTAGTGCTTGCGGTATGGGCGGCCTACGCGCTGTCCGCTGCTGGCGTGATCGAGCGCCTTCCCTTGGTGCGACCGGCTTTGATCGGCATTACCTCGATCTACTTGTTGCGCGGTTTGCTTGGGCCGTTGGCCCTGGCGGGTACCGGTCGAAGCCGCCGGTTTATCATGATCAGCTCAGCGATCTGTTTGGTTTATGGGCTGGTGCATCTTTTTGGGCTGGTGCAAGTATGGGGCTCTCTAGTCTAAATGGTTGTGTGCCGGGTTAAGCATCAGGCGGCTATTTAACCGACCCGCGACATCAAGCACGTAGACTCCGCCAGCTTAAACACTCTGGCACTCCACATCGACAAAAAAAATCCCGTCATTGATGGTGGGAGACATATTGTTGCGGCTATCAGTCAGTCCCCTGATGCGGTACGGGTTCACACTACCCACTTTTCACGCACCCACTGCTCAAGCACATTTACGTGTTGAATGAGTTGCACGGGGACGCCGGCTTCCCGGCCACGGCCCTTAGAGGTGGTGGGGGAAGGTATTCCGACCATAGGTATGCTGGGGGCGGTGCGCAACTGATTGCAGTTGTCAGCTCCCCAGATTCAGCGGCAAACCAGCCAGGGAAGGCGGCATTCAGTCGTTCGACACGCTCCTCACCAATGCGCTTTTGACCTGTCTTTCTTTCAGGGGAGAGCATGCGAGAGACGTAGCTGGGGCCAACGTCAATTCCTGCATTACCTGCGAGTAAGTGACCTATAGGTATTCAGATATGGGCACAGTGCTCTGGGATATCGACGTATAGCAGGGCGCAAAGTCATGAGGCCGAGCACCCTTCATATGCTTCGTTGATGGTTCGTGCAGGTGTGGCGTCGGTTTAATTTGTAACGGCGCTATCTATATCTGCAAATAGCGTCCATAGTGTGTCCAGGGACATTTTTCCCCTGATTAATTAGGACATACATTGAAAACAGAAATTGGTATCGTGAAGTGGTTCAATAACGAAAAAGGCTTCGGCTTTATCATGCCCGAAAGTGGCGGTAAAGACCTCTTCGCACACCACAGTGAAATTCAGGGTGCTGGGTTTAAATCTCTTGAAGAGAACCAACGAGTTTCTTTCGTTGCAGGCGTAGGCCAGAAAGGCCCTTGCGCTACCCAGATCCAGATCATTTGATCCTCTGCTTGCCTGATTAGGCAAGCGTTGCGTTGATCAATAAAGCCGGGCCCTTTGAAACATTGGGTTCGGCTTTTTCAATTCTACTTATCCGGTCCAAGGCAAGGTAGGGCCGAGATGATTTCGCAGTCTTGCCAAACTTGTCGCTGCTTTTTGCCTGCTCTTGAGCGCAGCGACTATTTCAGGTGACACTAGGCTGGTCGATATGCGCTCCTTGGGTCTTCATGAGCAAACTCCTCTCTTGTCTGTCTCCACTTGCCACTCTGATTCTGGCTTGGCTGGCCTTCATGTTTCTTCTGTTTTTCCCACCGCTGTGGATCCTGTGGCCGGTGTTGGTCGTGAGCCTGGGCTGGATCAATTACAGAGGAATTCGCTACGCGCTGGGTATGAATGACAAGTCCAAGCCGTGGCACCTTTGGTTCAATGTCGGCGAGTGTCTGTTGGCGGCGATTGTTCTAACTTTGCTGATCCGTGACCTTAGCGTTTCTGCCGCCTGATTTTTTCCTTGTCGTACAAGAAACGCGCTTATGTGTTCGGGCCCTTGGCTTGATCGCTGGTTGCCTTTAATCGCTCAACGTGAAATCGCCTCGCCGGTGCTGGAGACAGGCTGTGGTTTTGGTGACGACACGCTGACTTTGATCCGGGCAGGCGTGAAGGTGATGGCTTTTGATCTCTCGCCTGAGTGCGTGGCGATCGCGCAGCAGCGTGCGCCCGAGGCGCAGATTGAGTGCAGGGATAGGCGCGGCCCTTGGCCGGAAGCGGCGAATAATCTTGAGCTGGTTCTGGCCAGCCTGTCCTTGCACTACTTCCCATGGGATGAAACCCGGAACATTGTGCACAGAATATGGAGCAGTTTGTGGCCCGGTGCCTTGTTTCTATGTCGTCTGAACTCGATCGAAGATGTGAATTTTGGTGCCGGGCAGGGCGAGTTGATTGAAGCCAACTTCTAGCGCGACCAGGGCAATTGCAAGCGTTTCTTTGATCGGGCTAGCGTAGACCAGTCTTGATCCGGCAGCCGTTTCCGCCCCCTCCATCTCCCCGCTATATCTAACCAAAGAATCGGTATTTAGCCGGGTGTAACACCCTTGCTAGACTCGTTCTCATTGCTTGGAAATGGTTTCTAGGGGATGGGACATGAAGCGGATTCAACAGAAGTGGAAGGGCGTTCGGGCAGGGGCTTTGCTCGCTTTGGTGTTGGCGGCCGCAACGGCGGTCGCGGCCGAGGTCAGCATTCTGAATGTTTCGTACGACCCAACGCGTGAGCTGTACGCTGAATTCAACAAGGCATTCCAGGCACATTACAAAGAACAAACAGGTGACAGTGTGGTCATCCGTAGTTCCCACGGTGGCTCCAGCAAGCAAGCGCGTACCGTTATTGATGGTGTGCCCGCTGATGTGGTGACACTGGGTATTGCTTCCGATATCGATCAGATCGCCCAGTCCGGTTTACTGGACAAAGGCTGGCAAGCTCGCCTGCCGGACAACAGTACGCCTTACACCTCTACGATTGTTCTGCTGGTGCGCAAGGGCAATCCCAAAGGGATTCACGACTGGAACGATTTGATTCGTTCTGATGTGAAGGTCGTGACGCCTAATCCTAAAACCTCGGCAGGGGCGCGCTGGAATTATCTGGCCGCTTGGTTGTACGCCTTGAAGCAAGGTAATGGGGATGAAGCGCAGGCCCGAGATTTTGTGGCCAAACTGTATCGCAACGTCAGCGTGCTGGATTCCGGTGCGCGTGGATCGACCACAACTTTTGTGGAGCGGGGCATTGGCGATGTATTGATTGCCTGGGAAAACGAGGCTCTCTTGTCGGTGAAGGATCTGGGGCCTGATCGCTTCGATATTGTGGTGCCTTCCAGCAGCATTCTGGCCGAGCCGCCTGTGGCATTGCTTGACACTAATGTCGCCAAGCATGGCACAGAAAAAGTGGCCCAAGCCTATCTGGAATATCTGTATAGCCCGCAAGGGCAGGAAATCGCCGCACGTCATTTTTACCGTCCTCGCCTGGAGTCGGTGGCCGCTAAGTACCGCGATCAGTTTCCGGCGTTGAAGTTGTATAAGGTGGATGATGAGCTGGGTGGCTGGACACAGGTGCAAGCCAAGCACTTTGCGGATGGCGGCGTGTTCGACAGCATCTACTTGAGCAGATAACCCTACTATCACCGAGGACCGTCCGATGTTACAGGCTCGTCTGTGGGGATTTTTGCCCGCTGTGCGCAAGCAGCGGGCTTTACCAGGCTTTGGGCTGACGATGGGTTTATCCATCAGTTATTTAAGCCTGATTGTGCTGATTCCCTTGTCTGCTGTTGTGCTCAAGACCACCTCTATGGGCTGGTCGGCGTTTTGGGAAACCATTAGTGCCGCGCGTGTCTTGGCTTCTTTGAAATTGACCTTTGGCATGGCCGCGTTGGCGGCGTTGATCAATGGTGTGTTCGGCTTGGTTCTGGCTTGGGTTCTGGTGCGATACCGTTTTCCTGGACGCCGCATCGTGGATGCTTTGATTGATCTTCCCTTTGCCCTGCCCACGTCGGTAGCCGGTATTTCACTGGCCGCTATTTATGCGCCTACCGGCTGGATCGGTTCCTGGGCTGAACCTTATGTAGGGCAGATTGCGTTTACCCCTTGGGGGGTACTGATCGCCCTGGTGTTTATTGGCCTGCCTTTTGTTGTGCGTACCGTGCAGCCGGTTCTTGAAGAACTGGAGCAGGAACAGGAAGAGGTTAGTGCGTGTTTGGGGGCGGATCGCTTCCAGACGGTCACCAAGGTCATTTTGCCCGCCATTTTGCCTGCCTGCTTGACGGGCGTGGCCCTGGCTTTTGCTCGTGCGGTGGGTGAGTACGGTTCGGTGATTTTCATTGCTGGTAACGTCCCTATGGTCTCGGAAATTACGCCTTTGCTTATCGTGATCAAGCTGGAGCAGTTTGACTATGCGGGAGCTTCGGCCTTGGCTGTCCTGATGATGGTGTTGTCCTTCATCATTCTGTTGGCGATCAACCGTTTGCAGTGGTATTTGCAGTCGCGTCACTCAGGGCAGGCTAGTGCTAAAGCGGCAAAGGTAGCAGCGCCTTTATCTTTGGAGGGCGCACGATGAGCAGCCTGACAATAGACACCGCTGTGCAAGCGGTGCCGGTACAGACGGCACGTTTGCGGGCGGCGCAGGATGAAGGCCCGGCCGTCAAAGCCATACTGATTGGCATTGCCGTGCTGTTCTTTGTGCTGTTCTTGCTGCTGCCCTTGATCCTGGTGTTCATGACGGCCTTTAGCCGGGGCATCATGCCGTATCTGTCCGCCTTGAGCCAGAGCGATACCTGGCATGCGGCCAGCCTGACGGTTCTGGTTGCCGTGATTGCGGTGCCGTTGAATATTGCATTTGGCTTGGCGGCGTCTTGGGCCATTGCTCGTTTTGAGTTTCGTGGCAAAAGCCTGTTGACCACCTTGATCGACTTGCCATTTTCGGTATCGCCCGTGATTGCCGGTTTGATGTTCTTGCTGATTTTTGGTCGACAGGGCCCGTTTTGGGACTGGCTGGATGCCAACAACATTCGTATCGTCTTTGCTTTGCCCGGTTTGGTCCTGGCGACTTTGTTTGTCACTTTTCCCTTCGTGGCGCGCGAGTTGATTCCACTGATGCAAATGCAGGGCAGTGAGGAAGAACAGGCTGCGCGGGTGCTGGGGGCCAATGGCAGACAGATGTTCTGGCGGGTAACGCTGCCCAAGATCAAGTGGGGACTGCTGTATGGCGTGATTCTATGCAATGCCCGTGCCATGGGCGAATTTGGGGCGGTGTCGGTGCTGTCGGGCCATATACGGGGCCAGACCAACACGCTGCCTTTGCATGTAGAGATTGAGTACAACGACTATCACACGGTGGGCGCGTTTGCGGCGGCTTCGGTGTTGGCAGTCTTGGCTTTACTGACGTTGGCGCTTAAATTGTGGGCCGAGCGCAAAATGGTTCAAGACGGTCATCACGGATGATCGCATTCGGAGTTCATTATGAGTATCGAAGTTCGTCATCTATCTAAACAGTTTGGTGCGTTTACCGCACTGGGTGATGTGACATTGGATTTTCCAGCGGGCGAGCTGGTGGCCTTGCTGGGGCCTTCTGGCTGCGGCAAGACAACCTTGCTGCGTATCGTGGCTGGCCTGGAATATGCGGATGCGGGTCAGGTGCTGATCAACGGCAAGGATGTAGCCGCCGTGGGCACGCGTGATCGCCAGGTGGGTTTTGTGTTCCAGCACTATGCCTTGTTCCGTCATATGACGGTGTTTGAAAATGTTGCCTTCGGTCTGCGTATCAAACCGCGTAAGCAGCGTTTGCCCGAAGCCCAGATTCGTCAGCGTGTGCATGAACTATTGGAACTGGTGCAACTGGACTGGCTGGCCGATCGCTATCCAGCGGCCTTGTCAGGTGGCCAACGACAGCGTATTGCTCTGGCACGTGCCTTGGCCGTAGAGCCGGGTGTCTTGCTGCTGGACGAGCCCTTTGGTGCTTTGGATGCCAAGGTGCGCAAAGAGTTGCGCTCCTGGTTGCGTCGTCTGCATGATGATCTGCATATCAGCACCTTGTTTGTGACGCACGATCAGGAAGAGGCCATTGAAGTGGCGGACCGTATTGTGGTGCTGAACAAAGGTCGGGTTGAGCAGGAGGGTGCTCCGCAGGATGTCTACAATCATCCAGCCAGTCCCTTTGTGTATGAGTTTCTGGGGGCAGCGAATCGCTTGCCGGGTCAGTTCGAGCACGGACGTTTTGTCGCTGATCCTCAGTTGGGGCAATTCGAGTCCAATCAGGCTTTGAATGGTCAGGGTACAGGGCAGGGCGAGGCTGTCGGATATGTACGTCCGCACGATCTGGATTTGCAGCGTCAATTGGATGGTCAGGGTATCGTCGTAGCCGTGCAGCGCATTATTCCTCTGGGCGCGACGGTGCGGGTTGAGTTGGCCTTGAACGAGGGGGAGCGAGCCTGGGAAGCTGAGTTTGATCATCAGCGCTGGTCGCAGCTGGGCTTGCGACCTGGTGAACGGGCCTTGGCCTTGCCGCGCAAGTTCAGCGCTTTTCCTATCGAGCCTGAGGCTGAAGTGCGTTTGTCCTGATTTTTTGCAAATTATTCACAAACAGGCTGCCCTTAGGGCAGCCTGTCTGCGTTAGTATCTGGAAGGTTTTTGTGAGGCGGGTTGTCAGCAGAAAATATTATAGAGATTCAGTATTGAGAATCATTCCTGTTTCTGTTAAGATTCGATACTTCACTGGGCATCCTGTCCGGTCCCGTCATGGTCCATGCGGGTTGCAGAATGTGTAGAACGGATTATGACCGGAATTGCTTCTCAAAAGAATAATCGCTCGATGCTGGCCTTGAAGGCAACTGGCTTGGCATTAGCACTGGGATTGCACGTGGGTGTCGTGGCTACCATCTTGTGGACGGAAACCCCCAAGATTGTGGGCGAGCCCGCCCCGATGGATATTGTCGGTGTGACCCTGGTGGAAGTGTCGGAGTCCCCGGTTCAGCAAGAGCAGGTCAGCGCCCCCCCTGAGGAGGTGGTGGCTGAGCCTGAGCCTGAACCTGAACCCGAGGTGGAACCCGATCCCGAGCCTGAGCCCGAACCCGTTGTTGAGCCGGAGCCTGAGCCAGAGCCTATCGTGGAAAAACCACCCATTCCCGAGCCGCCCAAGCCCAAACCAAAACCCAAGCCGAAACCCAAGCCCAAGCCACAGCCCAAGCCTGAGGTCCCACCGGCAGAAACACCGCAGCCTGCTCAGCCAGCAGCGCCGGCCGCTCAAGCAGGCCCGGCAACGGACAACACCTCCCAAACCGCTGCCCGCTCTACCGATGGGGACCGACCCAAGCTGATCGGTCGTGTGGATTATTTGGGGCGCCGTCCTGTGCCTGTGTATCCAAGGGCGTCGGAACGCCGTCGTGAACAGGGCCGCGTGGTGGTTCGTGTAGTGATTTCAACCCAAGGAACCGTGCTGGAGGCCAAGGTGCAAAGCTCTTCAGGCTATGAGCGTCTGGATGAGTCAGCATTGAAGGCGGTACGCACAGCGCGTTTCAAACCGTATACGGAAAATGGTGTGGCCTATCGTGCCATGGCCGATATTCCTTTCGACTTTGTTTACTAGGATATATCAATGATGCAGGAACTATTTCAAAGCGTATGGGTAAGCCTGGCACAAGTTGCAGGGCCTGTTGCCGATCAGGCTGCCGCCAGTGTTGCTGCTGCTGAGGAAGCGACCGGGGTGCTGCACTTTATCCAGCAAAGTGATGTGGTTGGCAAGACCTTGTTCGTGATCTTGGCCTTGATGTCGGTTGCCAGTTGGTACCTGATCATCGTCAAGGGCGTACTGTCCTTCCGTCTGAAGCGTCGCTCGCAAGGTTTCATGCGCGAGTTCTGGTCCGCCAGCTCCCTGGAGCAGGTTGAAAACGAAATCGCCACTCACGGTGCCCGCGATCCGTTCAGCCATTTGGCCAGTCACGCCATCCACGCTCAAAAACATCATGTGAAATATGGCGCTATGCGTCTGGAAGAGAAGGGTTCTACCGATGCCTTTGTCTCGCGCATCATGCGTAAAGTCATGGACGAAGAAACCGCCAAATTGGAAAACGGCCTGACGCTGCTGGCTTCGGTCGGTTCCACCGCCCCGTTTGTGGGTTTGTTCGGTACGGTCTGGGGGGTGTACCACGCACTGATCAATATTGGTCTGTCCGATGGCGTGACCCTGAACAAGATTGCTGGTCCTGTGGGTGAAGCGCTGGTGATGACGGGTCTGGGTCTGGCCGTGGCGATTCCCGCCGTGTTGGCCTACAACGCCTTTGTGCGTACCAACCGCGTTTACTTGTCCCAACTGGACGCCTTTGCCCACGATTTGTTTACATTCCTGACCACAGGCCAACCCGTGCAGGACAACCAACCTGTTTTGCGCCGCGTCCCTAGCTCGGGTGGCGGTGCGACATCAAGCGCGGCAGCGGCTGCCAAGCGGGAGCACTAATCATGGCTTTTGGCAGCTTTGACAATCGCAATTCGGGCTCTGCGCTGTCCGAAATCAATATGGTGCCCCTGATTGACGTCATGCTGGTTCTGCTGGTGATTTTTCTGATCACCGCTCCGCTGCTGTCGCACTCGATCAAGATTCAGCTGCCCCAGGCCACATCCGAGCCGGTTCAGCAAGATCCCAAGACGATTGATCTGGCCATTGACGCTGAAGGGCAGATCTTCGTGAATGAGCAGCCTGTGGCGATGGAGGACTTGACTGCCACGCTGGCTCCCTACTCCAAGGATGAGCCTCAGCCTGAACTGCGTATCCGTGCTGATACCGATACGCGCTATGAAACACTGGCCCAGGTGATGAGCCGCTCCAAGGCGTCCGGTCTGACCCGTCTGGGTTTCATCACTCGTCCAGGCCCCACGACCAAGGCTGCTGGTCAAGACGGTCAAGCCAAGGATGGCGCCGCTACCCAGCAGGAAGCCGAGCCTGCGCCTGCTCCGTAATCCCGGGTTCTGGTTCGTGTTGTTTTTTCTGGCCCCTCGCTTTGCATCTGCAACGCGAGGGGCCAGTTTCGTAATAAAATCTCCCGAATGCGTGTACTAGTTATCGAAGACGACGCCATACTGGGCGCCGCACTGCAGGAATTTCTCAACGACCAGGGCTACGCTGTTGACTGGCTCCAGGAAGGCGAAAGTGCCTTGAAAGAGCTGACTGCCCAGGTCTATGACCTTCTGCTTCTGGACTTGAACTTGCCCGGTATCAGTGGCCTGGAGGTGCTGCGCCAATTGCGTCGGCAAGGCAATGCCATTCCCGTTCTGATTCTGACTGCGCGTGATGGCGTGGATGATCGCGTCGGTGGTCTGGACGCTGGTGCGGACGACTACCTGATCAAGCCCTTTGACCTGTCTGAGCTGGCCGCCCGAGTACGTGTGTTTGGCCGTCGGCGTAGTGGCCAGGTACAGCCTATTATCGATGTCGGTCCCTTGAGCTTTGATACCATTGGCCGCGAGTTGCGCTGTGCGGGTCAACGCGTCACTTTGTCGGTGCGGGAGTTGTCCGTACTGGAAATGTTGATGATGCGCGCGGGCCGTGTGGTCACCAAGCAGCAAATTATCAACTCACTGTCTGCCTGGGACGCCGATTTCAGCGACAATGCGGTCGAGGTCTACGTGTATCGCTTGCGCAAGCGCCTGGAGGGCACCGGGGCGGTTATACAGACTGTGCGCGGCTTTGGTTATTTGCTCGATGTGGAGAGCGTGGCCGGAGCATAACGGCAGCCCGTGCCTGCTGTCTGAAAATCTAGGTCAACCATGCCCGATCAGCATCTTTCTCCAGCGGTAAAAACCTCCTTGTTGCGAGGCTGGCTGGAGCGCTTTCTTGCCCCCGGTTCTTTGGCCCGTAAATTGATGGGCCGTCTGTTTCCCCCGATCTCCATTCTGGTGGTGCTCGACTTGAGTGTTACCTGGATACTGACGCGACGCATGAGCCTGGAAGATTGGCTGCTGCGCGATATTTTCTGGACCATGGCGCTTAGCCAAGTATTGCTGGTCAGTCTGATTGCCTGGGTGTTGTTGTCGGGGATTCGCTCGCAACTGGCTTCTATTGATGATTTATCACAACAGATCCGCAATCGGTCCGATGATGACTTCGAGCGCCTGGATGCCAGTGCTTTGCCCGCCGAAGTGGTGCCGTTGGTGGAGCACTTTAACGAGTTGCTGGAACGCCAGCGTGATACCCTGCAGGCGCAAAAACGCTTTATTGGTCATGCGGCGCATCAGTTGCGTACCCCTTTGACCGGTTTGCAGCTGGAGTCTGAGCTGATGCTGGCACGACCGTTGCCAGAGGACATTCGCCAACGAGCCGAGCGCATCAAAAGCGTGTCGGACCGCATGATTCGCCTAGGTCAGCAGTTGCTGGTGCTGGCGCGCACCGATGCAGATAGCAATATCAAGGACAGTTTTGTGCGTCTGGATTTGTGCGAATGGGTGCGTGAAGAAGGCGGTGACTGGTTCTTGCAGGCTCGCCAGCATGGTGTGGAAATCCATTTGCTGGCGCCTGAAAAGCCGGTCTGGATTGATGCTGCCCCCATATTATTGCGTGAGCTGTTGTCGAATTTGATGGATAACGCCTTGCGCTATGGGCTAGGTACAGACCGCATTGTTTTGCGGGTGGCCAGTAATCCGCCTTCTTTGTCGGTGGAGGATCACGGGCCGGGTATCGAGGCCAGCGAGCAGCAGCGCGTATTTGAGGCTTTTTACCGTTCCCCTGGCACGCAGGCGGGGGGCTCTGGTTTGGGCTTGGCTATTGTGCAGGAAATTGCCCGTGCACATGGCGCCTGGTGGAGCTTGATGAGTCGTCCTGATTTTCCGGGTACTCGCATCACCATTGTTTTTCCCGGTCCGCGTATTGGTGCGCGTCTGACCCGGCACGATACTTTGATTGGAAATTAAGCCTTGAACACAGCAACAGAAAACCCCAAGAAAGCGGCGCAAGCCGCCTTGTTAATGGGCGCGTTAGGCGTAGTGTATGGCGATATTGGAACCAGCCCGCTCTACACCATGAAAGTGGCCCTGAGTCCTTATGGACAGCCCGGCGCCGAACAGGTCTATGGAGTGTTGTCTTTGTTGTTCTGGCTGTTGACGGTGGTGGTCTCCATCAAGTACGTCACGGTAGTGTTGCGCCTGGATAATAAAGGGGAGGGCGGTACGCTGGCACTGATGGAGTTGGCTGCACGTGGCATTCAAGGGCCGCGTCGTCAGATCATTGTGGTGCTGGGGCTGATTGGCGCGGCTTTGTTTTACGGGGACAGTATTATTACGCCAGCCATTTCTGTGATGTCTGCGCTGGAGGGCATAGGTATGGTGTCCCATGTGCTGGATCCCTGGATAGTGCCTCTGGCGCTGGGGGTCTTGCTGGCCTTGTTCTTGATTCAGTCGCGCGGTACGGGAACCATGGGCAAGCTGTTCGGCCCCATTATGTTGACCTGGTTTCTGGTGTTGGGTGGGCTGGGGCTGTGGCGTGTTATTGAGCACCCGCAAGTGTTGCTGGCTTTGGATCCGCGTTGGGCCGTGGCCTTTGTTGCTGAGGCACCCTGGCAAACCTTTTTGCTGCTGGGGGCGCTGGTACTGGCCTTGACCGGTGCCGAGGCCTTGTATGCCGATATGGGACACTTTGGTCGTCCATTGATACGCAAAGCATGGTTCATGATCGTGATGCCTTGCCTGGTCCTGTGCTATTTCGGTCAAGGTGCTTTGCTGATTTCTGACCCGACGGCGATTCGTAATCCCTTCTTTTTTCTGGCTCCCAACTGGGCTTTGGTACCGATGGTCATGCTGGCCACGGTCGCAACGGTGATTGCGTCCCAATCCGTGATTTCCGGCGCGTTCTCTGTTACCCGTCAGGCAGTTCAGCTTGGATTCTGGCCACGCATGGTGATTCAACACACGTCGGCTAAAGAAGAGGGGCAGATTTATCTGCCGCGTGTGAACTTACTGCTGTGTGTGGCAGTGATGATTCTGGTTCTGAGCTTTGGCTCCTCGGATCGTCTGGCCCATGCGTACGGTTTTGCGGTAACAGGGACGATGTTGATGACCAGCTTGCTGGCCTTGCTTTTGCTGCCGCGCCGCGCCAGCGGAATCAAGCGTTGGGCCTGGTTGGGGTTGTTGGGTATTTTCCTGATTCTGGACGTGCTCCTGTTTTCGGCCAATGCGCTCAAGATTTTGGAGGGTGGCTGGCTACCCTTGTTAGTGGGCTCTGTGTTGTTGGGCCTGATGTTGACCTGGCGTCAGGGGCGGGCTGCTTTGCACGAGCGCCTGCTGGAAAACAAGCAGCCGCTGAAAGAATTTTTGCTGAGTCTGGAGGAGTACGCGCCTACCCGCGTACCGGGTACGGCCGTATTCATGAGTACGATTCCCGACTCTGTTCCTCCGGCGCTATTGCATAACCTGAAACACAATAAGGTTCTGCACGAGCAGGTCTTGTTCTTGACTGTGACGAGTGCCGGTGTCCCTTATGTTCCATTTGGAGAGCGTTATACCCTGCAACGTCTCAGTCGTGGCAGTTGGCAGGCGGTCGCTTCCTGGGGTTTCAAGCAGGAACCTAATGTGCCGCAATTACTGGAGCAGATCACCCTGGAGCACCCAGAGCTGAATCTGGAGCCGATGCAAACGTCCTATTTCCTGTCGCGCCAGACGGTGATGATTCAATCGCGTCAGCCTTGGTATTTGGGCTGGCGCCGGCGTTTGTTTGCATTCATGGCTCGCAATGCCAGCCGCAGTACCCGCTTTTTCAAGATTCCGCCTAATCGTGTGGTGGAGATGGGTATACAGGTGGAGTTGTAAATTGGAGATGGGCTAAAGAAACAGCCCGCAGAAATGAAGAATGGGCCTTGCAAGGCCCATTCTTTTTGTTTGACTACCTGCCAGGATAGCCGTGTGCATCGTGCACTTACGGGGCAGGCATCACCGTCGTGGTCTCGCGCAAAATACCGCCGCCTTCCACGCTACCGCGCACCGTTGTGTCCTGGCCGGTCATGGCTTTCAGGCAGTCTTGCTGGCGATCCGCAGGCAGACGATGGCAACGCGCCTGGCGATTGGCATCCATATTGTGGTCGCGTTTGCCCAGCTTGTGGTGACGCGCGGCTTGCAAAGCGGCACCAGCTTCGCGACGGCAAGTGGTGCGCTGCTCCCCGGTGAATTGTTCACAGCGTTGGATATCGCGTTGGTAGTCTTGGGACGGGGTTTGAGCCCAGGCAGCGGGTGAGAGCAAACCTAAGCTGAGCAAGCTTGCTTTCAGAATTCGGGATGGGCGTGTAAGTAGACTCATCGATCTCACTCCTTGACTTGCTAAGGGAATCACCGGCTTGGCGAGCGCTGTTACGAGCAGGTATGAGTAGCAGGCCGCAAAGCCCCAAAAACGACTGCGTATGGGGCAATTCCCGATACGCAGTAAACACTTACTAGTATAGGTGGAGCAGGTGCAAGTGAGGGTAATAAAACTTTTCTAAACCCCCATGGCTTGATTCAAGTCCTGTCGCTGCTTGGCGGTTCAGCCAATTCTTTCGGTAGAGGCGCTTTATGTGGCATGTCCAGGTAGCCCGGTTCATCCGGGCCATATTTGGCTAGACGCTGGCGATGCTCTCGCTTGATGGCGGCGCGCATCAAAAAAATGGCTGTCACCGGCGAGGTAATGATCAAGAGCACACTCAGGATGAGCGGGTGCAGGATAGGACGGCTCATCAAGTGGCTGGCGCTGATGGCTACGGCCAGCACCATAAAGAATGTACCTAATGTATTGCCCATAGTGGGGGCGTGGATGCGAGAGTAAAAATGCTTAAAACGCAGCAGGCCAGCTGACCCCACCAGAGCCACGATGCCGCTCAGTACTAGTAAAAGGGCGACCGGGACGGCCAGCCACCAGGGCAACAAAGGTGTAGTCATGGTTCGATTACCTCGGCGCGTAGCAGGAATTTCGCCATCGCTGCCGAACCTACAAAACCAAACAGGGCAATGAGCAAGGCGATATCAAAATACAGGGTGGAGTCAAAGCGGATGCCAAGGGCCAACAAGGCCAGCATGCCGTTGATGTACATGGTGTCCAGCGCCAGTACGCGGTCGGCGGCCGACGGACCCTTAAGTAGACGGATGACGGCGCAGCCCATGCCCAGGACAAAGCAGCCCAGGGCAAACTGACAGGCCCAGTAAACAATGTCTATCATTGGAAAATCTCCAGTAGCGGTTCTTGATAGCGCTTCTGAATAGTGTCTAACCAGACCTGCTCGTCTTGTAGATCCAGAATATGCAAGGTCAGGACGCGGGTTTCATAGTCAAAGCCGGACCAGACGGTACCTGGTGTATAGGTAATGATGCAGGCCAGCGCTGCCAGACCGTGCGGGTCGGTCATGCGCAGGGGAATGGCTAAAAAACCGGGTCGGGGCGCATCGCCGCCTTTCAACACCAGATGGCCCACGGCAATATTGGACAGTGCAATGTCCCACGTGACTTGGCAGATGAGTTTCAGGGCCAGAAAGGGATGACGGATACTGGCTTTAACTGGACGAAAGGGAATGGCAGCCAAACTCAGGGCGATGGCCAGGAACAGGCCCAGCACCACGTAACCGGCCGAGAGTGAGTCGTTCAGCAGCAGCCATAGACTCAGTAGCAGCAAAGGCAGGAAAAGATGTTTGGTATAGCGTCGCATTAGAATCCCTCCGCCTGGACAGAGCGCACGGGGTTTTGCCGCAAGACCGAGCCGATGTAAATACGGGGTTCATCCAGTTGTTGCGCCGTCTGTTCCAGGTAAGTCGTGATGGGGCCGGCATACCAACTCAAGATCGCGCAAGCCATAATAATGCTGGCGATGGGGGCGGCTTCGATCAGTTTCAGGCGGGGAATCGTCAAGGAGCTATTGCTCCAGAACAGACGAATTCCCACACGCACCATGGCGATCAAACCGGCCACACCCGAGATCAGCACAGCGGCTGTCAGAATCCAGGCGTTAAGCGGCTCTGGCGACTGACCCGAGGCTTTCAGGGCGGCCGTCAGCAAGGACAGCTTGGCCACAAAGCCCGATAGCGGCGGCAGGCCCACAATCAGCAAGGCGCAGGCAATAAAGGACATGCCCAGAAATACCATGACACCGGGGATGGCCACGCCGACCACATCATCGCTATGGTCTTCGGATTCCGGGTCGTCCAGATCAAAGACCTCCTGACTGACTGCCAACAGGTCGGCTCCAAAGGGCTTGGTGCGGCTGACCAGCTCCAGCAGCAGAAAAAACGCACCCAGAGCCAGTACGCTGCTCAGCATGTAATACAGGGCAGGGCCTGTCAGAATGACTCCTGGCATACCCAGGGCGGCCAGCAGGGTGCCTGAGGACACGATGATGCAATAACTGGCCAGCCGTTCGGGTTGTTGTGCGGCCATCACGCCGATAGCGCCAAAGGTGAGAGTGGCAATGCCCGCCGGGAACATCCAGGCCACGCCAAAGGCGGCCGGGGCTCCGGTGGGAAGTAGCAAGGAGCCGATGCGCAGCAGTGCGTAAATACCAACCTTGGTCATGATGGCGAACATGGCAGCGACTGGAGCGCTGGCATTGCCGTAGGCATTGGGTAGCCACAAGTTCAAAGGCCAGGCGGCGGCTTTGATCAGAAAGGCGATACCCAGGATGGCCAAGGCTGACTCGAACACCAGGCGGTCCGCGTCGGGCAGGGAGCCGGCACGCAGGGCTAAATCGGCCATGTTCAAGGTGCCAGTGACACCGTAAATCAGGGCGATGGCGATCAGCAGCAGAAAAGAGGAGATCAGGTTGACGGCGATGTAGTGCAGTCCGGCACTGACGCGGGCGGCGCCCGAACCGTGCAGCATCAGCCCATAGGATGCTGCCAGCAAAACCTCGAAAAATACAAATAGGTTGAACAGGTCACCCGTCAGGAAAGCGCCGTTCAGACCCATCAATAGCAACTGGAACAGGGAATGGAAATGTACCCCTACGCGGTCCCAACGGGCCAGTGAATAGAACCAGCAGCAAAAAGCGAGCACATTGGTCAGAACCAGCAAAAAGGCGGCCAAACGGTCCACGACCAGAACGATTCCGAAGGGGGCCGGCCAATCCCCCAGCAGGTACACTCCGACGGATTGTGGCCAGATCGGGGCCAGCGTGCCATCGGCCAGTAACAATAGATAAACGGCACAAAACAATTGGGCCAATAAGGAGCCAAAGGCGATCAGCAGCTTGTAGTGACGGCGCTTGTCGCGCAGCATCACCATCAGGGCCGCAGCCACCATAGGGATGGCGACCGGCAATACGGGCAAGTGTTGGTTGAGTAGACTCACAGATCGTCTTCCTCGCGGCCATCAACGTGGTCAGTGCCGCTCAGGCCGCGATTGGCCAGAATGACGACCAGAAACAGGGCGGTGGTGGCAAAGCCAATCACAATTGCGGTCAACACCAAAGCTTGGGGCAGGGGGTCCGCATAGTCCACCCCCTGTTTGCTGGCGTTGATAACGGGAGCGGCGCTGATTTTGAGCCTACCCATACTGAAGATGAACAGGTTCACGGCGTAGGACACTAAAGCCAGTCCCATGATGACCTGAAAAGTACGTGGGCGCAGCAGGAGCCAAACGCCTGAGCCGGCCAGTACACCAATCGCAATTGAAAGCACGATTTCCATTATTTGTTCTCCATCCCGGATGAAGCGTTCGAGGCGGATTGCAGCGACGGTAGTTTGCGATAAAAACGTAGGGACTGGTGAGCCAACGCGATCAAAATCAGGATGGTGGAGCCAATCACCAGCATGAACACGCCGATGTCAAAAATCAGTGCGCTGGAAGTATGCACATTGCCAACCAGGGGCAGGTGCAGATCCCAGCTTTGGGCCGATAGAAAGGGCTTGTTAAAGGCCCAGACCAGCATGGCGGCCACACCGGCGGTCAACAGACCCAAGCCAATCCAGGTTTGAGGTTGAATCAGTGGGCGGGATTCCATCCACACCACGCCGCTGACCATGTACTGCAAGATAATGCCGGTTGCCATGATCAGGCCTCCCACGAAACCACCACCAGGCAGGTTGTGCCCGCGCAGCAGGAAGTACAAGGCGATCAGCGTAGAGATAGGCAGTAGCAAGCGCAGCAAGACGGCAGGGATCTGCATGATGCCTTCGGGCAGGGCAGTCTTGGGGTCGGGCTCCACAAAGACAGCTTCGCGGCTGTCCTTGACGTTCTGGCGACGGGCCAGCGGCTGGGCAATGGCTTCAATGGGGGGGCGGAAACGACGCAGCAAGGCGAAGACCGTCAAGGCAACAATAGCCAGCACCACGATTTCACCAAAGGTATCAAAGCCACGGAAGTCGACCAGAATCACGTTCACTACGTTGGCCCCGCCGCCCAGAGGCAGCGCTTTCTCGACAAAGAAGGGGGAGATACCGCTGGGGTGAGGGCGCGTCATCATGGCGTAGGCCAGCACAGCAATACCGCAACCGGCCAGAATGGCAATGATCAAATCGCGGCTACGGCGTAGCAGGGCGCGAGCACTCTTGTCCTGATTGCCGGGTATATCACTGACCCGTTGTGGCAACCAGCGCAGGCCCAGCAAAATCAGCACCACGGTGACTACTTCTACGGCCAATTGAGTCAGTGCCAGGTCAGGGGCCGACAGCCAGGCAAAGGTCAGGCTGGTAACCAGACCGGCACCTCCGGATAGCAACAAGGAGGCCGGACGGTGGAATTTGGCTTGACGGGCAGCACCAATCGCGCAGGCAATTCCCACTGCCCACATCAGGACAAAGAAGGGGTCAATGGGTGTAGAAATGGTGGATTTGAACCAGTTTCCACGGGCCAGAGGCAGGGAGGCAACGCAGAGTGTTGCCACAATGATCAGCAGCATCTGACGTTGCAGGCGTGGCGAGTACAGTTTGCCTACCGCCCAGTTTGCGGCCACTTCCAGATATTCCATGGCCAGCTCAAAGAAGCGCCTGCCATCGGCACGGGTCAGCAAAGGCGTGCGGCCTTGGCGGTTTTTGTAGAAACGGTTGATGATCAGAACGAAGATCACGCCCATGCCGGTGGCAAGCAGGCTCATGATCAAGGGCAGGTTGAAACCATGCCAGACGGCCAGGTTGTATTGGGGCATTTCAGCGCCCAGAATGGCGTTGGCCGCAGTATGCAGGAAGGGGCCAAACGTCAGGCTAGGAATAATACCGACCAACAAACAGGTCAGCACCAAAATGGCACTGGGGATCAACATGCGGCGAGGCGGCTCATGCGGCTGTCGTGGCAAGTCGGTGGCGACAGGACCAAAGAAGACCTGGGCGATAAAGCGTAGGGAATAGGCCACGCTAAAGGCCCCGGCGATGACCGCCACAACGGGCAGAGCGTACTCCCAGATATTGCCGTTACCGGCCAGAATGGTCTCGGCAAAGAACATTTCTTTGGAGATAAAGCCGTTCAACAGGGGCACGCCGGCCATGGCGGCTGCCGCGACAGTTGCCAGAGTGGCTGTCAAGGGCATAGCGTGGCGCAGACCGGATAGCCGATTCAGGTTACGGGTTCCCGTTTCGTGGTCCACGATACCGGCTGCCATGAACAAGGAAGCCTTGAAGGTGGCATGGTTCATCATGTGAAACAGCGCCGCGACCAGAGCAAGCGGGCTGTTCAGCCCCAGCAGCAAGGTAATCAGACCCAGATGGCTAATGGTGGAGTAGGCCAGCACGCCTTTCATATCGCGCTGGAACATGGCTACGTAGGCTCCCAGTGTCAGAGAGCACAGACCGGCGCCACCAATAATGACAGCCCATTCTGTCGTGCCCGACAGTGCAGGCCACAGGCGTGCCAACAGGAATACGCCGGCCTTGACCATGGTGGCCGAGTGTAAATACGCCGACACGGGAGTGGGGGCGGCCATGGCATGGGGTAGCCAGATATGAAAGGGGAACTGGGCACTTTTAGTGAGCGCGCCCAAGGCAATCAGGATCAGCATCCCGGTATACCAAGGGTGGTTGCGAATCTGCTCGCCCGACTCCAATACCACGCTCAAGTCATAGCTGCCAGCGGCCTGGCCCAGCATGAGCACACCTGCCAGTAAACAGAACCCCCCGGTGCCGGTGATGATCAGCGACATACGCGCACCCCGGCGCGCATCCATGCGGTGATACCAGTAGGCGATCAGCATGAAGGAGGAGATGCTCGTCAGCTCCCAGAACACCACCAACTGGATCAGGTTGCCCGACAGCACCACGCCGAGCATCGAACCCATAAAGGCTTGTAGAAAGGAGAAGAAGCGTCGGACTGGATCTTGGGCTGACAGGTAATAATGCGCGTAAAGGGCAATCAAGGCCCCCATGGCAGTAATGATGACACTGAACAGCCAGGCATAGCCGTCCATGCGCAGCTTGAAGGTCAAGCCATGAGCGGGAATCCAGGAACGGGATGACTCCAACACCTCTCCGCGAGCAATGTCTGGATAGGCGTAGAGAGTCAGTAGGGTGCAGGTAATGGCAACAGCGCCTGCAAGAGATGCTTGGAGTTTGCGAGAGTTCGCGGGCATCAGGGAAGATAGCAAACTACCGATGAACGGCAGTGCTAGGATCACGAGCAAATACATCTGACTCCAACAGGCGGTGATTTAGGCGGCTAGCGCTTAATAATACGATATATGCGGCTAATTTCAGTCCAACTGCGAGAAAAAAAGCGTTTTTTTAGTTCTTGCGGGCTTGATGCAGGTCAAGCGCATACGTGAGGTTTTCTCTCACAATAAATGCTTGACTAGAAGAAACCGGTCTTTTTCAGGAGGCCCCTGTATGCCGCAAACTTTGGAAGCATCGGATACCAGTGCTCCGACCGCGCAAGATATTGAAATCTCAGAAGCCCTGATCCGGCGCTTTGATCGTTCTGGACCACGTTATACCTCCTATCCCACCGCAGACCGTTTTTTTCAGGACTTCCCCGCCCAGCCCTATATTCACGAGCTATCGCGACGGGCCTTGAGCAGCAGCAATCCCCCTTTGTCGGTGTACCTGCATATTCCGTTTTGCCAGTCGCTTTGCTACTTTTGTGCCTGCAATAAAATTATTACGCAGGACCGTAGCAAGAGCGAGCAGTACCTGGATTACCTGCTGCGCGAAATTGACATGGTTACCCAATACATGGATGCGGACAGGCGCACCGAACAATTGCATTTGGGCGGCGGCTCGCCCACGTTCCTGGATAACGAGCAACTGGCTCGTCTGATGGCCAAGCTTAACGAGCAGTTTGCGTTTACGGACGATGCGGAGTTGGGCATCGAAATCGACCCACGTACCTTGGCGCAAGGCACTCTCCAGAACCTGGCGGCTCTGGGCTTTAACCGTACCAGTTTTGGGGTGCAAGACTTTGACCCCAACGTGCAAAAGGCGATTAATCGTATTCAGCCCTTCGAGATGGTCAAACGCGCCATCGAAGAAAGCCGGGCGGCCGGTTTTCAATCCATCAATACGGATCTGATCTACGGTTTGCCTTTGCAGACTCTAGAAAGCTTTGCCATCACGATTGACTCGCTGGTGCAACTGCGTCCAGATCGCATCGCTCTTTATAACTACGCGCACTTGCCCACGCGCTTTAAGGCTCAGCGCTTGATTAACGAAGAAGAATTGCCTGACGCCGACCAGCGTCTGCAACTGTTCCTGATGTCTTCGCAGCGTCTGTTGGACGCCGGCTATGTTTACATTGGTCTGGATCACTTTGCCCTGCCTACCGATGAACTGAATCTGGCCCGTCTGGACGGGAGCTTGCACCGCAACTTTCAGGGTTACACCACCCGTGCCGCCTGTGATCTGGTCTCTTTCGGTGTGTCGTCTATCGGTCAAGTGGGGACTATGCATGTGCAAAATGCCCGCAGCCTGCGCAATTACTACGCCGATATAGATCAGGGGCGTCTACCGATCGAGCGCGGCATTGTGATGCAGCAAGACGATCGCCTACGGGCGGAAGTGATCATGCATTTGATGTGCAGCATGCCTGTGCCTATTGCGCGTCTGGAAGCGCGTTATGGTATTGATTTTGCTAGCTATTTTTCTTCTGAGCTGCAAGAGCTCCACAGCTATGCCCAAGCCGGCTTGCTGACGGTCGATTCCCAGTCTATCCAGGTGTTGCCCAAAGGTCGCCTGTTTGTGCGCGCCTACAGCATGGTGTTCGACAAGTATTTGAGCCAGGAAAGCGGTGCACGCTATTCCCGCCTGATTTAACACAGTGGCCGTCTTTGCAGACGGCCACGATTCTATTGCCCTGTTTCGGGTCCCGACGTGGCCGGCAGGTTCTTGCATCAACCTAAGGTATTAACATCGTGCTAAAGACGGATTTACGTCTCATGTCCCTGAAGGGAAAACTGCTTTTGCCTATTGTTCAAGGCGGCATGGGAGTCGGTATTTCGGCGTCCCGGCTGGCGGGTACAGTGGCCGCATTGGGAGGGCTGGGGACGATCTCCAGCGTGGATTTACGACGCCATCACGAAGATCTCATGGACAGCACCGGGGGAGGTGTCGAAAAAGGCGTAGTCGATGCGGCTAATTTGCAGGCGCTGGACCGTGAAATTCATCGGGCTCGAGAGCGATCAGGGGGAAAGGGCGGGATTGCAGTTAATATCATGAAGGCTGTTTCGCAGTATCCCGAATATGTGCGTCAGTCCTGCGAGAGCGGCGCAGACGCGGTGGTGGTAGGCGCTGGCCTGCCCCTGGATTTGCCTGAACTGGTTCAGGATCACCCCAAAGTTGCCCTGATTCCTATCTTGTCGGATGTACGTGGCGTCACCCTGCTGGTCAAGAAATGGCTGCGTCGCAAGCGTCTGCCGGACGCCGTCGTTCTGGAAAACCCCCGTTATGCCGCAGGTCACCTGGGCGCCGCCGACGATCAGTCCTTGAACAAACCTGAATATGCGTTCCAGCGTGTGCTGGAGGGTTGCCGAGCCTTGTTCCGCGAGCTGGGCCTGGAGGCCGAGCGTATTCCCTTGATCGCCGCAGGCGGGATTCACCGCCCTGAACAACTACGTCAATTAATGGATTGGGGTGCAGACGGTGTGCAAATGGGGACAGCGTTTGCGGTCACTGAAGAAGGTGATGCGCATGAGAACTTCAAGCGCGTTTTGTTGGATGCGGAGCCCAAGGACATCGTGACATTCATGAGTGTGGCCGGCTTGCCCGCTCGCGCTGTTCGTACGCCTTGGCTGGATGCCTATTTGCACAAAGAGCAAAAACTGCAATCGGTGGCGCGTGAGCGTGCTTGCACGGAAGGCTTTGATTGCCTGGCCCATTGTGGTTTGCGCGATGGTGTGCAGCGTCATGGTCAGTTTTGTATTGACCGTCAGCTAGCCTACGCCTTGAAAGGGGATGTGGAGCGTGGTCTGTTCTTTCGCAGTTCCGAAGCCCTGCCTTTTGGCAAGGCGATGAAGTCGGTGCGCGAGCTGATGGACTATATGTTGAATGGCCGTAGTAAAACGCCTGGGGTGGTTCCTGCTGGCTAAAATGAGCAGTATGACGAGGGGGCGGGTTAATGACCCGTCGCTTTGTCACACTTTGTCTGCTTGCTCACTGTGTCCAGCTTATCTGAGCTATTCAAAGAGCGATCTTGATAAGAGCTAAAGCATCGACAGGGTTTTAGTCCTTGATTTCACGTATCAGGCCTTGCTCACTGCCATCGATCGTATGTACCGCTTCATGTCGTTGCGTTTCCAACGCCAGGCGTCGCGCAATTTCATAGCATTCTTCAATATGCTGGTTGCCCACTTTACGCAGCACGACAAAGCTGATGGATGCCGAGATGGCACTACCAATCAAGGGGACATATTTGGCGCCGTATTTGCCGGCCAGTTTTTTGGCCCCCAGGCGCACCAGAATATTGATGACACGGTCCGTTGTCAGAACCCGTCCCACCATGCCCAGCCCCATGCTGGTTCCACCGACGACTACCAGTTTTTTAAGCTCCGGGCTTAGGGCGTCCACATCGTTGGCGGTCAGCCCAAAGCGGGCATTGATGATGGGAATGACCTTCATCAAAATAGCCACATCTGCGCCCACATCCACACCGGGGATGGGGACCACGGCAGCGGCCGCTGATAGCAGGGCGCGTCGACTGATTAATTGGCGACATTCTTCGCGGGTTTTATCCAGTTCCTGCAGTGTCATCGAGCTCATGTGTCTGTCCTGAAATCAAGGCGGAGGGATCTGTGCAAGCCTTAACACATATGGGGCGGGTAGGCCGGGTTTCCAGTAAGGGGTGGCGAAATTGTGCTTCTAATCGTAGTTGATATCGCCTGTTTTAGGAAAAAAGCGGGGTATTGGTCGCATATGAAATTTTTACTTTCAAATGCCATCAGAGTTTGCCTTAAGTGAGATTGCAGGCTTTTAAATCAGCGTGTCTTTTTTTGTTGCACTTGGTGGTGTTCTTTATGTCCTTTTGAGGTCTCTCATTCATGCTCAGAGGCGCTGATTTCCATTAAACTGGCGCCGAAAATAGCATATTCCATAGGGGAAGAACGATGCATCGCCAGTCTTTGCTGGGTTTGGTGTTCTTGCTGAGCGTCAGTAGCGCTCAAGCCATTACGATAAGCAGTTTTTCGCCTCAGGGGGCGACATCAGATTTACGGGACGTCAAAGTTACTTTTGCCAAACCCGCTGTCCATTTTGGGGATTCGCAATTACCTGCGCCCGTGCTGGTGCAGTGTGATGATCCCGCTGTGGTTGGCCAGGGCCGCTGGCTCGATTCCCGTCGTTGGATTTATGAGTTTGACGAGCGCCCAGGGCCAGGGTTGAGTTGTACGGCGGTCGTGTCCAAAAGCTTTCGCAGCATCAACAATGAAGCGATCAGCGGGCCGGCTCAGTATCGTTTTAATTCTGGCGGTGCCATTTTGGAAAGCAACCGCCCGTATTACAACATTATTGATGAGGACCAGGTTTTTCTATTCAGTTTCAATGCGCCTGTTAATACCGGCTCTTTAATCAAGAACGGCTATTGCCGGGTAGAGGGTATTGGCGAGCGCATTGGCCTGAAAGCGGTTGAAGGTGCCCAGCGAGATGCGATGGTGCGCTCTGAGTTCTATGTGGATGAGGTAGACGAGCGTTACCAAGCCGTGCAGTGTGCGCGGCCCTTGCCAGCCGATGCCACCGTGTCGGTGGTGCTGGAGCCGGGCATCATGACCCAGATCGAAAATCGCAAGGGTGTCCCTAATACGGATCGTTACACCTACGATTTCAATGTGCGTCCTGAATTTACGGCCTCGCTCTCTTGCATGCGAGAGCGCGCCGAAGCACCTTGCACGCCAGTTGGCAGCTTCGGTGTTCAGTTCTCCGCGCCCGTCGCGTACGAGTACTTGAGCCAGATCCGTTTGGAAGCGGGCCAACAAGTTTGGGAGCCTGTGTCTGATAGTGATGAGGCATGGCAGGATCGTGGCCCCAGCCAATACCTGCGTTTCCAGGGACCTTTCCCTGAAAACGCTAAGCTGACGGTCAAAATTCCGGACGGCCTGACTGACGACGCTGGCCGCAGTCTTAAGAACCCGCAGGTTCTGAGTAAGGGGATGAGCACCACAACGTATCCGCCGCTGGTGAAGTTTGCCGTGGAGCCTTTTGGGATTGTGGAGCGTTTCGGCCATGCCGATCGCGAGGGTTCGGATGATTCTGATCCCCCGGCCATTGGCTTGAGCCTGCGTAATGTCGAGCCGGATCTCACGACTGAGCAAATGCTGGTGTCGGCCGGTCAGGTGGGGGCCTTGGCCGTAAAGGATGATAGAGAGGTCCTGGCCTGGTATTCCCGTCTGCGTCAGCTGGATTATTCCTGGAGGGTCAGTGCGGAACGACTGCGTGACATGATGGGCGGCGATTTCCATATTACCGCTCCGATTGATCAGTACGGTCAACTGGACCTACGTGCTCAGCCTTTGCTGGTCGGCAAAGAGGTCAAGAAGCTGGACCTGCCTGGTATGGATCAAAAAGATGAACGTCCTTTTGAGCTAATTGGTGTGCCGCTCAAAGAGCCAGGTTTTCATGTGCTGGAAGTCGCTTCCCCACGTTTGGGCGCGTCTTTGCTGGAATCGGCAGGCACCATGTACGTGCGCAGCTCCGTGCTGGTGACTAATCTGGGTGTACACATCAAGAAAGGGGGGGACGACTTGCTGGTTTGGGTGACCACCTTGGATGATGCCAAGGTGGTGCCGGGCGCCAAGATCCGTGTCATGAACTGCCGTGGCGAGGAACTGGTGCAGGGCGAGACGGACAAAGACGGGATGTTCCACCATCCGCAGTCAGTGGACAGCGCCGACTACTGCCAGGAAACAGGGCTTTCCGGCTTGTTTGTGACAGCGCGCATCGACAAAAGCAACCCCATGGCACGCGGTAAAGCTGATTTCAGCTTCGCCTTGAGCGAGTGGAATTCGGGTATCGAGCCCTGGCGCTTTAATGTCCCCTACAACTGGGGCGGTCGCGACGACCCTGTGGCCCACACCGTCATGGATCGCAGCCTGTTTCGTGCTGGTGAAGTGGTGCACATGAAGCACTACGTGCGCGAACGCGTACGTGACGGTTTCAAGGCTCCCGATCGTTATCCCGAGGCGATGATTGTCGAGCACGATGGCAGCGGCAAGCGAATTGAGTTGCCTTTGAAGTGGCAAAAGACCGCCGCTGGCAGTGTATTTGCTTTGAATGACTGGAAGATCCCCAAGGATGCCGAGCTGGGTGTTTACCGTTTGCGTACCGAAGGTGAAAACCAGTACTTCAATTTTGGCGAGTTCCGCGTTGAACAGTTCAAGTTGCCTGTTTTGGGCGGCAGCATCAAGTTGGGTGATGGCCAGGATCGTCCTTATCTGGTTAGCCCCAAACAGATGCAGGCTGATTTGCAACTGCACTATCTGTCAGGTGGTCCTGCTGACTTCTTACCAGTGCAGTTGTCGGCGGTGGTTCGTACCCAGTCGCCTTCATTTAGCGCGTATGACGACTATAGCTTTGCTCCTCCCCAGACGGTTGAGCAATCTGACGCCTCGAACGCGCGCGTTTTTCTGAACAAGCAGCGCTTCCAGTTGGATGCTCAAGGAGGTTTGCGTGCCAAGCTGGATGATCTGCCTGTGGTGGATCGACCTTCCGAATTTCTGGTGGAAGCGACCTTTGCCGATCCTAACGGTGAAATTCAGACCCTGACCCAAACGGTGTCTGTATGGCCTGCCGATGTAGTGGCTGGTCTGCGTGCGGGTAGCTGGTTGGCCGCCGGTTCGTCCACCAAGCTCTCGGCCATTGCGGTGAGCCCGGACGGCAAGCCGCTGAAAAACGTGCCCGTGCGGATTGAAGCTGCCAATGTGCAGCGCTTCTCGATTCGTAAGCGCATGGTGGGTGGCTTCTATAGCTACGACAATCAGGAGCAGCGCGAAGACCTGGGCACGATCTGCGAGGGCCGCAGTGACGATCAAGGCCTGGTGCAGTGCGATGTCAAACTGGACAAGGGCGGTCAGGTCGAGCTGCGTGCGATTGCGCGTGATGGCGAAGGCCGTGAGTCGGTCTCCGCCAGCAGTGTTTGGGTCAGCGGTTCGGGCGATATGTGGTTTGGTGGTCAGAACGATGACCGTATCGACGTGATTCCTGCGAAAAAGACCTGGGCTCCTGGCGAGACAGCCGAGTTTCAGGTGCGCATGCCTTTTCGCGAAGCCACGGCCCTGGTGTCAGTGGAGCGTGAAGGAGTCTTGCAGGCTCAAGTGGTTCAGTTGGAGGGCGATAGCCCGAACGTCAGTGTAGAGATCAAGCCTGAGTGGGGGCCGAACGTCTATGTGTCTGTGCTGGTGCTGCGTGGCCGACTGCGTGAAGTGCCTTGGTACTCCTTCTTTAGCTGGGGCTGGAGTCAGCCTTTGAACTGGTACAAGGCCTACTCGGAAGGCGGTGGCGAATTTGTGGCCCCGACGACCACCGTGGACTTGTCCAAGCCCAGCTATCGTTTTGGTTTGGCCAGCATTGAAGTCAGCAGCCAGCAAGATGCGCTGGATGTGAAAGTGACGACAGACCGCAGCCAGTACGCCATTCGCGAACAGGCCAAAGTTGATATTCAGGTTCTGAAGTCCGATGGCACACCGGCAGCCGGTGCGTCTGTGGCCTTGGCCGCGGTGGATCAGGCCCTGCTGGAGCTGAGCCCGAACAATAGCTGGAACTTGCTTAACGCCATGCGCGCCTTGCGTGGCTACAACGTGCAGACCGCCACGGCGCAGTCTGAAATCGTGGGGCGTCGTCACTATGGTCGCAAGGCCGTAGCGGCCGGTGGTGGCGGTGGCAAAAGCCCCACTCGCGAGCTGCTGGATACCTTGCTGCTGTGGAACGGTAATGTGGAGCTGGACGCACAGGGTCGCGCAACGGTGACTGTCCCGCTGAAAGACTCCCTGACCCAGTACCGCATCGTGGCTGTGGCTGATCTGGCGGGTGATCGCTTTGGTAGCGGTTCGGCCCAGATCGTCACCACGCAAGACCTGCAAATCATTTCCGGTTTGCCTGCCATTGCCCGTGAAGGCGATGACTATCAGGCCCAGGTGACGCTGCGTAATAGCAGCCCACGTGCCATGACCGTGAAAGTGCAGGCGAAGTACCTTGGTAAAGGCTTGCCATCGGCAGAGTTGCCTGAGCAAACCGTTGAGCTGGCTTCCGGTTCGGCCAAAGTGCTTGTTTGGCCTATGTCGGTTCCACTGTCCAGTGGATCGGCCGATTCGCACCAAATGGAGTGGACGGTTGATGCACAGGAAGTTCAGCAGTCCGGTGTCACGGGCAAAGCAGCCAAAGACAGCCTGACGATTAAGCAGGAGGTCCTGACTGCCACCCCCATCACCGTTCAGCAGGGAACACTGGTTGCTGTGGGTATTGATGCCCCCCTGAACATGTCGGTGCAGGCACCGGCTGGTGCCTTGAAGAATGAGCAAGGGGTGGTTCAAGGAGGGCTGCAGATGCTGTTCCGCTCTTCTTTGGGCGGCGGTATGGAAGGGGTGCGTGCCTGGTTTGAACGCTATCCTTACAGTTGCTTTGAGCAGCAAGCCTCGCGCTTCATGGGCCTGCGTTCCGAACAGGCTTGGGCTGGTCTGATGCAGCGCATGCCTTCGTATATGGACCAGAATGGTTTGCTGCGTTACTTCCCAAGCAACTACGGTTGGGGCAGTCGTGTGCTGACCAGCTACATCCTGGATATCAGCTATATTGCTGAATCCATTGGCCTGAACTTCTCCATTCCGGATGGCTTGCGCAACGAGATGCTGCAGGGCCTGGAGAACGTGGTCAATGGTCGAATCCCGACTATGCAAACGGTGTCTCGTCAAGAGCGTGATATCGAGGTAATTCGTGCTGCGGCTGTGTTGGCCAAGTACGACCGCGCTCGCGTCAATATGCTGGATTCGGTGGAGCTGAACCTGCAAAGCTGGCCAACCGAAATTCTGCTGGCCTGGGTTGATCTGACTCAGCGTTTGCCAGGCATCAAAAAAGCCGAGCAGACGCGTAAAGAAGCCATGGGTCTGATTCAGGCACGCCTGATCAGTCGTGGTACCCGTCTGGTCTTTGGTGAGGATGCGCTTAACGGCAGCCCATGGGCCATGACCAGCCGTGTGACCAACCAGGTTCGCCTGATGTTGCTGGCCAATCAGATGCCGGACTGGACCGAGGATATGCCTCGCCTGGCCCAAGGTCTGTTGGCAGAACAGCAACGGGGTGCATGGCGCATGACCACTGAAAATCTTTTGGGTAGCTTGGCCATTGAGCAGTTCAGCCGTCATCATGAACAGCAACCTAGCGGCCAGTCCATGGTGATTCTGGGCTCGGAAACGGCCCAAGTGGTGGACTGGGACATGCTCAAGCCTGACGGCCAGGGTGTGCGTTCCGCCAAGATTGACGTGCCTTGGCGGGGTGATCAGGTCGATAACCTGAGTGTTGAGCAAATGGGCGAAGGCAAGGCCTGGATCGACGTCCGTTCCCTGGCGGCGGTGCCTGTGACCAAACCTATCTCTGCTGGCTTGAGCCTTGAGCGTCATATTGAGGCTGTGGAGCAGGCCAAGCCTGGCGTGTGGAGTCGTGGCGACATCATGCGCGTGAAGATCAAGGTCAAGGCCCAAGGTCAGGCAAGCTGGGTCGTTGTGTCTGATCCAGTCCCTGCCGGAGCCACGATCTTGGGCAGTGGCCTGGGTCGCGACTCTGCCATGGCAACAGCCGGTGAAGAACAATCCGGCCAGTGGCCCAGCTTCGTCGAGCGTCGCTTTGATGGTTACCGTGCTTACTACGAGCGCTTTGAAGAAGGCACGACCGAGGTCAGCTATACGGTGCGTTTGAACACTGTGGGCCAGTTTGTGTTGCCAGCCAGTCGTGCTGAGGCCCTGTACGAGCCTGATGTATTTGCCGTCTGGCCTAACGAGCAAGTTCTGGAAGTTGTGGATGCACCCGTCAAGTAAAGCAGGACTGCTGGTGCTGGGACTGGCCCTGTGGGCCAGTCCTGGGCAGGCTACCCCCAGCTACGAGGACGTTCGGCAAGCGTACCGCTCTTCCGATGTACAGGTTCTGGATCGCCAGGGCCAGCTTATCCAACGAGTCCGTCTGGACTTTCATCAACGACGCGGCGACTGGGTCGCGCTGGAGCAAATTTCTCCGGCTTTGCAAATGGCGGTCCTGATGTCTGAGGACCGCCGTTTTGAGTCTCATGGTGGGGTGGATTGGTTATCCGTCGGCTCTGCGGCCTGGGATGGTCTGTTTGCCGGGCGGAGTCGCGGTGCCTCGACCATTACCATGCAGCTAGCCGGTCTGATGGACCAGGATCTGCTTGGTGGTCGTGGTGGGCGCTCGGTCTGGCAAAAGCTGGATCAGGTGGTGGCGGCCCAATCGTTGGAAGATACCTGGAGCAAACCCGAAATTTTGGAAACCTATCTGAATCAGGTGGCTTTCCGGGGTGAGCTGATCGGGGTGGATGCGATGGCGCGCACCCTGTTTCAAAAGCAGGCCGCAGCATTGGACGCGCGTGAGTCGGCCATTGCCGCTGTGTTGTTGCGCGGCCCGAATGCCTCGGCCTTGACGGTTGAACGCCGGGCGTGTTTGACCTTGCAGGAAATGGGGCGCGCCGAGCAATGTCGAGCGTTGAGTAATCTGGTGCCGGTGGCTTTGCGCCGGGCCGGACAAGCCCCCTTGGGGCAGGCTCAACGGGCGCCGCATTTTGCCCGTTGGGTCTTGGATCAGAATCCGCAAATCAAAGCGGGTGATAGTGTCCACACAAGCTTGGACACGCGATTGCAAATGCAGGTGCAGGCCAGTATGCGGCGACACTTGCTCGATCTCAGTACCGCGCGTGTGCAGGATGCTGCCGTTGTGGTGCTGGACAATCACAGCGGGCAGGTTCTGGCCTACGTCGGTTCCAGTGGTGACCTGTCCGAGGCGGCCGAGGTGGATCATGCTCGCGCTTTGCGGCAGGCCGGCTCTACGCTCAAGCCTTTTCTGTATGAGATGGCGATTGAAAAGCGATTGTTGACCGCGGCGTCTTTGCTGGAGGATTCCCCGCTGAATTTGTCCACCGGTAATGGCCTGTATATCCCGCAAAACTATGACAAGCAGTTTGTGGGTTGGGTCAGTGCGCGTAATGCCCTGGCCTCTTCGTTGAATATCCCCGCTGTGCGGGTGTTGACCATGCTGGGGCCTGCCAATCTGGTGGATCGCTTGCGTGCGTTAGGCATGAATCTGCGCCAGGATGGCGATTTCTATGGGTATAGCTTGGCTTTGGGCAGTGCGGATGTCAGCTTGTTGGAGTTGACCAATGCCTACCGTGCTCTGGCCAATTTAGGCCAGACTCAAGCCGTGCAAACACGTATGGACCAGCAAAGCGCTGCCTTTCATCCTGTGATGGATGCAGGCGCTAGCTGGATTGTGGGCGACATATTGTCGGACCGTCAGGCGCGGGTGCTGACCTTTGGTTTGGACAGTGCCTTGAGTACACCGTTTTGGAGTGCGGTTAAAACCGGAACCAGTAAAGATATGCGTGATAACTGGGCCCTGGGGTGGACAGAGCACTTTACCGTCGGTGTTTGGGTGGGAAATAGTGCCGGTCAAAGTATGCAAGATGTATCAGGCGTTAGCGGTGCGGCACCGATCTGGCACGAGGTGATTTCGATCCTGCAGCAGCGTCGCCCCGGCCGCCAAACGGCTATGCCTGCTCAGGTGCAGAGGCGGCAGATTGAGTTTTTGCCTGCCATGGAACCTAGCCGTGAGGAATTTTTTGTCGAAGGCACGCAGACTGATCGCGTGGTGTTAAGTGATGTGGAACAGGCCTATGCTGGCCCGGCCCGTATTCGCGAGCCAGTCAATGGCACTATTTTCGCGCTGGATCCGGATATTCCACCACAAAACCAGCAACTGCGATTGCTGGCCCAAGGACAGATTACCGAGCCCTTGGTGTGGTGGGTGCAGGGAGTAGAAGCGGGGAAGGGGGCACAGTTGCGAATTCCGCTGGTGCCGGGAACGCTGCGAATTGAATTGAAAACGGAACACGGTCGCTTAATGGATGAAGTCAGCGTACAAATTAGAGGTGCACAAATGACAAGCTTTAACAAAGATTAACCGCTTGCACTTTTACATGGCTGATACACTGCTATCCTTATTGATTCTTCGTAAAGAGAGAGGGAAACTTCATTATGATGACTTTACGCGCGCTCGCTCGAATTTTGGCTCCTGTTGGCTTGGTCGCACTGGCCGCTTGTCAGACCGTTCAAGAAAAACCGAGCGATACCGCTGGTGCTTCCAGCACCGCAACGCAAACAACTCCCTCCACGCCAGCAACTGGCGCTCAGCAGCCTCAAGCACAGGCAGGTGCCCAGCAGCAAGCCGCACCGGTACAGATTTTCCTGGCTGACACGCAGGAGCAAGCGGGTTGGGCTCGCGTCGATGTCCAGCCCAATGGTGTTCTATTTGTGAATCCGCGTGCCGTGGTGGTACGTCAGGATCTGGTTGGCGTACAGGCCGGTACTAACGACAGCAAGGAAGGCTTGTTGGCGTTGGATTTAACGCCAGAGGCGGCTCAACGTTTGCTGCAAGTGACCACTCAGTTCCCCAAAAAGCGCTTGGCGTTGGTCGTGGGTGACACGATGTTGGCTGCTCCCGCTTACGGTTCGCCCGTTAAAGATGGCCGCCTGATTTTCATGGTGGGCACTGAAGCTAACGCCTTGGCTGCTGCGCGTGCCATTGCCGGTCAAGAAGCGACACAAACCAACGGCAAGAAGTAAGCCCTGCTTACGACTTTAACGCCACCCTGGTCTTGGGTTCATCCATGCCTGGCTTGTTGAAAAATGCGGTGGGTGTCCACACCCACCCCTCTTGTTAAAAACAGGAAAGTCGGTATGGTGACCCCGCCCAGCAGTTTTACTTTTTATATCCTTTCTTTTCGGGTTCTGATCAGCCTTCATGGGGCCGCGCTCTTATTCATCATGTTGATGGGCACTGGAGCGATCGGATCCGTTTTTGTCCCCGCTTTTTTACGTCTGCCCCTGTTCGTCTTTCTGATGGGGCTGGTCTCGGCGTTTCTGGCCTTGTGCTGGAGCCATTGGACCCTGGCGTGGCACAGCTCCAAAGCAGGGCGTCGCTGGGCCTGGATTCCCGGTTTCTGTTCGGCCTTCTTTCTGGCCTTGAGCCTGGCGCTTTTTGTAATCGGCGTCTGGGGCACCTTGGGCCTGGCTGATTTTGCCTACCAGCATAGCGAGTGGCTTACCTCCGGTCAGTAAGATTACAAGGGCCTCATGGCGCCCAATGATGATCAGGCCGCACCTTCTACCACGCCGTATCGGCAGCATCCCTAATTGTTGTCTTGCTTTGCTCCGTGCGCGTAGCGAGTAGCGGCTCTGAGCGGCTGCGTAGATTGTCGTTGTATTTTCTGCAGTGGGTTCAATTCTTTCTCGCTTTTTGATCAATTGCAGTCTTAAAATATACGCATTGCGTATGTTTTAGAAGCGAGAGCTGATATGGCCGTCTCCCAACAAGTTTTTTTGCGTGATGCAATGCGTCGCCTGAACCTGACTCGTGACGTTTTTGCGGCACGTATTGGGGTCAAGCGCCGTGCATTGGATACCTGGCTGCTGCCTGAAGGCTCTTTGGAGTCGCGGGCCATGCCTGAAGTGGTGCAGCGTTTTGTCACGGAAATCGTGGAAAACGAAGCATTGCTGAGCAAATATGCGCAAAGCGCACAGTCCGGTCCCTTGCGTGATCGCATTGCCACCGGCGGCAAACATCAGCTCTTGTCCGTAGATCAGTTCACCCGTGAAACCGTGGAAGAGCTGTGCAGCCTGGCCGACATCATGCAGCCTATCGCCCGCCGTCAAAAAGTATCGCGCGTGCTGGAAGGTGCTGTGCTGGGTAACCTGTTTTTTGAAGCCTCCACCCGTACTCGCGTCAGCTTCGGCTCGGCCTTTTGCCGCCTGGGTGGTTCGGTATGTGACACCACCGGCTTTACCTTTTCCTCCATGGCCAAAGGCGAGTCCATTTACGACACCAGCCGCGTCATGAGCGGCTATGTGGATGCCATGGTGATCCGTCACCCTGAGCAAGGCTCGGTCGCGGAATTTGCACGTGCCACCAATATTCCTGTGGTGAACGGTGGTGATGGTGCGGGCGAACACCCCAGCCAGGCCTTGCTGGATCTGTACACCATCAGCACGGAGTTTTCGCGTCTGGGCAAGTTGCTGGATGGCGCACATATCGCTCTGGTAGGGGATCTGAAATATGGCCGTACCGTGCACTCCCTGATCAAGCTGCTGGGCATGTACCGTGGCCTGAAATTCACCCTGATTTCCCCCCCCGGCCTGGAAATGCCTGAACACATTGTGGAGCAGGTTGCCAAGCAAGGTAAGCATGTCATTGAACAGACCAGTTCCTTGGAAAAAGGTCTGCCCGGCGTGGATGTGATTTACGCCACGCGAGTGCAAAAAGAGCGTTTTGAAGAAGGGCAGGATGGCAGCTTTACGGCTGACTTCCAGGTTAACAAAGCCATTATCGACCGCTGCTGCGGCCCTGATGTGATTGTGATGCACCCACTGCCACGCGATAGCCGCGAAGGTGCCCATGATCTAAGTGTGGACCTGAACCACGACCCGCGCCTGGCTATCTTCCGTCAGGCTGACAACGGTATTCCCGTACGTATGGCGATCTTTGCTGTGCTGCTGGGTGTGGAGACGCTGGTGCAGCATTCCATGCGTGATGTGACCTGGGACCCGCCATCGCACGTCGGTCCTGATGATGCGGTTTTCCATGGCATGTATTAAATTGGGCAGGTGCTAGCGCTAATCACGCGCCAGCATTAAAAAAACCGGGGCTCTGATTCAGAGCCCCGGTTTTTTGTCTTTTATCACAGCGCTTTTAAAATCGGCTGGGTTAGCAGATTGATAGCGGTGACATGCCACGCTGAATCGGCGCTTGCAGGCGAAAATTCAGCCCAGAAAATCCATGTTTATTTGGATGTAGGCATGGCAAATTCCGCACCCTTGGAGATGCTCTCAGGCCAGCGTTGCATGATGGATTTCTGGCGTGTGTAAAAGCGCACGCCTTCTTCACCGTAGGCGTGCATGTCGCCAAACAGGCTCTTTTTCCAGCCACCAAAACCGTGCCAGGCCATAGGGACAGGAATAGGGACGTTGATACCGACCATACCCACGTGGATGCGGCGGCCAAATTCACGGGCCACGTTCCCGTCACTGGTAAAGCAAGCGACACCGTTGCCGAACTGGTGCTTGTTGATCAGTTCAATGGCACTGGCTAGATCCGGTACACGTACGCAGCACAGAACAGGGCCAAAGATTTCATCCTGATAGACGCTCATGTCGGGGGTGACGTGATCGAACAGGGTACCGCCCATCCAGAAGCCGTCCTTGCAACCTTCACCGGCTTTGGCACCGTCAAAGTTACGACCGTCTACCAGCAGTTTGGCGCCTTCTTGTACACCTTTGTCGATGCAGCCACTGATGCGCTCGCGTGCTTGCGCAGTCACGATGGGGCCCATTTCGGCGGCGGCGTTGGTGCCGTTCAGAATCTTCAGGCTGCGAGTGCGTTCTTCCAGCGCTGGCAAGATGCGCTCGGCAGAGTCACCCACCAGCACGGCTACCGAGATGGCCATGCAACGCTCGCCTGCCGAACCGTAGGCGGCACCGATCAGGGCGTCCACGGTCAGGTCGATGTCGGCGTCAGGCATGACGACCAGGTGGTTCTTGGCGCCACCCAGTGCCTGGACGCGCTTGCCGCCAATGGCGCCCATTTCATAAATACGGTTGGCAATCGGGGTGGAGCCCACAAAGGATACGGCTTGCACGTCCTGATGATTGACCAAGGCCTCAACCGCGTCTTTATCGCCTTGCACCACGTTGAACACACCATCGGGCAGGCCAGCCTGCTTCAGCAGCTCGGCAATAAACAGGCTGGGGCTGGGGTCGATAGGGCTGGGTTTGAGCACAAAGGTGTTGCCCGCAGCAATCGCTACAGGGAACATCCACATGGGCACCATGACCGGAAAGTTGAAAGGGGTGATACCCGCGACCACCCCCAGGGGCTGGCGCATGGTCCAGTTGTCGATATTGGTGCTGACCTGTTCGGTGAAATCGCCTTTGAGCAGTTGAGGAATGCCGCAAGCAAACTCCACAATTTCAATGCCGCGAGTGACTTCGCCCATTGCATCGGACAGAACCTTGCCATGCTCGGCCGTAATCATGGCGGCCAGCTTTTCCTTGTTCTCGTTGAGCAAGGCCAAAAAATTGAACAGGACACGGGCGCGGCGAAGTGGTGGGGTGTCGGCCCAGGCGGGGAAAGCGGCCTGGGCACTGGCCACCGCAGCGTCAATATCTTGCTGGCTACCCAGTCTGACTTTGGCGCTAACCTGGCCGGTGGCCGGGTTGTATACCGGTTGAGTACGGGTACCGGCGCCAGCCTGCTGGCCACCTCCGATGTAGTGAGCAATTTCGGGGGTGTTTAACTCTGTCATGGTGATGCTCCTGCTGGGATGAATTAAAACAAGGGGCGGTAACCTGATTGGGCTGGGCTACCGCCAGCGTACCAGGTACCTAGTGAGACACAGCGGCAATACCAACTGCGGTTTCAGCGCGGACTTGCTGGGCGTCAAACCCATCACGGTCTTGGCTGGCGCGACGGCTGTTGTCCAGTTTTGATACAAAGTAGATCATGAAAAATGCCAAAGGCATGGAAATCAGGGTGGGGAAGTCATACGGGAATACTGCCTCGGAAAAGCCCAGAATGCGTACCCACACGGCTGGAGACAGAATCACCAGGCCCAGCGCCACGAGCAGGCCGCTCAAACCGCCATAGATAACGCCTCGGGTGGTGACACCGCGCCAGTACATGGACATCAGCAAGACCGGGAAGTTAGCCGAGGCGGCAATACTGAAGGCCAGGGCAACCAGGAAAGCCACGTTTTGGCCACGGAACAACAGGCCCAGAAAAATGGCGACGAACCCAATACCGATTGATGCCAGGCGGTTGACGCGCATGGCTTGCGATGGCGTGACGTCGTCACGGCGGATGACTTTGGCGTACAGATCGTGAGCGACCGCTGATGCTCCTGCCAAGGTCAGGCCACTGACCACGGCCAGAATCGTGGCAAAGGACACGGCGGCCAGCAAACCAAACAGCAGATTGCCGCCCAAGGCCGTTGCCAGGTGCATGATAGGCATGTTCGAGCCGCCCAACACCATGCCCCCAACCTTGCCATCCACATAGAACTCGGGGTGGTTGGGCAAGATGGCCATGGCAGCCAGACCCAGAAAGCAGATCACCACAAAGAACACGCCCATCAGCCCGGTTGCCACGAATACCGATTTACGGGCTGCGCGTGCATCAGGTACGGTGAAAAAACGCATCATGATGTGGGGCAGACCTGCAATGCCAAACACCAGGGAAACGGCCAGGGACAGACCCGAGAACGGATCGGCCATCAGCTTCCAGGGGCCCTTCATGGCTTGGCCTGCCTGATGATGATCGGCAGCAGCGCTGACCATGGCAGAAAAGTCAAAGTTGAAATACCACATGGCCAGGGCAGCCATCAAAAAGCCATTACCCATCATCAAAATCGCCTTGATGATCTGTACCCAGGTGGTTGCCACCATGCCGCCCACCACGACGTACACCATCATGAGCAAGCCCACGGCCACCACGGCATAGGTGTAGTCGATGCCAAACAGCAGTTGCACCAGTTGCCCTGCGCCGACCATTTGCACGATCAGGTAAAACAGCACCACCGTCAGCGAGCTGATCGCAGTAAAGATGCGCGTGCTGCGTTCATCCAGCCGGTATGAGACGATGTCGCTCAAGGTGTAGCGGCCCAGGTTGCGCAGGCGCTCGGCAATCAGAAACATGATGATCGGCCAGCCCATGAAGGCGCAAACCGCATACAGCAGCGAGTCAAAGCCGTTGGTAAAAGCCAGGGACGAAATGCCCAGCAAGGTTGCAGCGGACATGTAGTCGCCCACAATGGCCAGGCCATTTTGCGTGCCGGTAATGCCGCCTCCTGCCGTGTAAAAGTCCGAGCTGGAACGTGTGCGCGACGAGGCCCAGTAGGTAATGCCCAGGGTAACCAGGACAAAAGCCGCAAAGATCAGAATGGCTTGTGTATTCATGGGCGTACCTTTGCCAGTACTCGCTCGCACAGCGGGTCAAAGCGGGTGTTGGCGATATGGATATACACGCCGGTTAATAACCAGGACACAAAAATCAGTCCTATTCCGTACACCATGCCACTGTTGACAGCTCCTCCACTGCCCAGCTCATGGGTTAGAACGCCGGGCCAAAAAATGGCCGTTACGATGAGCAGGCCCGTCAGCCCCAGGCAGAGGCCGGCGCAGGCAAATGCCAGACGCCGCCGCTGCGACTTGAGTTGCTCATATTCCTGTAGTCCGGCTAGTTTCCGGCTTAACTCTTGATGCGACAGCATGGTTTTGTCTCCGTATTGTTGTGATTACTGCCCATGTTCGCCTGGCCGATGTTATTTGGTCGGCTTCACTTTATGAGCTTTCTTATTAACAAACTCCCCCAAGCGGTCCTGCACATCTCGCCCGGTTTGTACTACGGCCGCCATCAAGCCCTCGGCAAAGAGGCCATCGGTGGCAGACATATCGGCAATGCGGCTGATCGAGCTGACAATGGCGTAGTTCGACAAGATGGCATTGCCTGCAATGCGCTGGGCCAGTTCCAGGCTCAGCTCATAAGCAGTTTTAGGGTTGGCCTCGTTATTGCATACGTAATGCGCCAAGCCCAATCGTTCTCCCTCCACGGCATCAAGTACGCGGCCTGTCAGCATCAGTTCGATCATGCGGTTGGGCGAGATGATTTTGGCGGTACGCACGGTAGCGCCACCACCGGTAAAGATGCCGCGTGTGCCTTCAGGCAGGGCAAAAAAGGTGCTGCTGTCTGCGACACGAATGTGCGCCGCACTGGCCAGTTCCAGACCACCGCCCACGACGGCGCCCTGCAAGCAGGCGATGACGGGGATGCCACCATGTTCGATCTTGTCGAACGCACGGTGCCAGCTTTGGCAAACGCGCAGAAAATCCACCGCGCCGCGTTCTTTGTCGTGGTGTTCTTTCAGGTCCAGGCCCGCGCAGAAATGGTCGCCTTCTGCCTTCATCAGAATGACCCGGATGTGCTCGGGAATATTGGAGAAGTACGCATCAATTTCAGCAATGGCATCTTCATCCAGGGCGTTGCGCTTGTGCGCCTTGTTCAGCGTGACAATTCCGATGTTGTCCAACTCGGTGGTCAGCAGGAAAGGGGCGGCCATAAAAAACTCCTTGTGTTACGTAATCGCGAGGGCGGCAGTGCAAGTCAGCTGGGATTGGTTTGATCGGCCAGCATTTTTCGCAGCGCCATTTTTTGGATCTTGCCAGTTGCCGTCATGGGCATCTGGTCGATGAAAATTACTTTGTCGGGTACCGACCAGCGGGTGACACGATCCTGATAGCGTCGCAGCATCTGGGTCTCGTCCAGATCAGCCCCTTCGCGTGGCACCACGAACAGCACAGGGCGTTCCCCCCACTTGTCGTCCGCTTGGGCGATGCAGGCTGCCAGCTCGACCAAAGGTTCCTCCATGGCGATGTTCTCGATCTCGATCGAGGAAATCCATTCGCCACCGGACTTGATCACATCTTTACTGCGGTCGGTAATGTAGACGTAGCCATCGGCGTCGATGGCGCCTACGTCACCGGTGCGAAACCAGCCGTTTTCACTGGCCAGATCAGGTTTGCCGTAATAGCGGTCCATGATCCAGTTGCCCTGGATCAGCAGGTGGCCGCTGCTCTTGCCATCGCGTGGCAAGGTATTGCCTTGGTCGTCGACGGTTTTCAGGCGCACGCCGAACAGGGCTCGGCCTTGCGAGGCCAGCACGTGTTGTTTCTGCGCTTCGGGCAGATTGCTGTGCTTGGGGAGCAATTGGCATACCGTGCCCAGCGGCGAGGTTTCCGTCATCCCCCAGGCGTGGCGAACGGTAATGCCGTAGCTGGCCCAGGTGGCAATCATATTGGGGGGACAAGCCGAGCCGCCAATCAGAATGCGGCTCAAGGTGCTGAACGGTTTGTCAGTCGCTTTGGCGTAGTCCAGCACGGTTTTCCAGATGGTGGGTACACCCGCAGACAGAGTGACACCCGCCTGTTCACATAAGGAATAAATACGTTCGCCTTGCAGGTTCGCACCGGGAAGCACCAGCTTGGCGCCGGACAGCAAGCCTGAATACGGCAGGCCCCAGGCGTTGACATGAAACATGGGCACCAAAGGCATGATGGTATCGCTGCTGGCAATGCTCAGGGCATTGGGGTGGGATGAGGCGTAGGCATGCAAGAGCGTGGAGCGGTGGGTATACAGCACGCCTTTGGGCTCGCCCGTGGTCCCGGAGGTGTAGCACAGGCCGCTGGCTGTGTTCTCGTCAAACACGGGCCATGTAAAGCCGGTGGTGTCATTGCCCAGCCAGCTTTCGTATTCGTCAGCCAACGGGCCGTGGGCCTGGCTGCCCATGCGCACCCACTGCGTGACGGTGGGGCATTGGCCGCGCAGATAGTTGACCATTTCTTCGAAATGTTCGTCGTAGAACATCACCGTGTCTTGGGCATCATTGATGATGAAGGCAATTTGCTCGTACGTCAGACGGGGATTGACGGTGTGACAGATCAGACCGATGCCCGAGGTGGCGTAGTAAATTTCCAGGTGGCGGTAGGTATTCCATGCCAAAGTCGCCACGCGCTCGCCGGGCTGCAGACCTGCACGGTGCAGTCCCAGGGCTAGATCCTGAACTCGGTGGGCAAATTCAAGATAGCGGTAGCGATGTAGCTCGCCATTATCCAAAGCGGTAACAATTTCCTGCTCAGGGTTATTCTCTAGGGCGTGGGTGAGAATTGAACTGATGAGCAAGGGCATGTGCATCATATTTCCAGTGCCTAACATGGTGATGTCTCCTTGTATTATGTGTGTCAGCATAGGATGGTTTAGTGCCTTACCCAATAGCGAATACTGACGCCGAGTATGCAAAAAGTGACAATCTTAGAGGGGATGACAAAATGAATGGTGCACCCGGCGCGCTTCCCGTGCCTGTCGATGCCGCACGTACTGCCACGGTAGCGCTGGATCTGGTGCAAGACTGGTTTCACAGCCTGCGCACCAGTTATTCGGAAGAGGTTCTGGATCAGTGCTTGAAGCAGGCGGGCATTGTGAAGGGCTTTATTGATCGGCCCGGTGCCCGGCTGACGCGGGATCAGTTAGTGCGCTTGTATCAGGAAAGCGCCAAGAAAACAGGTGATGAAATGATGGGTTTTTGGACACGTCCGATTCGTTCAGGGGCCTTGAAGTACATTGTGCGCACCGTGCGAGATGCGCCTTCCATCAATGTGGCCTTGTATCGTTTTACCCAGTTTTGGAATCTGCTGCTGGACGATTTCAGCTTGAACCTGATCCGCACTGACAAGGAGTTAGGCATCGAATTGGTGCCGCGTTATTCCACGGCCGTTGTACATCGCTTCGGTCATGCGCTCATGTTGAAATTCACGCACGGCATTGTCTCCTGGCTGGTGGGACGTGAAGTGCCGGTGCAACAGGTTGCGTTTGCATTTGCTCGACCAGCCTTTGCGGCGGACTATTCTGTATTGTTTCCCGCTTCAGTCTGTTTTGATGTGCCCTGTTCGCATATTTTGTTTCAGGTGGAGTTGGGGCAGGTGCGCCCGCAACGAACGCAGGTCGAGGCACGGGCCTTTTTGGAACGCGCCCCGCGTGACTGGATTTTTACCTCCTATCGCGAACACGCCTTACGCCTGAAGGTACGGGAAATTCTGCATGCCGACTTGGGTCATACCCTAGAGGATGTGTCGGGAAAACTGCATATGTCCGCACGCACCTTGATCCGCAGGCTGCAAGAAGAAGGCCTGTCGTTTCAGGGGATCAAGGATGAATTGCGCCGAGACTTGGCAATTTTCAAATTGCTGCGCAAAGATATGTCGCTGGCTGAAATTGCTTATGCATTGAAGTTCAGTTCGCCAGCGACCTTTCACCGGGCCTTTCGCCATTGGACGGGAATGACGCCTGGTGTGTATCGCGCCGCCCAACAGGAACTGACCTGAAGGGCGGTTCAGCTAGGCTATGTGGACGGGCTTTACTTGCGTTCGCCGCCCAGCACTTCGACCAGATCGCTGATCATCTTGGCCAGCTCGGAGGTCATCAAGGTCATGTCGGCATCAAAAATTTCGTCATCGTTGACGGCCGTCACGTCTTGTTTTTCAGTCAGGATATCCAGCGGGGCCACGCGTTTGACGTCCAGCGCGTCGGTCAGCACAAAGCTGATGCGATCCGCCCAGGTCATGGCCAAACGGGTGCACTGCTTGCCAGCCTCCACGTGCTTGCGGACTTCGGCTATATCCGCGCTTTGCTTGACGTAGCGCACGGCAGCACCGCTGTCGCCAGTAGAGCGCAACTCGGTGTCCTGGTCCACGGTGAAGTTGGCCAGTTGCTCTTCATCCACCAGCCAGGAGGTCATGGCTGCAGCGGGCGATTGCTCGGTGTACAGGGGCTGCACGGGGAAGGGCTCTATGCTCTTGGCCAGCAGGCCCAGCACTTCGTCGCTCTTGGCGGTGGCAGCGGCATCGATAGCCAGCCAGTGGTTGCGGGTGTCGATCCACACACGGGTGTCGCGTGAGACGGCGAAGGCGCGAGGCATCAAGTCCACAATGACTTGTTCCTTGATTTCCTTCATTTGCTTTCGGCCGGGTTTGTAGCCTTGTTGCTCTTCGATATCACGAGCCTTTTCACGAGCGACTTGATTGATCACGGTGGTGGGCAGCAGCTTCTTTTCGGCACGCAAAGCGATCAGGTACTGGCCGTTGACTTCATGTACCAGGGCATTGTTCTCGCGGGGGCTGACCCAGCCCAGGCTCAACGGCTCCTGGCTGGAGCCAGGGGTGAAGCTGTGTTTGGACAGAGCTTCTTCCAGCTCTTGGGCGGAACATACCCAGTCGGGGGAGAGACGATAGATGCGTAGATTCTTAAACCACATGGATACGAAGATAATTAAACAGATAAAGGAAGCGGGCACCATGCCCGAGGCAATGTTCGATTGTACGCGCAGATCTTCTTGTGTCGCCCGGCCATTTACGGACCCTTGCATTTGCCTGAGAGGGGGCGCGCAATGGCAGGCGAAAAGCGTTCGGATGCAAGGCGTTGCTAACGATTGATGTCGTTGTGGCGGGTTTCCCGCACAAAGGGAGCGCCAATTGCAACGGTGACCAGACAGATCAAGATCGGATACCACAAACCATCATATATATTGCCGGTGACGGCAATGATGGCAAAGGACAGGGTGGGTAAAAATCCCCCGAACCAGCCGTTGCCGATGTGATAGGGCAGGCTCATGGACGTGTAGCGGATGCGAATCGGGAACATTTCCACCAGCATGGCCGCGATAGGGCCATAGACCGCCGTGACCAAACCCACCAGGTACGTCAGCAGGAGCACCAGCATGACTTTATTGGTCTGGGCCGGATCAGCACCGTTCGGGTAGCCATACTGGCGCATGGTCTGGGTCAGTTCATTTTTTAGTTCTTGCGAGTGGCGAGCAAAATCGGCTCGGCTCAGATCCCCGCCTTCAAAGCCGTCAATAACATGGTCGCCAATACGCACCTGGGCCACCTGGCCGGGTGAGCCTGTGACGTTGTTGTAGCTGACAGCGTGGCTGGCCATATAGGACTTCACGATATCGCAAGAGCTGGTGAAGGTATGGCTGCCCACCGGATTGAATTGGAAAGAACAACTGGCCGGGTCGGTGATGACAGTCACGGGGGCGTTGCGTTGCGCCTGGACCAAAGCGGGATTGGCAAAATAGGCCAGGCCCTGGAAGGCCGGGTAATAGGTCAGGGCAGCGAGCAAGCAGCCCGTCAGGATGATGGGTTTGCGCCCGATTTGATCTGAGAGCCAGCCAAAAAAGATAAACAGCGGAGTGGCCAGTAACAGAGAAATCACCATCAAGGTTTGCGCCAGGGTGGGGTGCAAACCCAGCATGTGGGTGATGAAAAACAAGGCGTAAAACTGCCCCGTGTACCACACCACGCCTTGGCCTGCGGTCAGCCCAAACAAGGCCAGCAAGGCAATACGCAGATTCGCCCAACGGCCAAAAGACTCGGTAATAGGCGAGGTCGAGAGCGTGCCTTCTTCCTTGATGTGCTGAAAGGCCGGGGACTCTTTTAGATTCATCCGTATCCACACGGAGATGGCCAGCAACAGAACGGAAATCAGAAATGGAATGCGCCAGCCCCACACGACAAAGGCGTCTTCGCCGACCAGGCTGCGTATGCCCATGATGACCAGCAGGGACAGCAGCAAACCGACTGACGCGGTGGTCTGAATCCAGCTAGTGTAAAAGCCGCGTCGGTGCTGGGGTGCGTATTCAGCCACATAGGTGGCGGCACCGCCATATTCGCCGCCCATGGCCAGTCCCTGCAACAGGCGCAGAACGATCAGCATGATGGGGGCGGCAATTCCGATGGCCTCATAGCTGGGCAGCACACCCACCAGAAAGGTGGACAGACCCATGAGCAAGATGGTGATCAGAAAGGTGTACTTACGGCCCACACGGTCGCCGATTCGACCAAAGAGCAGGGCGCCAAAAGGGCGCACTGCAAAACCGGCGGCAAAGGCCAGTAAGGCGAAGATGAAGCCGGCCGTCGGGTTCACGGCGGAAAAGAAGTGTTGCGCCAGAATGGCGGCCATGGAGCCGTAGAGGTAAAAGTCGTACCACTCGAACATGGTGCCCAGGGCGGAGGCAAAAATAACTTTGCGGCCTTGGCTATCCAGTTTGTTCTTGGTTTTCGGAAGGGCAGCACTGATGATTGTCTGGGGCATGGGTTCAGGCTCTCCAAGGCAAAGACAGTGGGAAACTGACTCGCAAGCGCAGGCCACTTTCCTGGCCCCCAGTCAGTGGCATAAAGTCGATAGAGGCGCCGTGAATCTCGGCGATTTCCCGCACAATGGCCAGCCCCAGACCACTACCGTCCGCCTGGTTGCCCATGATGCGATAAAAACGATCAAAAATCCGTGCTTGATGTTCAGTGGGAATGCCGGGTCCGTTGTCCTCAATTTCCAGCCACGCTTTGCCTGGGGCCTGGCCGGTACGCATGGTGACCCACCCGCCCTTCGGGGTGTAGATCAGGGCGTTGTCCAGCAGATTGTTGATCAGTTCATCGAGCAGGACCGGATCGGCTTGCAAAAGGATGGCTTTGGTATGGTTTTCCAGGCCCAGGTCCAGTCCAAGCTCTAGGGCATCGGGTACACGTTGGCCTACGTGCAATTCGGTTAGCGTATTCAGGTCCAGGGTTTGCTGGGTGGAGGCGTACAGGGTGTCGCTGCTCTCGGCGCGCGCCAAGGCCAGCATTTGGGTAACCAGACGCGTGGCGCGGTCGGTGCCGCGTACCAGTTGTTGCAGGCTGGCTTCGGTCTGCTTTGGGTCACGTTCGCGCAAGGCCAGTTCGGCCTGGGTGCGTATCCCGGCAAGCGGAGTTTTCAGTTGATGAGCAGCATTGGCGACAAACTGGCGTTGAGTTGCTGAAAACTGTGCTTGCTGGGCCAGTAGCCCATTCATGGCATCAATCAGTGGCACGATTTCGGCAGGCGCTTGTTCCTGATCCACGGGTGACAAATCGCCCGGCGCACGGGCGCGCAAGCGCGCTTGCAGCAGGTTCAGCGGCTCCAGGCCATGAGTGAGTCCCAGGCCCGCCAGCATGGCTGCCAGCGGCACCAGAATAAATTGCGGTGTCAGCATCCCGATCAGAATTTCTCTGTGTAGAACCGCTCTATGTTCATTGGTTTCGGCGGCAACCGCCAGAAAGGGCGTGTTGTTCTTGTCCTTGCCGCCCCAGACATAGGCCAGTCGCAGACTTTGATCGTTCAGAGTGACGTCTCGGTAGCGCAGCAAGTCGGTGTCGTAGCTCCAGCTATCGGGAACCGGCAAACTGGCATTCCCAGCGAGCGGCTGGCCATTGGCATCGCGGATTTGCCATAACGTGGGTGTCGGGCTTTCCTGCCGCAAAATCGTCTGCGCGCCATGTGACAAATGAATGGCTTGGCTCAGGTCCTGACGGCTGATTTCTACTCGCAGCAAGTCCAGGTGATCGCGCAAGGTGCGGTCATAGGGTGAGTTGGCAATGTGCTGGGCGATGAAATAAGTAATGACAATGCCCACTGTCCACAGCAAGAACAAAGGCCCGAAAATCCAGATCATGATCTTGTGGATGAGCGGGCGCGGAGCCACGCGCTTGTCTTTTGCGCGTGCGTCGGTATTTTTTGGGGGCGGGCTGGCGTGCTGCATGGACGATCCCTTAGGCTGGAGCGTCTTCTCGCAGTTTTTCTGGTTCCAGACAGTATCCCAAACCCCGCACAGTCAGGATGCGTACACCACTAGGCTCCAACTTTTTGCGCAGGCGGTGGATGTAGACCTCGATGGCATTCGGGGTGACTTCCTCGCCCCACTCGCAGAGCAGGTCCACAAACTGGTTCTTGCTGATCATGCGACCGCTGCGCGACAGGAAAATCTCCAGCAAACTGGTTTCGCGTGCCGACAGCTCCAAAGGCTGATTATCTATATAAGCCATGCGCCCTTTCAGATCGAAGCTCAGCCGCTTGTGATGCAGCAAAGCGCTGCTGGTGCCCGTGCTGCGACGCGTCAAGGCACGTACACGGGCTTCGAGCTCGGTCAGGGCAAAGGGTTTGGACATATAGTCGTCCGCGCCCAGGTCCAGGCCGCGTACGCGCTGTTCTACGGTGTCGCTGGCGGTCAGAATCAGAACGGGCAAGGTGTCCTGGCGCTGGCGGATTGACTGCAGCACCGACAGGCCGTTTTTTTTGGGCAGATCCAGATCCAGGATCAGAAGGTCGAAGCTTTGCAACTGCAAGGCGGAGTCTGCGCTATCGCCATCGTGCACGACATCGACCGCATAGCCTTCGTAGCGTAAGGAACGAGAAAGTCCATCCGCGAGAATACTGTCGTCTTCGGCTATGAGTATGCGCATGACCCTACACAAACAAATGATTGAATGGCTGTTCGGCATTGTTGCATAAGCTCGACAGGCCGGTCAGTAGGGGATAACGATGGCGCTTGGTGAATATATTTGAATATCTGTGTATATATACAGTATAATTTGATGCAATAATTAGGTTTGATTTTTAATTGCCGTGCCCGTCCGTTGGGGCGCCATTCCACAGTCAAGGATTTTTCATGGACGATAAAAACAGTAAAGCAGTGGCCTCGGAACGTTCCAAAGCGCTGGCCGCCGCTCTGTCGCAAATCGAAAAGCAGTTCGGCAAGGGCTCGATCATGCGTTATGGCGACGACAACGTCGAGCATGACATCCAGGTGGTCTCTACGGGTTCGCTGGGTCTGGACATTGCTTTGGGCGTCGGTGGCTTGCCACGCGGTCGAGTTATTGAGATTTACGGCCCGGAATCCTCGGGTAAAACCACGTTGACTCTGCAAGTCATTGCAGAAATGCAAAAACTTAAAGGCACGTGTGCCTTTATTGATGCCGAGCACGCGCTGGATGTGCAGTACGCGCAAAAGCTGGGCGTGAACCTGGGCGATCTGCTGATCTCTCAGCCCGATACCGGCGAACAGGCCCTGGAGATTACTGAAGCCCTGGTGCGTTCGGGTTCGGTTGACCTGATTGTTATTGACTCAGTGGCGGCCCTGACTCCCAAGGCTGAAATCGAAGGCGATATGGGCGATTCCCTGCCCGGTCTGCAAGCCCGCCTGATGAGCCAGGCCTTGCGTAAATTGACGGCAACCATCAAGCGCGCCAATTGTATGGTGATCTTCATTAACCAGATTCGTATGAAGATTGGTGTCATGTTCGGCAACCCTGAAACCACCACGGGTGGTAACGCACTGAAGTTTTATTCTTCCGTGCGTCTGGACATTCGCCGTATCGGTTCCATTAAACGTGGCGACGAAATGGTGGGTAACGAAACCCGAGTCAAAGTGGTCAAGAACAAAGTTGCACCGCCTTTCAAGCAAACCGAATTTGACATCATGTACGGCAGCGGTATTTCTCGTGAAGGCGAGATTATCGATCTGGGTGTGCAAACGGGCGTGGTCGATAAGGCGGGCGCTTGGTACAGCTACGACGGCAACCGGATTGGCCAAGGTAAGGACAATGTGCGTGAATTCCTGAAAGAGCGCCCCGAACTGGCCCGTGAAATCGAAAATAAAGTGCGTGAAAAATTAGGCGTTGTCTTGATGGGCGCCGCAACCAGCCGCCCAGTTACGGCCCCTGTGGTTGATCCGGCCCAGGGAGAAGTCTGATTTTCCCCCCAGAGTTCGATGATGAACCCTTTGAGACAGACCCGGAAGAAATCCGGGAACGTAAACAAGCTCAAAGGGAGCGCATTGCTGCGCTTTCTGCCCGACCCACACGGGCGGGCAGAAATGTAGAAAATCGTTCGGGTGATACTGCGCCGGCTACGGAAAATAAAGCCTCGTCCAAACGGCCGGGGCTGTCTCTTAAAGCCAGAGCCTTGAATTTTTTATCCCGACGCGAATACTCGCGCCTGGAATTGGGCCGCCGACTGGCCCCTCATGCAGAAAGTGCTGAAGAAGTGGAAGCCTTGCTCGACGCCTTGGTCGAGCAGAAATGGCTGTCCAACGAGCGCTTTGCGCATAGTGTCGTGAACCGCCGTGCCTCGCGTGTGGGCACCCGGGTCATTCTGCAAGAACTGCGCCAGCATGGCGTGGATGTAGAGCAGACCGAGATCATCAAAGAAGAATTGATGGCGACCGAGCTGGAACGGGCTAAGCAAGTGTGGGGCAAGAAATTCAGTGCGCCACCAGATGATCCTCGCAGTTACGCCAAACAATATCGCTTCATGGCCAGCCGCGGCTTCTCGGGTCGTATCTTGCAGCAAATATTGGGTGATTGGGAAGACGATCCGGCTTGAGTGCGCCCCTTCATCGGCAATGCTTTGCGGCACCTCTAGGCTGTATGCTGCGGCCATAAAAAACGTACGTGTGCTCAAGTGTGGAGTACGCCCGCTAATACGTCCCCTCTATCTATATAGCGGTTCAGGTGTTTTGCCATGCCACCGTTAAATAGTTCAAGGTTGCGCGGCCACAATGCCTTGTAGGCTTTTGAAGCAGGTCTCGCGTGCTTGCGCCAAAAAGGCCTGTACATAATCCGCCTGTAAGTCCTCGCCGCGCACTGCGGCGTAAAGCGTACGCCAGATACCGTGCTCGCCCAAACGGCAGGTACGAATCGAAGCCGGGTTCAGAAACTCCGTCAAAGCCCAGTTCGGCAAAGCCGTCACGCCGCGTTGGCTGGCGACCAGTTGCACGATCATGGGCGTCAGTTCGGCCTGTCGAACAGCGGCAGGCTCCACATCGGCTGGTGTCAGGAACTGCGTGAAAATATCCAGACGATTGCGTTCTACCGGGTAGGTAATCAGGACTTGATCCGTCAGTTGGAAAGGCTCTACATAGCGGTACTGTGACAAAGGATGTTGGTTGGATACGGCCAGCACCAATTCGTAGCGAAACAGGGGCTCGTAATGGACGGCCGGATTGTCTTGCGGGTCTGAGGTAATTACTGCATCTAGATCCCCCCGCATCAAGGCGGGCAAGGGCGCAAAAGAAAACGCCGCACTCAAGTCCAGCGTGACATCAGGCCATTGCTGCCTGAATGCGTCCAGCGCGGGCATCAACCATTGAAAGCAGGAATGGCAATCAATCGCCACATGCAGGCGCCCCGTACGTCCGGCGGCAAGCCGTTGCAGATCACGTTCGGTAGCACGTACACGCGGCAAGATGTCATCGGCCAGAACCAGGATGCGTAAGGCAGCCGTGGTCAGGCGGGCAGGGCGGGTACGCCGGTTCAGTAATTGCACTTGAAGTCGCACCTCCAGATCTCGCAGTTGGTGCGAGAGGGCGGACTGTGTGACATGTAGACGCTCGGCGGCTTCCTGCAAGCTGCCGCTGTCACGAATGGCGGTTAGGGTCTCGAGATGACGAATTTCAAGCATGTTGAGAGAAACTCATAATTAGCATGGTTTATTTGATTTTTTTTCAAGTAATTATACAGGCACAATAGTTTTCGAGCGCCTGATGCGGGCCGCTTATTTCTAATTTATGGGTTTACTATGACTGTTATTCATAATCTGGGTTTTCCCCGTATGGGGATACAACGCGAATTAAAGCGCGCTTTGGAAGCCTATTGGGCCAGCCAGGTAAGCCAGCAAGAGCTCTTGGATACAGGCAAGGCCTTGCGTGCTCGGCATTGGGATTTGCAAAGCAAGGCAGGCCTGGACACCGTGCCTGTGGGTGATTTTGCCTGGTATGACCAGATTTTGGAGTGGAGCACCTTGCTGGGAGCGGTTCCCGCCCGGTTCGGCCAGGCTGAAAATGCCCCCGTGTCTTTGGATACTTTGTTTCGCATGGCGCGTGGCCGTGCGCCCAGCGGTAGGGCTGTCGCCGCTTGTGAAATGACCAAATGGTTCAATACGAATTACCACTACATCGTCCCCGAGCTCGCACCAGGTCAAGGTTTTCGGATAGCCCGTGAGTTCTTGTTTGAGCAGATTGAGGAGGCCAAGGCTCTGGGGTACAAGGTCAAGCCCGTGATTCCGGGCCCCTTGACGTGGTTGTGGCTGGGTAAGGGAGATGCGTATGAGGGCTTGGCCGATGTGGGCAAGCTCGCTTTGCTGGATGCTTTGTTGCCCGTTTATGAACAAGTGCTGGCTCGTTTCAAAGCCCAGGGTGTGGAATGGGTACAGATTGATGAACCTGTTCTGGTTCTGGATTTGCCTCAAGAGTGGCAGGACGCCTTCCGTTGTGTCTATCAAAGCCTGAACCAATCCGGTTTGAAGCTGCTGCTGGCGACCTATTTTGATGATCTGCACGAAAATGTCACGGTCTTGAAAGACTTGCCCATTGCGGGCGTGCATGTGGACGCTGTGTGCGCACCGGCTGCTTTACAGGCGGTGCAAGCGGTATTGGGGCAAGACCAGGTGCTGTCTGCCGGCGTCATCTCGGGGCGCGATATTTGGCGTACTGATCTGGAAAAAACACTTCAAACTCTGGAACCCTTGAAAGCGGCCTTGGGTGAGCGACTGTGGATAGCACCCTCCTGCTCGCTTTTGCATGTGCCCGTGGACGTACAGAGTGAAACAGGCCTGGATGCTGAACTAAAGAGCTGGCTATCCTTTGCGGTGCAGAAACTTGATGAACTCAAGCTGTTGCAAGGGTTGCTGGATGGTACCTTGGATGAAGCGGGGCAGCAGGCGGTTCAAGCTCAACAAGCTGCTTTGAAAACGCGCCGTGAGTCCAAGCGTACGCACAATCCTGCGGTACAAGCCCAGATGGCCAAAATTAACCAGTTCAAGCGTCAACGAACTCCATTTGCTCAACGTATTGAAGCTCAGCGCAACAAGCTGAATTTGCCCGCCTATCCCACCACCACTATTGGTTCCTTCCCTCAGACCACTGAAATTCGTACGGCTCGACGCGATTGGCGTGGCGGTGCGCTCAGTGATGCGGCTTATGAAAAAGCCATGCAGGCTGAAATCGAGCAAGTCATCCGTTTTCAGGAACGCGTTGGGCTGGATGTTTTGGTGCATGGCGAGGCCGAGCGCAACGATATGGTGGAGTATTTTGGGGAGTTGTTGGGTGGTTTTGCTTTTACGCAAAATGGTTGGGTGCAAAGCTACGGTTCGCGTTGCGTCAAGCCGCCAATTATCTTTGGTGATGTGTTGCGGCTGGCACCGATGAGCGTGGCTTGGTCCTCTTATGCCCAGTCTTTGACCGAGCGTCCCGTCAAAGGCATGCTGACCGGCCCGGTGACGATGTTGCAGTGGTCCTTTGTTCGTGACGATCAGCCGCGCGCCGATACCTGCCGTCAATTGGCGTTAGCCCTGCGCGATGAGGTCTTGGATCTGGAGCAGGCGGGTATTCGCGTCATCCAGCTCGATGAGCCGGCCTTTCGTGAAGGTTTGCCGCTACGTCATGGGGATTGGCAGGCGTATCTGGACTGGGCAGTGGATTGCTTTCGCCTGTCCACCAGCGCCGTGTCCGACGAAACCCAGATCCATACCCATATGTGCTATTCGGAGTTCAACGACATTATGCCGTCCATTGCCGATATGGACGCAGATGTGATTACGATCGAAACCTCACGCTCCAACATGCTCTTGTTGGATGCCTTCGAGAGCTTTGAGTATCCCAACCACATCGGCCCGGGTGTTTACGACATTCACTCGCCTAATGTGCCTGACAAGGACTGGATGGTCCGATTGCTGGGGGAGGCCGCCAAGCGCCTGCCTGCCGACCGTTTGTGGGTGAATCCGGATTGCGGTTTGAAGACGCGGGGCTGGGCTGAAACGGCAGCTTCCTTGCAGGCCATGGTGGATGCGGCCAAAGCATTGCGGGCTGCTGCCTGATTTAGTGCAGGCATGAAATAAACCGCCTGAATGGAATGTCAGGCCAGCGCACGTCCCACCTTGTTGCCGGATTTTCCTAGCATGAAAAAGCGACCTCCCGCCGGATGGTCGTTTTTTTCATGCAAATTTGGTATACCGTAGTATCGATGCCGCGTAGACCCTGTGTTTGGCCCGCTTTGGATGTGCTTGCTGATTATGTAAGTGGCTGATACGGAACATACGAGGTGCGTTATACTTGATCGGTTTCAATCTTGCCGCCTCGTCCATATCAATGCCTTTGCCCCCGCCGTCCATTGCCCGTGAACCAATGCATACCCGTACCATCACGGTACAGTCGTTTGCACGGGAAGATGGCCTCTGGGATCTGGAGGCCTCGCTGCTGGATGTGAAGTCCTACGACTTTCCCATACGCAATGGCCAAACCCACAAGGCAGGCGATCCCGTGCATTTAATGCATCTGCGTATCACCATCGATAGCAGCTTCGAGATTGTGGATGCGGTGGCGGTCTACGATGCGGCCCCTTATCAGGACAACTGCTCGTCCATTTCGCACGCCTACCGGAAATTGGTAGGCCTGAATTTGCTCAAGCAGTTTCGTCAGGGTGTCAAAGAGCGCTTTGGGCGCTCGGCTGGCTGTACGCACATGAGCGAGTTGGCGCAGGTTTTGCCAACTACTGCGGTACAGACCATGGCCGGGCGACGTCGCAGCAGTGGAGAATCAGAAATCTATCGCACCGATAAGCAGCCTTTCCACCTGGATGGCTGTCATGCCTTGCGTTTGAGCGGTCCCGTGGTTGAGGAGTTTTATCCCATCTGGTATCGACCCAAAGTCACCGACGGGATGGACTAGTTTTTTGTTTTAGTCAGGTCTCGGGCTCTGGCCTGGAGTTCCTGCCTTCTTTTTTTATTGTGTTTTTAGACTGACAGGTATCACATGAAAATTCACGAATATCAGGGCAAAGCACTGCTTAAGCAGTTTGGCGTTGCCGTGCCACGCGGAATTCCTGCCTTCTCCGTCGATGAAGCGGTTGCAGCTGCGCAGGAGCTGGGTGGCTCTGTGTGGGTTGTCAAAGCCCAGATTCACGCCGGTGGCCGTGGCAAGGGCGGTGGCGTCAAGCTGGCTCGCTCGATTGACGAAGTGCGTCAACTGGCCTCGGAAATCCTGGGCATGCAGCTGATCACTCACCAAACTGGTCCTGAAGGCCAGAAAGTGGGTCGCCTGCTGATCGAGGAAGGCGCGGACATCAAGAAGGAATACTACGTCGGTATCGTTACCGACCGTGCTACCCAGCGCGTGGCCGTGATGGCTTCCAGCGAAGGCGGCATGGAAATTGAAGAAGTGGCCGAGCGTGACCCCGACGCCATTCTGAAAGAATTCGTGGACCCGGCTGTTGGCCTGACCGACGAGCAAGCCACCAAGCTGGCTCGCGGTATCGGCGTTCCTGATGCTTCCATCGAGAAAGCCGTTGCTGAATTCCAGAAGCTGTACAAGTGCTACACCGAAACCGACGCTGAACTGGCCGAGATCAACCCTCTGATCCTGACCGGCTCGGGCGACATCATCGCTTTGGACGCCAAGTTCAACTTTGATGGCAACGCCTTGTTCCGTCACCCCGATATCGTGGCTTTCCGTGACCTGGCTGAAGAAGATCCTGCTGAAGTTGAAGCCAGCAAATACGATCTGGCCTACATCCAGTTGGACGGCAATATCGGCTGCCTGGTGAACGGCGCTGGTCTGGCTATGGCAACCATGGACACCATCAAGCTGTTTGGCGGCGAGCCTGCCAACTTCCTGGACGTGGGCGGTGGCGCTACGGCCGAAAAAGTGACCGAAGCCTTCAAGATCATGTTGGCCAACAAGGGCGTCAAAGCCATTCTGGTTAACATTTTCGGCGGCATCATGCGCTGCGACGTGATCGCTGAAGGCGTGATCGCTGCGTGCAAGGCCGTCAACCTGAACGTGCCTCTGGTGGTACGCATGAAGGGTACCAACGAAGAGCTGGGCAAGAAAATGCTGGCCGATTCCGGTCTGCCCATCATCAGTGCTGACACCATGGCCGAAGCGGCGACTGCTGTTGTCGCTGCCGCCAAGTAAGAAAAGGTTGAGGATTAGCAAATGTCGATTCTGATCAATAAAGACACCAAAGTCATCACGCAAGGGATCACCGGCAAGACCGGCCAGTTCCACACCCGCATGTGCCGTGAATACGGTAACGGCATGGAAGCCTTTGTGGCTGGCGTGAACCCCAAGCGTGCTGGTGAGGATTTCGAAGGTGTACCTATCTACGCCTCCGTGTCCGACGCCAAGGCTGAAACTGGCGCGACCGTGTCGGTTATTTACGTTCCACCCGCAGGCGCTGCTGCTGCCATCTGGGAAGCTGTCGAAGCGGACCTGGACCTGGTTATCTGCATTACCGAAGGCATCCCTGTTCGCGACATGCTGGAAGTTCGCAACCGCATGCGCGCTGAAAACCGCAAAACCTTGCTGCTGGGCCCGAACTGCCCCGGTCTGATCACTCCTGACGAGCTGAAGATCGGTATCATGCCCGGCCACATTCACCGCAAGGGCCGCATCGGTGTGGTCAGCCGCTCCGGCACGCTGACATACGAAGCCGTTGCACAAGTAACCGAACTGGGCCTGGGTCAATCCTCGGCTGTGGGTATCGGTGGCGACCCAATCAACGGTCTGAAGCACATCGACGTACTGAAGATGTTCAACGACGATCCTGATACCGATGCCGTTATCATGATTGGCGAGATCGGCGGTCCAGACGAAGTCAACGCGGCTTTGTGGGCTAAAGACAATATGACCAAGCCCGTTGTTGGCTTCATCGCTGGTGTGACAGCGCCTCCCGGAAAACGTATGGGTCACGCTGGTGCCCTGATCTCCGGCGGTGCCGACACGGCCGATGCCAAGCTGGAAGTGATGGAAGCCTGCGGTATTCGTACCACTCGTAACCCATCCGAAATGGGTAAGCTGCTCAAGGCAGTGCTGTAAATAGTCGTACCAGGGCCCGCTTCGGCGGGCTCGTTGTCTGGCTGCTTTAGGCAGCCGGGCAAGATTGGCCAGCCGGTTTCGTCAAGAAAAACACCACAACCGGGCGCATTCCTTCCCGAATCTGGCCAGCCTGATCATGCTCAAACGAATTAAGTAAGAAAAAGCCCCCATCTTGCATAGGCTAGGATTAGCTTGCTGCGTTAAGGGGCGTTGTTGTCTTGGAACGGCCTGGCTACAAAAAAAGAAAAGTTGTCCAGCGTCTGGGAAGAGGGCTCACGTTTAGCGACACGGGAACGAAATGATTGAATTTCTCCAAACCCTGCATTGGGGTTCACTGTTTCAAATTGTACTGATTGATATTCTGCTCGGTGGTGACAATGCGGTTGTGATTGCGCTTGCCTGCCGCAACCTGCCTCAGCAGCAGCGCATGCAAGGCATTTTGTGGGGTACTGTAGGCGCGATTATTCTGCGTGTCATCCTGATCTTCTTTGCGCTGACCTTGCTGGACCTGCCCTTGTTGAAAGTGGTGGGCGGTCTTTTGCTCATGTGGATCGGCATCAAGCTGTTGATGCCCGACGATGATGCGCACGGCAATATCCAAGGGGGCGGCACGATCTGGGCCGCCGTTAAAACCATTATCATCGCCGACTTTGTGATGAGCCTGGATAACGTGATTGCCATTGCCGGTGCAGCGCAAAACGCGCATCTGGACCACCAGTTGGGCTATGTGATCTTTGGTTTATTGCTCAGTGTCCCCATTATTGTCTGGGGCAGCACTCTGGTCCTGAAATTGATCGACCGTTTCCCTATCGTGGTGACCCTGGGTGGCGCTTTGTTAGGCTGGATTGCAGGCGGCATGCTGGTCACAGACAAGATTGTGGAAAATCAATTTGGCGTGCAGCCCCAGCCTGTTAAACTCGGAGCCGAGATTGTTTGTGCCTTATTAGTGGTGGCGCTGGGCAAGTGGCTGGCGCACCGTAAAGGTTCTACCAAGGAAGCATAATTCTATGGCAATTTTTAAATCCTCTGACGCCAAAGGTCAGGAAAGCGGTCTGTCGCTGCTACAAGGCTTAGGTATCCTGGCCATTATCGGTATTGTTGCTGCCGCTATCGTGCGCTATTTCGCTGCGTGATTGTTGTGGCTTCTACTCCTCAGGAATTGGTGATTGCCACTCGTGCCAGTCAACTGGCCTTGTGGCAAGCCAAGCATGTACGCGACCGTTTGCAGCAGCTGTACCCGCAATGCAAGGTGTCCTTGCTCGAAATGACGACCCGTGGCGATCAGATTCTGGACCGTACGTTGTCCAAAGTGGGCGGCAAGGGATTGTTTGTCAAAGAGCTGGAAACCGCCTTGCTGGATGGCCGTGCCCATCTGGCGGTGCACTCTTTGAAAGATGTGCCAGTGGTATTGCCCGAGTCCTTTGATCTGCCCATCATCATGGAACGGGACGACCCACGCGATGCTTTTGTTTCCAATACTTATGCCAATCTTGCGGCTTTACCTGCTGGTGCCATCGTAGGGACTTCCAGCTTGCGCCGTGAGTCTCAGATTCGTGAACGCTACCCGCACCTGGACATCCGTCCGTTGCGTGGCAATGTCCAGACACGTTTGTCCAAGCTGGATCGTGGCGATTACGACGCCATCATTCTGGCTTCGGCTGGTTTGCGCCGTCTGGAGTTAGCCGAACGTATCCGCGATTACATTTCGATTGAAGACAGCTTGCCGGCGGCCGGACAGGGGGCTTTGGGCATCGAGATCCTGAAAACCCGTACCGATGTGGCCCACTGGCTGGCGCCTTTGGCTCATTCCACCAGCCATGTGTGTGCGCTGGCCGAACGGGCTGTATCGCGCGCCTTGGGCGGTTCCTGTCAGGTGCCTTTGGCCGCTTATGCCACGCTAGATGGTGACGAACTGAATCTAAGCGGCCTGGTGGCCGAGCCTGATGGTTCCACGGTTTACCGTGCCCAGATCAGTGGTGCAGCTAAAGATGCGGAAGAGCTGGGTCTGTCTCTGGCGGACGACCTGAAGCAGCAAGGTGCCCAAGCCATTCTGGATCGCTTGCTTACGGAACTACCCGTAGAAGGTGAGTAAAGCGGCATGAACCTGCCCTGTGTCTTGCTGACCCGCCCTGCGGGACGGAATGAAACCCTGTCGGCCGCCCTGGCTGTGCAGGGTTTTTCTTCCTTGGTCTTGCCTGCCTTGAGCCTGCAGGCTCAAAACCTGTCTGAGGAACAATGGCAAGACCCCAACGATTTTGATCTGGTGCTCTTTGTGAGCAGCAGTGCCGTTAATTTCTATTTTGCGGCCTTGCAGGCGCGTGGCCGGAGCTGGCCTAACAACGTATTGCTGGCCGCTGTTGGTTTGGCCACCGCCACCCGCCTACGCACCCAGCCGGGCGTGTGTTCAGAAGCTGTATTACATCCTGAAAGTGCTGACTCCTTGCAGGATTCAGAGGCCCTGTGGACGGTGCTGGAGCCTCGGCTCGCGCAACTTGAGCGGGTGCTGATTGTGCGTGGCCATAATGGCCGTGAGTGGTTGGGGCAACAACTGGAGAAACGCGGTATTCAGGTTCAGCGTCTGGCCATTTACCAGCGTAGTCCTGCTCAGTGGAGCGTGGAGCAGGGCCGTCAAATTCGTGCCAGTTTGCAGGCAGGCCGTCTGGCCGTGTTGCTTAGCAGCTCTCAAAGTGCCGATGCGGTATTTGCTAATGTCCAAAGCCTGGGTTTGATGGATGTTTGGGCGCGATGCGCCTATGTGGTCATTCATCCGCGTATTGAGGAACATTTACAGTCCTTATTGCGGCAGGCTGGAATCACAGCGCCACCAATGGTAAAAAGGTGTACGCCAGACGATGATGACATTGTCGCTGCCTTGATGGCGGTGCTCTCGCGCGATTAGCCTTACACGGATTACAATCTTGCCATGAACGATAAAACAGAGAACGCATCCGCAAGCGAACCGGAGACTCCGATTTCCAGCCCAGCCAGTACACCGGCTTCTCGTCCGTACTCCGATCCTAAAGAAAGCACCACCACGCCTGAACAGCGTAAAAGTGGTGCAGGTCCGGCTTATGCCTTGACGGCTGTTGTTGTGGTGCTGGCTGCTGCCGGTCTTTGGTACCAGAATTCATTGCTGGAAAAGCACAAGGCCGAGCTGCAGGCCCAACTGGCAACCAATATCAACACCACGGAGCAGGCGCGCCAAACCGCGCAGCAGGCGCTGGCATTGGCACAGCGTCAATCTGACAAGTTCGCCCAGTTGGAGAAATCCTTTAACGATTCCACCGAACAGTTTCATGATCTGAGTCAAGCCTTCCAGACCATGACAGACAGCGGCTCGGAATTGGTTCTGCTAAATGATATCGATCACTTGGCCACGATTGCGCAGCAACAACTGATGCTCGGTGGCAATGTAGCCAACGCCATCGTTTCTCTGGAAGCCGCCCAGGCGCAGTTGGCGCGTGCCAATCGTGTCGGTCTGGCCTCCTTGCAACAAACCCTGAATGGCGATCTGGAACGCCTTCGAGCGGCAGCCACAGTGGATGTGGCCTCTTTGTCCCGCCAACTGGACACCTTGTCGCGCTACGTATCGGAAGCTCCTTTGCTGGTGCCCGATGATGTTGCCGGCGGTGCGAACACCGAAGCCCTGGACTTGTCGTCCGAGGCGGTTGCGTCTGCCGAGTTGCCTGCGGATGCCCCTTGGTGGGAACGCAGCTGGAATACGGTGCAGCAGTGGGGAAGTAGTGCGTGGCGCTCTGTCAGCCACGATCTGGGGCAGTTTGTCTCCATTCGTCGTGTAGACGATGCCGCTGCTTTGTTGATGTCGCCCGATCAGGCCGCCCGTCTACGTGAAAATCTGCGTCTGCGCATTATGGCCGCACAGTTGGCCATGATGATGAACCAGTCTGCTGTCTGGCAGACCGAGCTCAATGCGGTGGCGACGGCCCTGGAAAAACGCTTTGATACCCAGTCGAATCAGGTTCAACAAGCCTTGCGCCTGACCCGTCAATTGCAAGACACTCGCATCGGTGCGCGTTTGCCTACCGTGAATAACACCTTGGCAGCCATTGAAAGCCTGCGTCAAGCCCAGGCTGGTCGTAGTCAGAACAACACCGACGACACCACGACGGAGCAGGGCGACACCGGCCCCGTCCCGTCCGACTCTCCTCAATCCACAGAACCAGCCAAGCAGGAGGAGCCTGCTGCTTCTGCTGCTGAGCAGGTTGAGTCTGGCGCTCCCGCTCAAGCCGAGACGGAACAGCCCGCGCAGGCGCAGGGGTAAGGTATGCGTACTTGGTTTTGGACTCTCATCTTATTTGTCGCCGCAGTTGCCTTGGCCTTGGTCTTGCGTGAACATGCTGGTAACGTCTACTTGGTGACACCGCATTATCTGGCGCGTGCGTCGCTGACCTACGTGGTTCTGTGTACGCTCGGTCTATTCATCGTCCTGTATGTGCTGTTGCGCCTGCTGGCGTGGTTCAGTGATGGCCCGGAGCGTTTTCGCCTGTGGCGCGGCCGCCGTGCTCAACGCCGCGATCAAACCTTGCTGGAAACCGGCTGGATCAGCATTCTCGAAGGCCGTTACGAACAGGCCGAGAAAGACATGATGAAGTTGATGAGCAAAACCCGCTCGCAGACCAGCAAAGTCGTGGCAGGTTTGGCAGCGGCACGTGCGGCACATTATCAAGGTCAGATTGCCCAACGTGATGAAGCTTTGGCGGCCGCTCGTGCCGCTGCGGGCGATGATGTGCGTTTGAAAGAAGCCAGTGCCGTCGCCTCGGCCGAGCTGTACCTGGATCAGAACCGTACAGAAGAAGCCATCGAGCTATTGCAGGGTTTGCAGGACGCCAGTTCGCGCCATCTGCATGCCACTCGCTTGCTATTGCGCGCCTATCGTCAACAAGGCAATGCCGAACGCGTGTATGAATTGACCCGTTTGCTGGTGCGTCGCAGTGGCATCGAGCGTCAAGAGGCGCTCAATTGCATTGAATTTGCTGCTGCCGCTCGTTTGCGCGCGGGCGGTGTTGAACAGTTCAAGGCCTTGTGGTCGGACCTGAAATCCGAAGAGAAAGTCTTGCCCGGCATAGCGTTGGAAGCCGCCCTGATTCAAGAGCGTGAAGGTAATTACGAAGAGGCCGGCCGTATTTTGGAACCGGCCATTGCGGCTAGTTTCGACAGCCGTCTTCTGGAAGCCTACGCCCAGTGCCCACCTGAATATGTGGGCCGTCGTTTGGCCAAGGCCGAAGAGTGGTTGCGTAGCCAGCCCAACAATCCGGTCTTGCTATCCACCTTGGGCCACCTTTGCCTGACCAGCCAGCTGTGGGGGCAGGGCGAGCACTACCTGTTGCGCAGCCTGAAAATCCAGGGTGATCTACGCAATCACGCCTTGCTGGGGAACTTGTACGACAGCTTGGGTCGCCACGATGAAGCCGTTTCTTACTGGCGCAAGGCGGCTTCCATGGCCGGTACTTTGCCGATTCTGGCGGTCAGCACGGCCTTGCCAGCGGCTGATACGCGTCATGACCCCAGTCATACTGATGCGGATAGTTTGCCATCGCAAAATGACGATGATCTGCCTCGTTACACCTATGCCGCCAGCGTCGTGGCCGAGGACCTGCCTGATCAAGGTCGTCCCTTGCCCGTCGTGGCCGAACCCGTGCCTCCTGCAGCTTCGCCTTCGCAAGATAGCGTGAGTTCCTCTTCGGATCTGGATGATTACTTTGATACGGCTCCCATTCCTGGGGTCGATCTCTCTCAAACTTCGGACCGTCCTCGACGCTCCAATGATTAATCTCTTTTATTTTTAAAGGTTTGCACGAATGAGCCTCGCCCAAGTACCTGCTGGCAAAAAACTGCCTGACGAGATCAACGTAGTCATCGAAATCCCCATGAACTCGGACCCCGTCAAATATGAAGTTGACGAGAACGGCGTGGTTTTTGTGGATCGCTTCATGCTGACCGCCATGCACTACCCTTGCAACTACGGCTACGTTCCGCAAACCATTTCGGACGATGGCGACCCGGTTGACGTGCTGGTGATCGCTCCTTTCCCCATCCAGATCGGTGCCGTGATCCCTTGCCGTCCTATTGGCGTGCTGCACATGGACGACGAGGCAGGTGGCGATGCCAAACTGCTGGCTGTGCCTACCGACAAGCTGTATCCCCTGTACCGCAACGTGAAATCGCCTGAAGACCTGCAGCCTGAAGAGCTGGAGCGCATCAAGCACTTTTTCGAGCACTACAAAGACATCGAAAAAGGCAAATGGGTCAAGGTCAAGGGCTGGGAAGGTATCGAAGCTGCCAAGAAAGAACTGGTAGACGGTGCCAAGCGTTTTGCTGACGGCCAGGCAAAATGAGCACGGTTATCCCCGCGCCGGCAATGGCGGCATTGAACGTACAGGGCAGTGAGCAGGTTTTTCCTGTGCGCCGCATTTATTGCGTCGGCCGCAATTACGTCGAGCACGCACAGGAAATGGGTTTTACCGGTCGAGAAGATCCTTTCTTCTTTTGCAAACCGGCGGACTCCATTTTGAATGTGCTGCCCGGCCAAGTCTGCGACATGCCGTACCCCTCTCGCACCCAGGATCTGCACCACGAGATCGAACTCGTCGTTGCCTTGTCCCAGGGCGGGCGTGATCTTACGGTCGAGCAGGCTGCTGAATGTGTGTGGGGATACGCGGTGGGTCTGGACATGACCCGCCGAGATTTGCAGACGCAAGCCAAAAAAGCCGGTCGTCCTTGGGAAGTGGGCAAAGCTTTTGACCATTCCGCACCGACCGGCCCTCTGGTGCCACGCAGCCGTATTGGTGAGCTATCCCAAGGTGCGATCACCCTGGACGTCAACGGCGAGCGTCGTCAGACCGGCGATTTGAACCAGCTGATTTGGAATGTGGCTGAGTCCATCGCTTATCTGTCGGGTCTGTTCGAGCTGGTCCCTGGTGACATTATCTTCACTGGAACCCCAGCCGGTGTCGGCTCGGTGGAACGAGGCGATGTGATGCACGGGGCGATCGACGGTCTGGGCAGCATAGACGTGCGTCTGGTCTGACCCAAGTCTGACTAGCTAGTCATAAACCCGTCTGGAGAGTCGTCTCCAGACGGGTTTTTTATTGGTGCTGCTTGTGTTGCTCATGAGGTAGGGCGGGGATGGTGCTACAGGCTGGATGGAGGCTGTTTCACTGTCTGCCTTGGCTGATCAAGGGATGCCAAGCTTAGTGTAGGGTTGGCTGCGCCATAAACTGTGCAATAGCAATGATGATGCTGATACTCCCCACGATATCCAGATTTTTGCTTGTTCAGATCAAACCATAATAACAATAATGAGAATCGTTGTTATTATTATGTCCGTCTTGTCTATTTACCCCATGCTGTTTTATGTCGCGTTTTTCGTCCTCACGTAAAACTTGGCTCGTGCATTACCACGAGCTGGTCAAGACGTGGACGCGGCGTTCATCAAACAGCGTTGACGGGGAAGATGTGGCCCACGATGCCATTGCCGGAATGCTGGAGCAAGATGCAGCCCGGATTAGTAATCCCAGGGCTTATTTGCACCGCAGTGCGGCCAATAGTCTGATACAGCGACAAAAGCGGGAGCAGCCCGCTTTAACGATTCCCTTGCAAGATCTGAGCGAACAGGATCACCCCGTGGTATCGGGCGCCGAGGAGGCGGCCTATTGCGGGCAGCTTTCGGAAGCCTTGTTAGCGGCCCTGGATGAATTGCCACCTGTCTGTCAGCAGGTGTTTTCCTGCCACAGGCTGGAAGGCTGGACTGTGCCCGAGATCGCCAGTCATTTAGGTTTGTCTGTTAGTTCGGTAGAAAAGTACCTGACCCGCAGCATGCGTCATTTGCAGCTTAAGTTGCAGCAGTTTTCCTCTTAATATAGCGATGCACGCCATGAGCACTATTCTGTCTTCACCCGCATTGCTACAGGAATTAACCGGCGAGCTATCGTAGCGACTATGAGCGTATCCCATTCACTTCCTATTCCTGATGATCCCCATGACGCCGCTGCGTTCTGGTTTGCGCGCGTGCGAGGTGGCTTGATGCAGGAGGGGGATCAGACGCTGCTTGAGCAATGGTTGGAACAGGCTCCGCGTCATGCGCAGGCCTATCAGGACATGGAAGCCATGTGGTCGATTGCGCAGGCAACACCGGATGCCGCTTTCAAGGCACGCTTGGCACAGAACACTCGCCCTCGGGCACCGCAATGGGGGCGCAGAGCGTTTATCGCAGGTTTGGGAAGTGCCTGTGCGGCGGCCGCGGGAGTCGCTGTTCTGGGGCCGCAGCGTTGGCTGGAAAGTGAGCAGTATGCCCAGCGTTATATCAGCCGCAAGGGTGAACGTCTTGAGCAGACCTTGCCGGATGGATCGCTGATCAGTCTGAATACTGACAGCGCGGTGCACGTTTCCTTCTATCAGTCCGAGCGCCGTGTCGTGCTGGAAAAAGGGGAGGCTTTCTTCCAGGTACGCTCCGAGGTCGCTCGGCCTTTTAATGTCGATGCGGGCCGGGCGGTGATACGGGTGACGGGCACTCGTTTTAACGTGCGACGAGACACGGACACGGTTGATGTGGCGGTTGAATCCGGTTCGGTGCGCGTACAGAGCGGACCCTGGTGGAACAGCGCCTATTACGACTTGGTGGGTCAGCAAGGACTGCGATTGGGAAGTGGCCGTTTTGCGACTGTGCAATCAAGAAATATCGAGCAGATGCTGGCTTGGCGGCAGGGGAAGGCGATTTTTGATGCCGAGCCACTGGAACATATCGTGGCTGAGCTCAATCGCTACAAGGAGCCAGGCATCGTGCTGCACAGCCCTTCATTGCGTGGGCTGCGAGTGACAGGTGTCTTCAATGTGAATGACCCCCAGGCTTTTCTGGAAGTCCTGCCCTCATTGGCACCCGTGGTGATTGTGCAAGGGCCGGATGGCCGATGGGGTATTGCGGCTCGTTAGACCTCATATTCTCTGAAAGATACAATTTCTTTCAATTTAAGAACGAGAATCGTTACGGGGTGTGCTCCTGATTGACTCTTATGAGGGAAGGGACAGTTTTGTGTCCCTGATTGCCTTTGGCCAAAGGGCTTGTCGCTTTGTGCGTCGCTTTCCTTATAACGAGTACTACGGTGTATCCACAGAACACAAATAAACGATGGCTTCTTTTTGCCTTGCGTCCGGTCCAGGGTGTCGGGCTCAGCGTATTGGCACTGGCCTTGTCGCTCAGCCCGCTGGAGCCAGTGATCGCGCAGGATGTGCCTGCCTTGTCTATTTCCATTCCTGCTCAGTCCCTGAATCAGGCTCTGCTTGAGTTGGGCCAGCAGGCAGATATTCAAATCTATTATTTGCCCGATACCGTCAGTGGCTTGCAGGCAGCGCCTGTTAGTGGGCGCATGACGCCGCAGCAAGCCATGCAAAGTTTGCTGAAGGGAACAGGAGTGCAGGCCAGTTGGAGGGGGAGAACAGTTTCCTTGACCCGTTCCAGTCGTGATGACACCACGCAATTGGCTCCGATCACGGTCACGGCCAATACGGGCCTGGCCACAGAAGGGAGTGGCTCCTATGTCGCGATGGGGCCGTCGACATCGGCCAGCGGACTGGAGCTCTCGCTGCGTGAAACACCGCAGTCGATGACCGTCATTACGCATCAAAAAATCGAGGACAAGAATTACCGTGCTCTGGATGAGTCCTTGCGTGATGCGCCGGGGATTGTGGCCGTGCAAGGCAATGGCGATTCGCGCTGGGAGTATCTGGCGCGTGGTCACAGCATTTCCAATATTCAGTACGACGGCATCACGACGTCCACTCAAAGCTATTCGCGCGATATTCTGGCCGATGATGATTTGGCCATGTATGACCGGGTGGAGATTGTGCGGGGGGCCACGGGCTTGCTGGAAGGGTCTGGCAACCCGTCGGCATCCGTGAATCTGATCCGCAAAAGACCGACTTCGACACCTCAGTATTCGGCCCGCGTGACGGCCTCATCATGGGAGAACGCGCGTGGCGTGGTGGATCTGTCCAATGCGCTCAATGAGTCCGGCACTGTGCGTGGCCGTGCGGTCATTGTGGCCGGAGGTGGCAAACTTTACCGGGACTACAACCGCCAGAAGGAACAACTGTTCTATGGCGTGGTGGACGTGGACCTTACGCCCGCCACCACCCTGAGCCTGGGTTTGTCACGGCA